>QHSQ01000587.1 GCA_003221615.1 Candidatus Rokuibacteriota bacterium | reverse complement strand
CGAGAGTCCTTCCAGCATCGCGAGCTTGATGATCATGGGTAGGGGTCGGCGGTCATGTCGTGGAGTGTGATCACTCTACGGTCACGCTCTTGGCGAGATTCCGAGGCTGGTCCACATCGCAGCCGCGTAACACGGCCAAGTGGTACGCGAGAAGCTGAAGCGGAACGGCGACCAGAAGAGGTTGGAGCCACTCCAAAATCGGCGGAACGGGAATCACGAAATCCGCGGTGGTCCCGATCTCGTCATCGCCCTCGGTCGCGACCGCGATCACGATGCCGTCTCGGGCCTTGATCTCCTCGAGGTTACTGGTGATCTTCTTGTACGTCGATCCTTTCGGGGCGATGGCGACGACCGGCATGCGCGAGTTGATGAGGGCGATCGGTCCGTGCTTCATCTCTCCAGCCGGATACCCTTCGGCGTGGACGTACGAAATCTCCTTGAGTTTGAGCGCTCCCTCCAGGGCTAGCGGAAAGGTGATCCCGCGTCCCAAGTAGAGGAAGTGGTTCCGATCGACGAATCGCTCCGCAATCCTTCGGATCGCGTCGCTCTGCTGGAGCGCCACCGTCAAGAGATCCGGCAGCTCAGCCAGCCCTTTGACCACCTGACGCACCACCGCCGGATCAGCGAAGCCTCGCGCAAGGCCGAGCTTGAGCGCGAGGAGCGTGACCGCCACGAGCTGAGCCGTGAACGCCTTCGTCGAGGCGACGCCGATTTCGATGCCGGCCCGGGTGTAGACCACGCCGTCGGCTTCTCGCGCCAACGAGCTGCCCACAACGTTGCAGATCGCGACCGCCCGAGAGCCGTGGTCCTTTGCCTCGCGGAGGGCGGCGAGGGTATCGGCGGTTTCGCCGGACTGGGAGATCGGAACGGTGAGCACCCGGCCGTCGACGACGGGCTTGCGGTAGCGAAATTCCGAGGCGATGTCGACCTCGACCGGCAGCCGTGCAAACGCTTCGACCAGGTATTTCCCGACCAACGCGGCGTGCCACGAGGTGCCGCAAGCCACGAAGCACAGTCGGTTAAGGCCGGCGAGCTCGGCCGTGATCGCCGAACGGGAACGCCGTCCAGCGTGCGCACCGCGATGCCGTCGGGAGTCAGCACCGCGAGCTCTCCGTCGTCGAGGACGAGGATGTCCCGCGTCCGCCCCAGGAGCGCCGGGATGTCCGAGGCGACGAACATCTCATCGCGACCGAATCCCGCTACGAGCGGTGAGCTGCCGCATCGGAGCACGACCAGGGTGTTCGGAGCATCAGCCGCGACACAGGCGATCGCAAAGGAGCCCTGGAGGTCTCTGGCCGCGCGCAGAACTGCCGGGACGAGCCCGTCGCCCTGGTAGCTCTCGATGAGGTGCGCGATGACTTCCGTGTCGGTCTGAGAGCGAAACCGATGCCCGTCCGCCGCCAGCATCTTTCGAAGCTCACGGTAGTTCTCGATGATCCCGTTGTGGACGATGGCGACCTGGGAACGGCAATCGACGTGAGGATGCGCATTGGCATCCGACGGCCTGCCATGAGTCGCCCACCGAGTGTGGCCGACGCCCAGGGCGCCCTTGGGCCGGTCGCACGCGAGCAACGCCTCGAGGTCGGCGATCTTGCCGGTCGTCTTCCTGACGTTCAGCGACCCGTCGGAGACCGTGGCAATCCCAGCCGAGTCGTATCCCCGGTACTCCAACCGACGAAGGCCGGGAAGGATGAATGACACTGCGTCCCGCTGGCCGACGTAGCCGACGATCCCACACATCGTCGTCGTGTGCCTACGCTGCTTCCATGAGGGTGCAGTCGAGCTGGACGGCGACGCTGCGCCGAAGGAGCTCGACCGACACGACGACGAGGCCCTTCTTGGGATTCGCTCGGACAAGGATTCCCTCCACCTCGGCGAGTGGTCCGTCGGTGATGCGCACTCGCTGCCCTTCCCGGAGATAGGGATAGGGGAAGATCGGAAGCCTCGAACGGACGAGCTTCTGAATGGCGTCGATCTCCGAATCCGGGACAACATCGAGCTGGTCCCAGCGTTTCCCGAGCAGACGCACCAGCCCGCGCGCCTTGCAGACCTCGAGAAAGCTCGCCTTGTCCACGGCATGGCGCACGAAAACATAGCCGCGGAATAGCGGAACGCGAACGCGCACCCGCAACCGGCCACGTCGCGACCAAGCCTCGGCGGTCGGAAGGAAGAGGTCGAAGCCCTTCGGGACGAGCTGGTCGTAGACGAGCTGCTCGCAATTGCTGCGCGTCCAGGCGACGCGCCACGGTAGGGCTCCCGATTCTTCGACGATTTCTGGCAAGGCTTCGCCCCCTTTGGTCTCTTCCCTCTTCAGGTGTTGAGACCAACCATTCTGCTGTTACGCAGCCCACAATCCGGCCACGTGTTTCCGCCTCCCGACTACAGGTGACTCGCGTGACCGATGCTAGTCGTCCGAGGCGGTGTGTCTTCTGCGCCTTCCGTTTCGAGAGAAGCGACCCCGCGATGAGCCGTACTGGCCGTACGAATGCCTCGACATGTGCCGATCGTCGCCATTGAACACCAAGCCCAAAATCTTGCTCGGCTCCATGAGGTTGAAGGCCTCGTCGAGGAGCTTGCGGGGCGTCCGGTGCGCCGCGACCACGATCAGAAAGCCGTCGACCCACTCTCCGAAGACTCGGCCGTCGGGAACAACGACGAGCGGGGGGGTATCGACGATGACGTAGTCGTACTTCTGCCGAGTC
>QHSQ01000314.1 GCA_003221615.1 Candidatus Rokuibacteriota bacterium | reverse complement strand
TCGTCCTCTTCGCGGTATCGGTCTATCTGCTGAGGCAGGACGTCGCAAGAGTGTCGTGCTCGACGCCGCAGAGTGAGCTCGCCGTGGCAAGTCCACGCCTGCAGGCGACGCGATGAAACCGACGGCGACGGTCGCAGGTGAGGCGCGTGAGAACCCGGTGACGCACGACGACGCGCGCATGCCCGTCAGCATGACGGTCAACGACAGGGTTCGTACCGTGTCCGTCGAACCGCGCACGACATTGCTCGATGTGTTGCGTGATGAGCTCGGCTTGACCGGTACGAAGAAGGCGTGCGATCGCGGCGAATGCGGAGCATGCACCGTCCACCTCGACGGCCGCCGCGTTCTCTCCTGCATGATCCTGGCGGCGATGCAGGACGGCAAACGCATCACCACGATTGAAGGGCTGGAGCGGGACGGCAATCTCCACGTGATGCAGGCGGCGTTCATCGAGCACGATGGCTTCCAGTGCGGCTTCTGTACCTCCGGCCAGATCATGTCGGGCGTCGCCATGATCGAAGAGGTGAAAGCGGGTTGGCCGAGCGCCGCCACGACCGATGTCGGGCGCCCATTCGGCATCGCGGATCTGTCGGCTGCGGAGATTCGTGAGCGGATGAGCGGCAACCTGTGTCGCTGCGCCTGCTATCCCAATATCGTCGATGCCATCGCGGAAGCGGCGGCGACGAGCTGAACGATGCATCCCACCAGCCATGGCGGCCACCCCTTACGACAAGGACCAAGTCTATGAATCGCTTCGACGGCTATCGCGACAGTTTCCCCAACGCCCGCCTGACCCGTTCAAAAAGTGGCGTGCTGGAAGTGGCGCTTCACACCGATGGCAGTACGCTCGTCTTCAACGGGCATACCCACGAACAATTCGTCGATCTCTTTCACGCGATCGGCGCCGATCCCGATAATCGCGTCGTGATCCTGACCGGCAGCGGTGCCGCGTTCATGGAGTCGATCAGCCCCGACGGCTTCGACTTCTTCAGCCCGCAAGGCTACGACAAGATCTACCGCGAGGGCAAAAAAGTCCTCATGAACATCCTCGACATCGAGGTGCCGCTGATCGCCGCGGTGAACGGTCCGGTGCGGCTGCACTCCGAATATATCCTGCTCGCCGACATCGTGCTGGCGACCCCCTCGACGGTTTTTCAGGACAAGCCGCACTTCGAATTCGGCATCGTGCCCGGCGATGGCGTCAATCTGCTGTGGCAGGAAGTGATCGGTACCGTGCGCGGCCGGTACTTCATCCTCACCCGCCAAGAGCTCGATGCCGAGACCGCCAGGGAATGGGGCGCTGTCAACGAGATCGTGCCGGCAACCAAGCTGCTAGCCCGCGCGCGTGAAATTGCCGAAGGGCTCGCCACGCTGCCGCGGCTGACCTCGCGCTACACCCGGATCGCGCTGACCCAGAAGCTGCGCCGCATTGTAGACGAGGGCGTCGGCTACGGGCTCGCATTGGAGGGCATCAGCGCCGCCGATGTCGCCCGCTCTGCGGCGGCGAACCGCTGATCATTCCTGGAGAGTTGAACCATGCATCCTTTCGCGCTTTCGAGAGCCGACGACGAAGCGAAAGCGATCGCGACCCACGCGCAGGACCCCCACCTCGCTTTCATCGCGGGCGGCACCGACCTGATCGGCCTGATGAAGGACCGCGCGCAGCTTCCCGAGCGTCTGCTGGACATCAACGGGTTGCCGGACATGGCGAGGATCGAGGCGCTGCCGGACGGCGGACTGCGCATCGGCGCGCTGGCCCGGATGAGCGACGTCGCAGCGCATCCTGACGTGCGCCGGCGCTTTCCCGTCATCGCTGAGGGGTTGCTGTCCGCCGCATCCGGGCAGCTCCGCAACATGGCGTCGATGGGCGGCAACATCATGCAGCGCACCCGCTGCGCCTACTTCCGCGACGAGGATGACCTTCCCTGCAACAAGCGGCGACCGGGCTCCGGCTGCGCGGCTCTTCACGGGCTCAACCGCAACCACGCGATCTTCGGCTGGTCGGATGCCTGCGTCGCCACGAATCCGTCCGATGTGGCCGTGGCGCTTGCTGCCCTGGACGCGACGGTCGTCGTGCGCGGGCCCGCGGGCGAACGAGCCATCCCGTTCACCGATTTCCATCGCCTGCCTGGCGACACACCGGAGCGTGACAACGTGCTCGGTCGAGGCGATCTTATCGTCTCGATCGACGTGCCCGCCTGCGCGGAAGGTCGGGCCTCGCACTACCTGAAGATCCGCGACCGCCAGTCGTATGAGTTCGCGCTCGTCTCCGCGGCGGCCGCGGTCGCAGGCGATGGCCCGCGTATCCGTTCGGCGCGGCTCGCGCTGGGCGGTGTGGCGCACAAACCCTGGCGCCTCACCGCGGCCGAAGCCGCGTTACGTGGGGCATCGCTGGCCGACAGCGACGCGCTCAGGTCGGCAATCGCCACATCCTTCACCGACGCTCGCCCGCTCGCCGACAATGCCTTCAAAGTCGAGCTGGCCCAGCGCGTTGCCCTGCGCGCGCTGCAGACCGCGGGAGCACGCGCATGAATGCCATCGGACGACCGATGTCACGCTTCGATGGGCGGCTCAAGGTGACCGGCGCCGCCCGCTACACGGCGGATATTCCGCTCGCGGACGCGACCCACGCCGCGATCGTTTCCAGCACCATCGCGAACGGCCGTACGGTGTCGATCGACACTTCCGTCGCCGAGAAGGCGCCGGGCGTGCTCGCGGTGTTCACCCATCGAAACATGCCGCGCATGAGGCCGACGCCAAAGCCCTGGAGCCACCTTCATCCGCAAGGGCAGTCCTATCTCCCGCTTCAGGATGAGAGGATTCACTATGCCGGCCAGCCGATTGCGCTGGTGGTCGCCGCGACGCTCGACCAGGCGACCCATGCCGGCACGCTGATTCGGATCGAGTACGAAGCGCAGCGCCCGGTGGTGTTTGGTCCGCAGACGGCGAAGGACGCCGTCGACCCTCCGCAATTCCTGTGGCCGGTCGCGTCGTCGGTCGGGGATGCCGAGAAGGCAATCGCGGCGGCCGCGGTCAGCATCGAGCGAAGCTACACGACGTCCGATCGCCACCACAACCAGATGGAGCCGCACGCGACGACGGCGGTCTGGGACGCCGACGGCACGCTCACCCTCTACGAAACCACCCAGCACATCTTCGGCGCCAAGGAGCTGATGTCGATCGTGCTCGGCATACCCCCGGAGAAGATCAACGTCGTGTCCCATTTCCTGGGCGGCGGCTTCGGCGGGAAGGCCTACGTCTGGCCACATACCCTGCTGGCGACGCTCACGGCGAAGGTGCTGAAGCGACCGGTGCGAGTGCAGCTCACCCGCGCGCAGATGTATTCGATGGTCGGCCACCAACCGGCGACCATCCAGACGATTGCGCTGGGCGCAGGCAGGGATGGCAAGCTGACCGGCATTCGCCACCACAGTATTTCGCCGACGCCGGTCTTCGATGACTACATCGAGTACGCGGCGCTCTGCACGCGCTCGCTGTGGGGGGCGAGCGGGGGCATCTCGACGAACCACAAGGTCGTCCATGTGAACCGTAACACGCCGACCCCACTGCGCTCGCCCCACGAGGCGCTCGGTCATTTCGCGCTCGAGAGCGCGATGGACGAGCTGGCGTATGCGACCGGCGTCGATCCGGTCGTTCTACGCCTGCTCAACGACACCACGATCGACCCGCACAGCGGCCGCCCCTTCTCCACGCGCGCAATGCGCAAGTGCCTGACGGAGGGAGCTGCGCGCTTCGGCTGGGACAGGCGAACGCCCGAGCCACGCTCGATGCGCGACGGCCGCTATTTGATCGGGCAGGGGATGGCGGGTGCAATCTTCACGCACTGGCGCTGGCCGGCGCGGGCGCGGGTCACCTTGAAGCGGGACGGGTCGGCGCTGGTCGAGGCCGGGACGCACGACCTCGGCACCGGCACTTATACCGTCATGCAGCAGGTCGCCGCCGACACGCTGGGGCTCGCGCCGGACAAGGTCACCGTGCGGCTGGGCGACACGAGATTGCCTGCGTCTCACGCCTCGATCGGCTCGGCCACGATGGCGAACGCGGGTGCCTCGGTCATGCTCGCCGCGAAAGCCGCCCGCGACCGGGCGATCGAGCTGTCGCTCACCGGACGAAATGCGCCCTTCTCCGGTGCGCTTCGCAACGACGTGGTCGTTATCGACGGTACGCTGGTGCTGGCGAGAAGGAATCTGAATATCACCTATGTCGAGCTGCTGGCGCGCAACGGGCTTGCCACGCTAGTCGGCGACGGGAACTACGATCCGGTCGAAGAGGCGAACGGGCCGAAGGCAGTCTTCAGCTTCGCCGCGGTCTTTGCCGAAGTACGCGTCGACGCTGATCTGGGGCTGGTGCGCCTGAACCGCGTCGTCGGTGCCTACGACGCCGGCCGCATCATCAATCCCAAGACCGCTCGCAGTCAGGCAATCGGTGGGATCATCTGGGGCGTAGGGCAAGCGCTGCTCGAGCAATCGGAGACGGATCCGGTGATGGGCCGCTTCCTCCATCGAAACTATTCCGGCTACCTCGTACCGACGAACGCGGATATTCCGCGGCTCGAGACGCTCTTCGTCGGCGAGTTCGACGAGGAAGCGAGCCCGCTCGGTGCCAAGGGCCTCGGCGAGCTCACCGCAGTAGCCGTGGCGCCGGCGATCGCCAACGCCGTGTATCACGCAACGGGCACGCGAGTACGCGACCTACCGATCACGATAGAGAAATTGCTGTGAGGCCGCGCTTAACCACGTGTCTCTGATCTTTGCCGAGGCGAATCGCTGATGAAGAAGATGTTGTTACTGTTTGCAATGACGATCACGACGATTGCAGGCGCCGGTGTCGCGCGGGCGCAGACTCCAACGGCGGACGCGCCGACGCTATTTCGGTTCGAGCTCGCGCAGGCCGACGGCCCTCGAGGGCTGGGGGTCGCGGGGTACGTCTACAACGGCCTCCCGTGGCGAATCACCAATGTTCGGTTGCGAGTCGACGGCGTCGACGCGAACGGGACGGTGACCGCGTCCGCCTCGGGGTGGGTCGTGGGTGACGTGAAAGCCGGCGATCGCGGTTATTTCTACGTCCCCGTCTCGTCGCCGGCGACGACGTATCGCGCGACCGTTCAGTCGTTCGACAAGGTCGCCGTCGAGGCGCCCCGGTTCGAGGCGCCTTGAGTGAGCCGGCCCGTCGTGATTCAGCCACGCGGGCCACGATCGTTGATCCGGCGCTGCTGCTATCCAAGCTGCGGATGGTTGGTGTGTTGTCCTGGAACCCATTTTGGGCACCCTCGATCGTCGAGCAGCGTCTCAAACCACGCCAAGCCAAGGAGAGCACTACTATGAAGGGTCAAGCCCAACCCTATCAGCCACTCACGTCGGAAAATGCCGCTCTCGTTCTCGTCGACCACCAGGTCGGCCTCATGACAGGCGTTCGCGATTATTCGACGGGCGAGCTGAAGCACAATGTCGTCGCGCTGGCGAAGGCAGCGAAAGCGCTGAAGCTGCCGATCGTCGTCACCACCACCGCCCGAGACAGCATGTGGGGGCCGACCTTCCCTGAGCTGGTGGAGGCCCTGCCTGGCATTCAAATCATCGACCGATCGACGGTCAATGCCTGGGATGATCCCAAGGTGGCCGCAGCGATCGAGGCGACAGGCCGCAAGAAGCTGATCATCGCGGGCATCTCTCTTGAGGTCTGTGCCGCTTTTCCGGCCATTACGGCGATCGGCAAGGGCTATGACGCCTATGTCGCCATCGATGCGTCGGGAACATTCAGCGATACAAAACGCGAGGCCGGGTTGCTGCGAATGCAACAGGCGGGCGTGATCGTGGCGGATTACGCCACCCTGATGGTCGAGATCCTGAAGGACAACGCGCGGCCGGAAGCAGCCGCGGTCTACGGCGCGCTCGATATGCCTTGGGCGACCCTCGTCGGCCAAATCTCCAAGGCCTACGGCAAGCAAAGCGCGGCGGCGCCGATGCGCTGACCGGTGTCGCTGCACTCATTTGGCCCGCCATTCGACTAGCGGAAGAGATCGGCCAGCGGAAATTGCGCGGGTTAGAACAGCAATCCGCACGCGGAATTCGAGCGAGACCCCGCCGCCCTCTTGAACGTCTCAGCGGACCTAGGGGAGGTTGCGGCCGAGTGCGCTGGGGTGAGTGAGGCTGGTGGCCTCCCGTTGGGTTTCGTCGATACACTCGAGATTGACGACGATCGGGTCGTGACCGTTGCGCACGATGACCCACTTCGATGCCTCGTCGGCCGGATTGATCTCCTGATGCGGAACGAAGGGAGACACATAGATGAAGTGCCCGGCGCCGGCGTCCGCCTCATATTCCAGGCGGTCACCCCACCGCATCCTGACATGGCCACTGACCACATAGATGACGGTCTCTTGCTCGCCGTGATGGTGGGTTCCGGTCGCCGCATGCGCGGCGACGTCTGTTATCCCCGCCCATATCCCCTTCGAGCCAACGGTGGCCCGCGATACCGCCGCGACTCGGTGCATCCCGGACGTCTGTGGCGTATTCGGGTCGAAATGGTCCGGGTTGACTATACGCACGGCGTGGATCCACGCTCTCGGTCCCTCTTCCGGATGTCCAGTCGGGTTCGCGCTCATTGGCCCTGCTCTTCCGACGGACCCCGCGCCCGGACCGGCGCGGATTCGAGCGCGTCGGGTGGAACCTTTTCGCAAGAATCAGCAAGCACGCTCGATCTCTTTAGCCGACGAGGTACGCTCGTGGACTGCGAGCCGACGCCATCTGAGCACACTGGGTCGCCTGGGGAATCGCTTGACAGGAAACCGTCGATTTGATAACCCCTCCTATTAAGGGTTCGATCCGATCCGCCCGGTAGCCAGGATCTCGAGGTTAGGCAATGCGGCGGGCCGCCCGCAAACGTACGACACGCCAGTTGGCGCAGGTGCTCAAAGCTCTCCAGGGCGATCACACTCACCCGTTCGCCCATGAGGTCTACCAGCGGGTTCACAAAAAACTGCCTCGGATCAGTCTCGCCACCGTTTACCGCAACCTCCACAGTCTCGTCGACGAGGGTAAGATCCGCACCCTCCTTCTGGACTCACAGGGAGCCCGATTCGATCCCGAGACCAGCCAGCACGATCATTTCGTCTGCGAACGATGCGGTCGAGTGGTCGACCTGTTTCTGCGCCAAGCTCGACCGGTCGATCTGAGTTCCCTCGCGAAGCAAGGCTACGTCGTCACGACGCACACCTTGACGGTCCATGGGATGTGTCAGGTCTGTGCCGCTCGACGGACCTCGAGATCCCAGCGCCCGGCGCGAAGACTTCGCAAAGACCGATGTGCACGACAGCGGTAGGGTGTCTCACAACTAACGGAGTCGCTGTGGCCGATACCGGCAAAAGGATGGTGTGAGATGGTGCGTGATCCGACTCCGCCCTACCGTGTGCCCGATTTTTGCCCTGACTGCCGCGAGAAGTTTCTCGCTGTGGTGGGCTGGATAGCCCCAGCGCTGGAGTCGACCCTCTCGCCGGCCCCGCCTGAGCCCATCACCACGCCCGAGGACACGCTGCGCAGAGCGGGCATCAGCAGCGAGCGCCAGGCGGCGTATCAGCGGCGGATGTCGAGCCTGCTGGCGGGGAGCCGGTGAAGGCCTGACGGCGCCAGGCTCCCGCCTGAAGAGCAACTGAGGCCCCTGACGAGATACTGGAAGCCGGCCCGCGTTGGCACGCAGGGGATGTCGGCGACCTACTGACCAAAGGAGAGAACAGATGTCCACCGAAGCAAAGTGCCCGTTCACGCACACGGCTGTCGGCGCCAGGTCGAACCGCGACTGGTGGCCCAACCAGCTGAACATGAAGATGCTGCAGCCGTCCGATCCCATGGGCAAGGACTTCAACTACGCCAAGGAGTTCAAGAGCCTGAACCTGGCGGCGGTGAAGAAGGACCTCGTGGCGGTGATGACCGATTCGCAGGACTGGTGGCCGGCAGACTTCGGCCACTACGGGCCCCTGTTCATTCGCATGGCCTGGCACGCCGCCGGCACGTACCGCATCCGCGACGGCCGCGGCGGCGCCGGGTCCGGCCAGCAGCGATTCGCGCCCCTCAACAGCTGGCCCGACAACGTGAGCCTCGACAAGGCGCGCCGGCTGCTGTGGCCGACCAAGCAGAAGTACGGCCGGAAGATTTCGTGGGCCGACCTCTTGATCCTGGCGGGCAACGTGGCGCTGGAGTCGATGGGGTTCAAGACCTTCGGGTTCGCCGGCGGGCGTCCGGACGTCTGGGAGCCGGAGGAAGTCTACTGGGGCTCGGAGGACAAGTGGCTGGGGGACAAGCGGTACACCGGCGTCAGGGATCTCGAGAATCCGCTCGGCGCCGTTCAGATGGGTCTGATCTACGTCAACCCGCAAGGCCCGAACGGCAATCCGGACCCGATCGCGGCGGCCACGGATATCCGCGAGACGTTCAAGCGGATGGCGATGAACGACGAGGAGACGGTGGCGCTCATCGCGGGTGGTCACACCTTCGGCAAGACTCACGGCGCCGGCCCGGAGTCCCATGTGGGGCCTGATTGCGAAGCGGCCGGCCTCGAGGAGCAGGGCTTCGGCTGGCGGAACACCTTCGGCACGGGCAAAGGCGGTGACACCATCACCAGCGGCCTGGAAGTCACGTGGACCACCACGCCCACGA
>QHSQ01000313.1 GCA_003221615.1 Candidatus Rokuibacteriota bacterium | reverse complement strand
GCTCCGGAGCGTTGCCCCCGCCGCAGTGTTCCTGAGCGGTGGGCTCGACTCTTCGTCGATCGTCGGCGTCGCCGCCCGGCTCGCTCGCGAGGGCCGCGTACCCGGACCGGGATTCGAAGCGTATTCCCTCGACTTCGCACGAGCCGACGCGGACGAGCGGGGCTGGGTCGATGACGTTGCAGGGGTGTGGGAGCTGGCGGTGCGTCATGTGAGTGCCGACGACGCCGACCCGCCTTCGCTGGCCGAGCAGGTCGCCGACCTTCGGGACTTCCCGGATCTCCCCAACACACACCCCTGGGGACTCCTGCTCGCCGAGGCGCGTCGGCGGGGCGCCCGCACAGCGCTCTGGGGCTACGGCGGCGACGAGTGGCTCACGGGAGACACCGCGCACTGCGCCGATCTGCTCCGCCGGTTGCGTCTGGTCGCGCTCGTGCGCCGGGTCCAAGACGATATTCGATCCCTGAATTTGCTGGGGGGCCCGCCAGTCGGACTGACAGATGCGATCCGGTGGTGTGTGATGCCGCTGGTGCCGCGCCCGGCCAAGCGGCTCGCGCGGCGCTTTCGAAACTGGGACGTTCCGGACTGGATTGCCCCCGAATTCGCCCGGCGCGTGGGACTCCAAGAAAGGCTTGCCCCGGACGTCGCCACACCTCGATTCGCGACCCTCGCCCGGCGTGCCATCCACCGTCAGCTGCAGAGCGGCTGGAGTGCCGCCGAGTACGAAATGGTGGACCGGTTCGAGAGGCGCCGGGGCATGGAGAGCCGGTTTCCGTTCAACGATCGGCGGCTCATCGAGTTCGCCCTGGCGCTGCCCGAGGAGCAGCGCTGGCGCGGCACCGAGACGAAGTTCATCCTGCGCCGTGCGGTCAGAGATCTTCTTCCCCCCTCGGTGGCACGCCGCCAGACCAAGGGCGACTTCACGTATCTCTACGCTGCGTCGCTCGAGCGCGAGGGCACCGACGAGACATTCGGCCGGCTCCGCCTGGCGACCGACGGGTTCGTGCGCGGTGAACGGGTGCGGCAGATGTATCGCCGCGTGCGCGAGGGCGACCTCAGCTGCCTGGGACCGATCTGGATGATCCTGGCGACAGAGCACTGGTACAGAACCATGTTTTCCGGGTCGCGCGCAGATCGGGCCCTCAAGGAGAGACCATGACGGAAGACCGTGCACGGGACGTGACGCTCGAGCCTTCGAAGAAACCCTACGTGAAGCCGCGCCTCATCGAGTACGGACCCGTCGAAAAGCTGACGCACACGGGTACGCAGAACCTCGGCGACGCGGGTCCCATGATGAGGGCGTGCCTGTGACAAGGCGCCGCCTCCGCGCTCTCACCGTCTGATGTCGCTCATCTTGGACGAGCATCGGCAGTATCTCGCCGACGGCAACCGCGTGAGCGCCTTCCGCCACGCGATCGAGGAGGTCGTCACGCCTGGCGACGTCGTGCTCGACCTTGGTTCCGGCACCGGGATTCTCGGGTTCATGGCCTGCCGCGCCGGGGCCAAGCGCGTCTATGCGGTCGACGAGGGGCCGATCGTAGGGTTGGCCCGAGAGGTCGCCAAGGCCAACGGGTTCCAGGACCGGATCACTCACATCAAGGGGCTGTCGACGCGTGTGGCCCTGCCGGAGACAGTCGACATCGTCCTCGCAGACCAAATAGGGCGCTTCGGGTTGGAGTCGGGGATCCTCGAGTACTTCGCAGACGCTCGGGTGCGCTTCCTGAAACCCGGCGGCGTGATGGTTCCCGACGAGGTCAGGCTGATCGTGGCGCCTGTGGAGAATCAGACGCTGTTCGACCAGGTCGAGTTCTGGAGGCGAGCGCCCGCCGGCTTCGACTTCGGCGCGGCGTGCACGATCGCGGCGAACACCGGCTACCCGGCCCGATTCGATTCGGCGCACTTGCTCGGCGTTCCCGCGCGGGCGATCTCGCTCCGGCTCTCGACGGCGACTCCGGACGCTTTGAACGCCGAGGTCGTCCTCGCGGCGGCGCGGCCCGGTACCCTTCACGGGATCGGCGGCTGGTTCGAGGCGCAGCTCTCACCCGGCGTCACACTCACCAACTCGCCGCTCGCGGCGCGGCCGATCTTCCGGATGCAGGTCTTCTTCCCGATCGGTCGCCCCGTTTCCCTGGAAGAGCGCGACCACATCGACGTGAGGCTGAGGATCCTTCCCGCCGGCGGCATCGTGAGCTGGACCGTTGAGGTAAGGGGCGCCCGCAACGGGCATGGACCCTCCCCGATCCGCAAAGGACGGTTCGCTCACTCCACCTTTCAGGGGATGCTCATCTGCAAAGAGGATCTGGAGCGGACCGATCTCCGGTTCATGCCGCGGCTATCTCCATGGGGTGAAGCGCGCCGATCCGTCCTCGAGCTGTGTGACGGTCGAAGGGACTTGAGGGAGATCGAGCGCGAGATCCAGCATCGCCACCCGGCCCTGTTCCAGTCGTTCGCCGAAGCCGCCGCCTTTGTAACCGAGGTCGTCACACGCTACGCGGTGTAGTTGGACGTGACCGCGTATTCAGCGTTCGGGCTCGTCGTCTCTAGCAACGTGCCTCTCCCAGGACTTCCCGTGGTCGCTGGTGGGTCTCCCGACTGCGTGCTCGAGCTGCGTCACGGCCCGATCAGAGAACGCTCGACCGGTCGCCGCCGTGCGCTTCGTCTGCCGAATGGTACGATCTCCATGACCATCGGCCGTTGCCGCTCGGGATTCCTCGTTCGGTTTCCCGGTCTCGCTGTCTTCCTCGTGTCACGCGACGGGCAGAGGGTGAGCTGTGCGCGGCGGCGAGGCACGCGCCCGACGATCGTCGCCCATCTCTTCCTGGCCCAAGTGCTGCCGCTTGCGCTGAGCCAGCGGGGCCGGCTTGTCTTGCACGCGAGCGCCGTCGCGACCGAGCATGGCGCAGTCGCCTTTCTTGGGGCGGCTGGCCAGGGGAAGTCGACGCTGAGCGCGAGCTTCGTGGGGCGATCCTTTCCGCTCCTCACGGACGACGGTCTCCTGCTCGTCGAACACGGGACGATGCTGGCGGGTGTTCCCAGCTATCCCGAGATCCGGCTATGGCCGGACGTGTTGGCGGTTCTCGGGACCGATGGCCTCGAGGTGCACGATGTCGCGCATCGCACCGGCAAGAAGCGGCTCACGGTCGACCGTGGGCCGTGGATGTTCAGCCGGCAGCCGGTGCCCGTGCGACGCATGTACGTCCTCGGCCGCGCGAAGGCGACCGCGCACTCTCGCGCCGTCACCATCACTGCGCTCACGCCGCGCGAGGCGTTCATCGAGCTCGTCAAGCATACCTATCGGCTTGATCTCGACGATCATATACGCCTGCGCGATGAGTTCGACTCGATCAGCCGCATCGCGGCGCGCCCGTCTCTCATCTACCGGCTCGCCTTTCAGAGCGATCTGTCGCGGTTGCCGGCGGTGCAGGCGGCGATCCTGGAGCATTGCGGGTCGTGACGGGCGCGGTGTTGCGTTCCGAGGACATCGCGCTGTCGCGCGAAATCCGGGTGCTCGTGGGCGCTATCCGATGGTTCGTCGACGCGGGCACCGAGGACGAGCTCGTGGAGCTTCTTCGCGGCGGCCTGGACTGGCCGGCGCTGCTGGCGCAGGCGGAGCGCGAAGGGATCACTGGACTCGTCGCCCAAGCGCTAGAAGGCCTCGCGCAGCGCGAGGATTTGGTCCCAGCCCTCGACCGCTGGCACGCCGCGACGCGGGCTGTCGCCGCCAGCAACATGTCGGCGCTGTCGGAGTTGGCGGCCCTGCGCGGGATGCTCCGTCGAGAGGGCCGTCGGGTAATTCTGTTGAAGGGCGCGGCTCTGCTCCAGGACGAGTATCGCGGTCACGTTGGTCTGCGGCCCCTGGGCGACATCGATTTGCTCGTGCGTCCGTCGGATGTGCGGTCGGTCACCGGGTGGCTACGAAGCCGAGGCTATGAGCCGGTCTCGCCATCCTCCCCGTTCTTCTCCCGAGGGGTCGTCTCGTTCGACCTTCACACCGAGATCGTCGGAAGCGACTGGGTCGGCCGCAAGGCGCGCGCCTTCCGCCTCGACCCCGCGGCCCTTTGGCGCGAGGCCACGCCACTCGAGCCGGACGATCCCACAACCCTCGTTCTCGGCCCCGTCCATCTGCGTCTTCAGCTCGTCGTGCATGCACTCAAGCACTCGTACTCCCGTCTGATCTGGCTGGTCGATCTCGCGCTCGTGCTGCGGGACGCGCCTTGGCCGACTTTGCTGGAGCAGGCGCGGGCCTCGGGGACTCTGCGACCTCTCGCGTATGCCGTCTCCGTCCTCGATCTACTGCTGGGTCTCGAAGTGCCGGCCGCGGTGCGCGAAGAGCTTCCACCCTTCGGCCCGCTCGAGCGGGCGTTCGTTCGCCTCGTCGCGGAGCGAAGGCGCGCAGAGACTCCCGGTGAGCTGTTGGTGGCGCTCTCGATCCCAGGGGCGATGGGAAAAGCAGCGTACCTTGCGGAGCTCGTCTTCCCGCGACGAGAGGCCCTCGCGCGGCACTACCCCCTGACTCCGTTCTGGCTTCTATATCCCCGCCGCGTGCTGCGCCTCGTGAGCCTCGGCCTTCGAGAAGGATGCAAGCTCTGGTATCGACGAGGGGGATGATCCCACCACCATGCGCTGGCTCGTCGATGGCTACAACGTCATCCGGCGTGACCCGGAGTTGCAGGCGCGCGAAGCCGAGAGCCTCGAGGCTGGGCGTCGGGCGCTCCTGCACTTCATCGCGCGAGCTCACCGCGCGTCCCGGGATGAGTTCACCGTGGTATTCGACGGGGCGCGTCCCTCCGGCGGAGCCCCGACCGCGGGTCGCATCCGTGTGGTCTTCTCACGCCCGCCGCTGACGGCGGACGATGAGCTCATGAGGTTCGCGCGCCAGATGCGAAGTGGCGCGGTCGTCGTCAGCTCCGACCGGAAGATCCAGGACGCGGCCCGCCGGGCTGGGAGTGCCGTTCTGACGGCCGAGCAATTTCTGGAAGCGCTGGAAGTTCCGGAAAGGTCGTCGGCCCCCGATATAAAGGACGATTCTGACGGCGAGCCCGTACGGGCCAAGCGCGGCAACCCCCGCCGTCTTTCCAAGAAAGCGCGGAAGGCCCAACGGGCCCTCGGGCGGCTCCGCCAACCTTGACCGTTGCGCGCGTTTCGTAGAGAATCGGCATGTGGCAGTCATGACTCGACACTATTTCATCGTCGCGCGCGACCAGACGAGCCTGTGCGAGTACCTCACGCGTCAGTTCAAGTCCGAAGAGAACGTCGCGGTTTTTCTGGATCGTCGAACCGGTCATGACCGCCGCGTGGCCGAGGGCGCTGGAGACACCGCCGAGCGGAGAAGCGGCGACCGCCGCCATCAGCCGTTCGTCGACACTCAGTTGAGATCCCTCGGCTACGCCATGTTCCGCGTTCAGTAGCCACCGCTCAACCCTCAGCACCCTCGATCAAGCCGGCTTCACGGACCCTACAGCCGTCTCCAAATGTTGACACTTGCCAATACGCGGTGACACCGTGGCGGCGTGGCCGGGCGCTGGTTGCTTGCGCTGTCATTCCTGTCGCTCCTCGCGGTCGGCGCTGCAGGCGCCGACACCATCGAGGGCACGGTGGTCCGCGTCGTCGACGGCGACACCATCAACGTTCAGCTTGTCGATCGCGTCGAGAAGATCCGCTACATCGGCGTCAATACGCCGGAGATCCATCACCCGATCAAAGGCGCGGAGCCGGGCGGCCGCGCGGCGGCCCAGGTGAATCGAGGTCTCGTCATCGGCCGTCGGGTTCGCCTCGAGCTCGATGTTCAGCCACGGGACCGCTATGGCCGGCTCCTGGCGTACGTCTGGGTCGGCGACACGATGGTCAACGCCGAGCTGGTTCGCCTGGGTTACGCCCAGGTGATGACCGTCCCCCCGAACGTCCGTTACCAGGACCTCTTCCTGAAGCTCCAGCGCGAGGCGCGCGACGCCGGTCGAGGCCTTTGGCGCCCCGTCTAGCAGGCTGCTACTCCGTCATTTTGATGTAGCGGAGCATGCGTTCGTCGCGGCGCCAGCCGCGGTCGGAGAGCGCGTCCCAGAAGCCCACCGCGTGAGCTTCGTGGCGCTCGACGAGCGCCG
>QHSQ01000312.1 GCA_003221615.1 Candidatus Rokuibacteriota bacterium | reverse complement strand
TCGAGTGGCTCGTGGTCAAGGACAACTGGCTCACCGAGACGGCGACGTTCTGGCAGAACAGCCCGGAGATCACGAGCGGCCAGCTCCGCAGTCAGGACATCCAGACGGAAGTGTTCTTCTTTCCGTCGGCTCAGGTGGCCGAGTACGAAGGCAGCTTCACCAACACACAGCGGATGCTCCAATGGCACCACAAGGCGGCCGAGCCGCCCGGCGACTGCCGCACCGATCTGTGGTTGACCCACCAGCTCGCCAAACGGCTGAAGAGTCTTTACGCGGATTCGACCTTGCCCCGTGACCGCGGATTCAAGAACCTGGTCTGGGACTACGACTCGGACGACCCGCACGAGCGGGAGCGCGGCGAGCCCGACGCCGTCAAGATCCTCAAGGAGATCAACGGCTACTACACCGACGATCCAGGTCGGCATCTCGCGAGCTTCGGCGACCTCAAGGACGACGGGTCCACGACGTGCGCCTCCTGGATCTACTGCGGCGTGTTTCCATCGCCGGACCGCAACCTCGCCGCCCGGAAACAGCCGGACCCGCCGAATACCCCGGGCGCGCAGCTCCAGTGGGGCTGGGCGTGGCCAGCCAACCGTCGCGTCCTCTACAACCGGGCCTCGGCCGATCTCCAGGGAAAGCCATGGAGCGAGCGGAAGAAGTGGGTGTGGTGGGACGGCGCCCGGTGGACGGGCTATGACGTCCCCGACTTCGCGCTGACCAAGGCGCCCCTATCCAAAGGCTCACCGAACGCTATCGGCCTCGACGCGCTGTCCGGCAGCGAGCCCTTCATCATGAAGCCCGATGGCGTCGGCTGGCTCTACGTACCGTCCGGGCTCGTGGACGGCCCGCTGCCCGCGCACTACGAGCCGGCGGAATCGCCGGTGCAAAACCCGCTCTACCGCCAGCAGTCGAGCCCTGTCCTCAAGTACTGGAAGCTCGCGGGCAACGAGCTCGCGCCCACGGCGGATCCGCGGTTCCCGTACATCGTGACGACCTACCGGCTGACGGAGCACTACCTGTCGGGCGCCATGAGCCGCTGGAACCCGTGGCTCACCGAGCTGCAGCCCGAGTTTTTCATCGAGATCAGCCCGGAGCTGGCCGCCGAAAAGGGCATCGGCAACACCGACTGGATCACCGTGTCGACGCCGCGTGGCCGCATCCGCGGTAAGGCGCTGGTGACGCGGCGTTTGCGCCCCTTCACCATCGACGGCCGCACGGTCCATCACATCGGTATGCCGTTCCACTGGGGCTATCAGGGGCTGATCACCGGCGACGCCGCCAACGAGCTCACAGCCCTCGTCGCGGATCCCAACGTGTCGATTCACGAGGGAAAGGCGTTCGTCTGCAACGTGGAGAAGGGCTCATGAGCGAGCCGATGGGGTTCTTCACGGATACGACGGTGTGCATCGGCTGCAAGGCGTGCGAGGTCGCCTGCAAGGAGTGGAATCAGCTGCCGGCGGCCAATGGGGGCGTTCGCCTCCTGAGCGGCGACAGCTACGACAACACTCGCCACCTCGACGGCATCCACTGGCGCCACGTGAAGTTCATCGAGCAGTTCAGCGCGGACCGGCGCCAGGGGCGCTGGCTGATGATGAGCGACGTCTGCAAGCACTGCGTCCGCGCGGGCTGTCTCGAGGTGTGCCCGACGGGCGCCATCGTCCGGACGGAGTTCGACACCGTCGTCATCCAGTCGGATGCCTGCAACGGCTGCCGCGATTGCATCGGCGCGTGCCCCTTCGGGGTCATCGACATCAATCCGGTATCGGGCACGGCGCAGAAATGCACCCTCTGCTACGACCGGATGAAGGTGGGCCTCGAGCCCGCGTGCGCCAAGGCGTGCCCGACCAAATCCATCAACTTCGGCACGATCGCAGATCTGAGGAAGATGGCCCAGGCGCGACTGGGCCAGCTGCCGCAAACCGGCGAGAGCCGCGCCTACCTGTACGGCGCCGACGAAGGCATGCTCGGCGGGCTCAACTCGTTCTATCTGCTCGTGGACAAGCCGGAGGTCTACGGGTTGCCGCCGGATCCGCGGCTGCCGTCGCGGAACCTCAAGCTATCCGCCGTCTGGTCGATGCTCGGAGCCGTCGTCATCACTCTCACGGGCCTGATCAGCTTCCGGAACCGTGGGCGTCGTGATGTCTAGCACCTTCTTCACCGCTTCACCCCACTGGCGCTGGCTGATCCTCGCGTACTTTTTCCTGGGCGGCCTCGCCGGCGGCAGCTACTTCCTCGCCACGCTCCTGGATCTCGTCGGCAAAGGTCGGGATCGACGCCTGGTCCACCTCGGCTATCTCATCGCGTTCCCCCTCGTCTGCGTGTGTGGATTGGTCCTGACGGTCGATCTCGGGCGGCCGGAGCGCTTCTGGCACATGCTCGTCCAATCAGAGACGTTCCGCCCGATGCTCAAGACGTACTCTCCGATGTCGACCGGCGCATGGGCGCTGCTTCTCTTCGGAGGGTGCGCCTTTCTCTCTTTCGTCGCGGTGCTCGCCGAACGCGGCTGGCTCGGTTGGCCGCTTCTTCGACAGCTCGGTCCACCTGCGTTCGTGGGCCGGCTCGTGACGGTGATCGGCGCGTTTCTCGGCGTCTATGTGGCAGGCTACACCGGCGTCCTCCTTGCCGTCACGAACCGGCCGATCTGGGCGGACACGACCCTTCTCGGCCTCACCTTCTTGATCTCGGCGGCGTCCACATCGGCGGCGCTCTTGATCCTGCTCGGATCCTGGGGCGGCGCATCGGACGCCAGCATGGACGCGCTGGAGCGCTTCGATGCATCCGTGCTCGTCCTCGAGGCAGTGGTGATCGCCGCGCTGATCGCGTCACTCGGCCGGATCGCGACGGTCTGGCTGAATGGCTGGGGCCTCCTCCTGGCCTTGATGGTGCTCGGCGGAATCGCGTTTCCTTTGTATGTGCGGTTACGGGACCGGGGTGCTCGGCGCGCGGTCGGGCCGGCGCTGGTCCTTCTCGGAGGGCTGATTCTCCGCGCCGTCATCATCTTTTCTTCGGACCGGCTCACATGATGCGCCGCTGGCGTTCGATCGTCGTGCTGCTCGTGGCCGGAGTCGCTTTCGGCTGCACGAGCCCCGAGTCGACCCGGGCGCGTGGCGGCGGGGCAGGGGCCGATGTCGGCAACCATCCACGCGGGGCAGTCCAGATCCACGCCGGCGCCGAAATGTATTACCGGACGCGAACGCATGGCGTCGGCATAGGGCAGCGTGCCGTGATCGGCGGCGCTCCCGAAGCCGCGCGGAGGTAGGCAGATGGCTTCGGAGACCACCAGCGGATCTCTGCTGACCGTCCTGGAAACGGAGCATCCAGAGTGGCGCCCGCTGCTCGCCGTGATCAAGGAGGCGCTGCGCGAGGCGGAACGCCCGCAGTGGGCGCGCTTCGTGCCCGCGCTCGGGCACTCCGCTCGTGGTGGCTGGCCCCTTCTGGATGGCGCCGTCATCAACGTCACGCCCAGGCTCGTCGGACGCTGGGTTCGTCACATTCTCGGGATTGCGACCGCCGCCTGGACCGAAGTGGATCCGCTCGCCAGGAGAATTACGGCGGGAGGTCTCGACCCATTGTTGCTCTTCGAGAGCGCGGTGTCCCAGGACGTCGAGCGCTTCCACGAGATCGCGCTCGTCGATAGGGACGATCACGGTCTTCTGCGTGGACTGGCGTCGTTGATCGCCATGCCGATGCTCCAGAATTGCCGGCGGGCCTGGGCCGAGCAGACGCCGACAGACTGGGCGTACGGCTACTGCCCGATTTGTGGTGGCTGGCCGGCGCTGGCAGAGATGCGCGGCCTCGCCGGCGCCCGGCATCTTCGATGCGGATGCTGTGGTGGCGACTGGCGGACCGAGTGGCTCCGCTGCCCGTTCTGTGGCGAGGGCGAGCATGAAAAGCTCGGCTCCCTCATGTCGACCGACAAGCTGGAGCGGGAGACGGTCGAGGTCTGTGACCGCTGCCGTGGATACGTCAAGACCATGACGACCCTCAGTGCGATTCGACCCGAGCACGTGGTGCTGCAGGACCTCGCCACGCTGGTGCTGGATGTCGCGGCGCTCGAACGCGGCTACCGTCGCCCGGCGGCGAAAGGACACGAGGTTGCAGTGAGCGTGGTCGCGGAGTCCTCGCGGCTGCGTGGTCTTCTCGGTCTATGACCGTGACGCGGCTGCGACCGGCGGTCGTCTGTGCCGCTCTGCTCGAGGCGCTCGATGCCTCGGAGGGACGACGCCGGCGCCGCAAACGCGACACCACGCCCGATGCGATCGGGATGTCGCTCAAGCGCCAGCTCCTCGCCCAGTCGATCGAAGCTGATCCCGATCCCGACGCGTTCGAGGCGTGGCTTCTCGAGCGCTGCCTCACCGGGTCCGCCGATGTCTCGATAGGCGCGCTGCGCGCGATGGCGCGGGAGGTGTTCGCGGAGTGGCAGTTCGCGGCAGCCTCCGCCGACTTTCGCGAGTGGCTGGCCGCCGGCGCTCCGTCCGAGGACCGCGGGCCGGCATAGCCTGTGACGCTCGCGCTTCGGCCGTCGTCCCAAGAGAGAGATGGGAGGTAACGGACACCGATGGAACAGAAGCTCATAGAGGGAACCGGACTCGTCAGCTCGCGCGTCGCGCTCGGCACGTGGTCGATCGGCGGGTGGATGTGGGGCGGAAGCGACGAGGGCGAGGCCATCAAGACGATCCGGACGGCGCTCGACCTCGGCATCACGCTGATCGACACCGCGCCGGCCTACGGATTCGGACGGTCCGAGGAGATCGTGGGACGGGCCATCGCCGAGCACGGCGAACGGGAGCACGTGCTGATCGCGACCAAGGCCGGGCTCGAGTGGCGCGCCGGCCAGGTCTACCGGAATGCCTCGCCAGAACGCATCCGGGCCGAGGTCAAGGAGTCTCTACGACGGTTGAGAACGGACTACATCGACATCTACCAGGTGCACTGGCCAGATCCGCTCGTCGCTGTCGGAGAATCCGCCGCGGCGCTTCGCGAGCTCTTCGAGCAGGGTACGATCCGCGCGATCGGCGTGAGCAACTTCTCACCCGAACAGATGGAGATCTTCCGGGCCGTTGCGCCGCTGCATGTCGTGCAGCCGCCCTACAACCTCTTCGAGCGACAGATCGAGAACGATGTCCTCCCGTATGCGGAGCAGCACGGCCTCACCGTCCTGGCATACGGCGCGCTGTGCCGGGGCTTGCTATCGGGCCGCATGCGACCAGACACGCGGTTCACCGGCGATGATCTTCGCCTGACGGATCCGAAGTTCCAGCCGCGACGGTATCGGCAATATCTCGACGCGGTTGCCGCGCTCGATCGCCTGGCCCGCGAACGCTACGGCAAGAACG
>QHSQ01000311.1 GCA_003221615.1 Candidatus Rokuibacteriota bacterium | reverse complement strand
TCGCGCGGGCCTTCATGAAGAAGCGGACCAAGCTCAAGCGCAAGCTCGACCAGCTCATGCGGGTCGCCGATACCGTGCACGAGGCGCAGCGGGCCCGCCATCTCCGCATCCCGATTGCCGTGCACTCCGGGTTCATGCCGGCGGTCTTCCGCTGGGCGTCCGGCGAGGACGACTGGAGCGCGATCGTCGAGGAGGCGTTCGGGGGCCACGAGGGCGACCTGATCAGAGCGATGCGCCGTCTGATCGACCTGCTGAGGCAGCTGGCGGACAGCCCAGAGGTCCCGGCCGAGACCGGCCGGCTCCTGGCGCACGCCTCCAGGGTGATTGATCGTGGCATTGTTTTGGAGTCAGCCCTGATATGATTCCAGGCGTGAGGGGAATCGTCGTCGTCGCCCTCGTCCTGGCCGTCGCGGGTTGCGCGTCTCTTCGGACCCAGGAGCAGCGGACGACCGAGGGCCCGATGGCCGAGGACATCTGGACCATGAAGGTCCTAGTGGCCAACGGCCGCGAGCCGAACTTCGACGAGCGGCGCCGCTGGGACAACGCGATGGAGCAGAAGATCGGCCAGTATCTGCGGCAGAATCCCGACTCGGCCAACTCCGTCGATGTCTCGACCTTCCGGTTCGTCCGCCAGGTGTCGGTCGGTCAGACCTCGGACCAGGTCCTGATCCTGCTCGGCCCGCCCATCACGAGGGTCACCGACGTGGCCGAGATCGAGAAGCTCGCGCGCCAGTACTGGCCGTCGGTCAAGGAGAACGAGCCGACCGAGGCGTGGACGTACCCGTCCGGCTGGCGGATCTATCTCAAGGACAAGACGGTCGTCGACATCACGCAGTACGCCATTCGCCCCTAACGCGGCCCGTCTCAACTCTCTAGAGCCCATGATCGAGTCACGCCTGATCGTCACGAAGCGGACTCCGCCCGCCCGCCGCGGGATGGTCGCGGCAGAGCACCCGCTCGGCGCCCGCGTGGGCGCCCGCGTCCTCGAGCGCGGCGGCAACGCGATCGACGCCGCCGTCGCCACGGCGTTCGCGATGACGGTGGTCGAGCCCTTCATGTCCACGATCGCCGGATCCGGCACGATGCTCGTGCACCTGGCCCGCAAGGACGAGACCGTGGCGCTCGATTTCAACGGCTGCGCCCCGATGCGTGCCCACGACTCGATGTTCCGCCTGAGCACCGGGATCTCCCGCGGTCTCTTCGCCTGGCCGAACGTGGAGAACGCCGCGAACGAGCGCGGCTGGCTCGCCGTCGCGGTCCCCGGATCGGTGGCGGGGCTCTCGCTCGCGCTCGAGCGCTACGGGACCATGGAGCTCCGCGACGTCATCAAGCCCGCGGTCGAGCTCGCGCGGGGCGGGTTCGTCGCGGACTGGTACCAGGCGCTGAGCACGGCGCGCCAGCTCGAGGAGCTGGCCGCGTCCGGGGAGGCGGCGCGCGTCTACCTGAAGAACGGCCGCGCGATCTACCGGCCACCGACCGGGATGGAAGAGGGCGATCGCCCGATCTACCCGGACCTTGCGCGGAGCCTCGAGCTGATCGGGCGCGACGGGCCCAGCGCCTTCTATCGCGGCGAGATCGCCCAGACGATCCACGACGCGATGGCCGCCAACGGTGGCTTGATCACGCGGGACGATCTCGCAGCCTACTCGGTGCGCGTCGTCTCGCCGCTCACCGGGACCTATCGTGAGCTCGAGCTCGCGTTCTCGCCCGGCGCGACCGGCGGCATCACGGCGCTCGAGATCCTGAACATCCTGGAGCAGTTCCCGAAGAGCGCGGTGGGCTGGAAGACGCCGGGCGGGCTCAACCTGCGAGCCCACGCCGTGCGCCGGGCGTTCGCCGACCGGTTCGAGCATCTCGGCGATCCGTCCATGATCCAGGCTCCGTGGGAGCGGCTGGCGTCGAAGCAATACGCACGTGAGGTGGCCGCCGAGCTACGCCGGCGCCCGAAGCCCGGGAGCGGGCGCACGGACCCGACTCTCGGCGCCGTCGCGGCGGGCGGCGACTGCACGACGCATATCGGCGTCATCGACCGCCAGCGCAACATGGTGTCGCTGACCCATACGGCCGTCTCGCTGTTCGGCTCGCTGGTCGTCGTGCCGAAAACGGGTATGCTCCTCAACAACGGGATGATCTGGTTCAACCCCGAGCCCGGACGAGCCAACTCCGTGGCGCCGGGCAAGCGAGCGCTGGTCAACATGGTCCCGGTGCTTGGTTTCAAGAAGGGTGAGCCGTACCTCACCCTCGGGGCGCCCGGCGGCCGGCGCATCGTCTCGGCGATTCCGCAGGTGATCGCGACCCTGGTCGACAGCGGATGCGATCTACAGACGGCGATCGAAGCGCCACGCTTGCACGCCGAGAGCGCCGAGACGCTCGTCGACGGGCGCGTTGGAGATAAGGCGCTGGCGGCGCTGGGACGGCTCGGTCAGCGCGTCGTCGAGAGGGAAGAGACGTACGCGACCTTGAACTTCGCCAAGCCGGTCGGTGTGCGCCTCACGCGGCGCGGGCTCGAGGCCGGGCTCGACGCGCTCCGCGCGGCCGCGGCGGCAGGCCACTGAGCCGCCATGACGATTCGGCGCCGCCGGGCACCGGACGGAGGAGAGCGATGGCAGAGGTTGATCTGACGGCCGCGTTCTCGACGGTACCGGCGGGGGAAGCCGAGGAGATCAAGCGGGTCATCGTCGAGACCGTTCAACAGATCGCCCAGGACGACGGCTCGTTCAAGCGGGCGAAGCTCGTCTTCACCGAGTCCGACGAGCGCTGCGGGCTCACGGCGGAGCTCGACGGCGTCAAGCGCGAGGGCGTCCCGCTCCAGATCGATATCGACCAGCTCGAAGACGCGAAGACCTCGGCCGGGGCGCGGGCCCAGCTCAAGGAAGCGCTCCGGCTCTACTTCCGGCGCGTCCTTGGAAAGTAGCGACTGATTCGCGAGTGACGCGACGACTGATCGTCAACGCCGATGATTTTGGTCTCACCCCGGGGGTCAGCGCCGGAATCCTGTCGGCCCACCGTCACGGGATCGTCAGCAGCACGACCTTGCTCGCCACCGCGCCGGTGGACGCGGAGCACCTGGCGGCGCTGCGCGACTGCGGCCTCGGTGTCGGCATCCACGTGAACCTCACGTTGGGGCGGCCCCTTTCCGGGGCGCGCTCGCTCGTGGACATCGACGGCCGCTTCGTCCGCGACCCGGGCCACGCCGCGGCCCGCGCCAACGCGAGGGACGTCGAGCGCGAGGTGAGCGCCCAGCTCGAGAAGTTCGCCGTGCTGATGCGGCGCGAGCCGACGCATCTCGACACGCACCATCACGTCGGTCTGCTGGCGCCCGTCACCGAAGTCGTGCTCGACGCCGCGCGGCGCCTCGGCGTGGCCGTCAGGAGCCAGAACGAGACCGCGCGCGCCCGGGCCCTGACGGCGGGCCTGCGGACTCCCGACCACTTCTTCGGCGAGTCCGGACCCGGCGCGTACTGGTCGCTCGCTCGCACCCTCGCGCACCTTCGAGCGTTGCCGGCGGGCGTGTCCGAGTTCATGGCGCATCCGGGCTGGTGCGACGACGCGCTCGCCTACAGCCGCTACGGACGGCAGCGCGAGACCGAGATGATCGGCCTGGGGACGGCGGCGGCTCGCGCCGCGGTGTCGAGCCTGGGCATTCGACTCAGCCACTTCGGCGAGCTCTAGCGAACGCTCTTCGGGCCCGCGCGGCTCTTCGCGGTCGACCGCGTCGACTATCGGCTGAAGCTGGCCGAGGAGTTCGGCGCCGAGCCCGTGAGCCTCGATCGGGGCGACCCGGCCGAGCAGCTGCGCGGGTTGACGGGCGGGCGCGGTCCCGACGTCGTGCTCGAATGCGTGGGCCACGAGACGCCGTTCACCCAGGCGATCCAGTCGGTTCGCGCGGGCGGCACCGTCGCATCGGTCGGCGTGTACGTCGAAGCGAGCCTGAGCTTTCCCGCGCGCGAAGCCTTCTTCAAGGACCTCACCCTGAAGATGGGGATCTGCAACGCGCGCAACTACATGACTCCGCTCTTGCCGCTGGTCCAGGTCGGCAAGCTCAGGCCGTCGCGGATCATCACGCACACGATGCCGCTGGGCGAGGCGCCGAAGGGCTACGCGATCTTCGATCGGAAGGAGGATCGCGCGATCAAGGTGATGCTCCGACCCTGATTTCAGGAGCTCGGCGGCGGGTTCGCCTTCAAGAGCTCGTCGAGGATGCGCGGCAGGCGCGAGACGGCTGAGGCGCCGTGGATCTGGCTCACCATCTCGCCCCGCCGGTCGATCACGACCGTATACGGCGTGCCCTTGAAGCCGAACGTGTTGCCGATCGTGAGCTTGGGGTCGAGCGCCACCGGATACGACGCCTTGAACCGGCGCACGAAGGCTCGCGTGTCGGCCACCGTGTCCTGGACGTGAACCGCCACCACCTCGACGTCCCGCGATCGGTACTTGTCGAAAAGCCGGCCGAGGGCCGGGGCCTCCCTCACGCAGGTCTTGCAGTACGAGGCCTGGAACCGCAGCACCAGGATCTTCTTGCCGATCAGATCGCGTGAGTCGAGCGTCGTCTTGCCGTCGATCAGCCGCACCTTGAACCCGGGTGCGGCGGGCGCCGCTTCGCTGCCGGTGGCCAGGGCGAGGAGGAGGGCGAGGACGGCGAAGCGAGCAGTCACGCGACTATAGTACCCGTAGCGATTGCCCCGCGACCAACGAGTATAATGTCCGAGGTGAACGACCTCGAACGCGAGCTGGGCACGGCGATCCGCGGCGACGTCCGCTTCGACGCCGGCTCCCGCCTCCTCTACTCGACCGACGCGTCCATGTACCAGATGGAGCCGGTCGGTGTCGTCATTCCGCGCGACGGAGACGACGTGCGCGCGGCGATCGAGATCGCCGCCAAGCACAAGGTCGCGATCCTGCCACGGGGCGGCGGCACCTCGCTGACCGGCCAGACCGTCAACCACGCCCTCGTGCTGGACTTCTCGCGCTACATGGACAAGGTGCTCGAGGTGAACGCCGAAGCGCTGTGGGCGCGCGTGCAGCCCGGGCTCGTGCAGGACAACTTGAACCACCACGTCCGCCCGCTGGGCCTCGGCTTCGGTCCCGACACCTCGACGTCGAATCGCGCGACCCTCGGCGGCATGCTCGGCAACAACTCCGGCGGCTCGCACTCGATCGCGTACGGCCTCACGGTCGAGCACGTGATCGAGCTGACGACGGTACTCGCCGACGGCTCTCGCGCGGTGTTCGGCGAGGTCACCCCGGACGAATTCGCCGCCAAGTGCCGGGCTCCCGGGCTCGAGGGCCAGATCTACCGCGAGGTCGCGCGGATCCGCGAGACCTACGCCGACGAGATCCAGTCGCGGTATCCGGCACACTGGCGGCGAGTCTCGGGCTACAACCTGAACGAGCTCGTCCCCGCGATCGGCCGTCGAGGTACCACGAACGGCAGGCCGTTCAACATGGCCCGGCTGATCGTCGGCTCGGAAGGCACGTTCGTGACGGTGCTCGAGGCCAAGATGCGCCTGATCCGCCGCCCGAAGAAGACGGCGGTCGAGGTCATCCACTACCGTGACATCCAGGAGGCGCTCGAGTCGTCGTCGTCGATCCTCGAGACGGGCCCGTACGCCGTCGAGCTGACCGATAAGATGATCCTCGATCTCGCGCGCAACAACATCGAGCAGTCGCAGCGGATGGGCTTCGTCCAGGGCGATCCGGCCGCGATCATGATCGTCGAGTACGCCGGCGAGA
>QHSQ01000310.1 GCA_003221615.1 Candidatus Rokuibacteriota bacterium | reverse complement strand
GTGAACGTGACGGCAATGGGCTCCGGGGTGATCTCGCTCCCCGCAAAGTAGTCACCCGCCTCAAGGGCCGCGCGTGCGACAGACTCCTTCGGCACGGCAGCTTTGAGACAGGCGAGTTGGTGCTCGCTCAAGATGATCTCGACCATGCGGCACCCGCTTCCGCATCCGAACGCGCCTGGACGGGGTGTCCAGAGACTACCGGCGGGTCGAGGCGTACGAGTGAGAAGCGCCGCGACTTGGTCGAAGGATACCGCAAGGCGTTCCATCGCCGCTTCGAGTGCGGCCAGGGCTTCGCGGAGCTTCTCGGCCGGGGTCAGCGGTGGGTCTCGCATGGCCGGGACGATAGCACGAGTGGGTGGGCGGGCGTCACGTACACGGTCGGTCGATCACCTTCTACTCGCCGATTGAGTCGGTCAAGACACGTCGGGGCGCCGCCCGGTCGGTCTTCCTCGCGGGACGCGGCTTAGCCACCTTGCCGTGTTACCTCGTCCCGTGATGTAGTAGCGCGCCGAACGGGCCTGATTCCTAGCTGCAGACGCCATGGAGGTGCGCTCATGGTCGAGCTCATCTGTCCCAGACAAGCTTGCCTGTTTGAAGGCGGCCGTGACGATCGGCTCTGAGGAGTCGGCGGCGCTCGGGCGCAGCGGACGCTTTGGCAGCGAAGCTGTTCAGCCCCGACACGTTCGTCGTCAAGTGCACGCGTGAGATCGCGACGCGATTGCTCGCGGTGGCGGAGCGGTTCTGCTCCGATGTCGTGCCGGAGATTCGCGCCGCGATCGAACAGGAGAAGCAGTAGGGCCGAGCAAAGAGCGAACACTACCGTTCTGTCGTGCTCATGCTCCGTGGGACTTGCGAGTGGGAACCGGCGCGCCCGGTCGCGACCGAGCCGCGTACCTGCGAGAGCACCCTGACGAGCAGGCCCGAGCCCCAATCGACGGGCCTGACTCATTCCGCCTGGACAGACTTAATCTCGTCTCGCCTGTACTCGTGCGTCTGCCCGCACTGGCACGTGATGTTGACGGTTCCACCCCCTTCAATTTCGACCCGGACTCCTCCGCCAGCGATCTTCGACTCGGGATCGTGAGCAATGACGAGACGCTGACTACACGCCTTGCAGTTGGCCACGAAGTACCACTCACCGGCCATCACACCCCCCGCGCTTCAAACCTGCTGCGGCTCCTTCGCCTTCTCATACGAGAACGGTAGGCACCACGCCCGGCTCGTGTCAAATTCTCATGCGCCGGCCCACGTTCGTCGCGCGGCATCGCCTCAGCTTGGTTCTTGTTTTCGGCCACTGCCTCACACTCGCGCTGTACCCGAAACACCCCCGGCTTGTAGTTGTCGAGGGCAAACCGCTTGGAGAGCGCCGGGCGCTCCTGCCACCACTCGGCGTTGGCCGTCGCGGCCGAGGTGAGGAGGGAGAACGCGAGGAGCAGCGAGGCCCTTCGTCGGGTCGCATCATCGCTTGCCCTCCTGCCGTGAGGCCAACACGGGACTTGTCACGGTTCGCCCGCATGAACGTGGCCATCACGCCGAGATACTCGTCGAGCGCCGCCATGAGGTCGGCCGGCGCTTCAGTGGTCCGCGTGTCAAACTCGCGGTCCGCATCTATCGGATACGCGAGGCCCATTTCGATACGAATCTTACCGTCAGCGCCCAGGACGAGCCGGGCGAATAGCGCGGCTCGCGAAGATGCTCGCTCACGTCGTTCCGATGGGCGACAACGCGCTTCTGGAGATCCAGGGACAGGCGACCCAGAAGAGGCGGTCGCTCCTGCGCACCTTCGGCCGAGTCACCGTCCTCTTGTAGACGGCGAGCTGCGCTCGGTCTCGAAGAGTTCCAGGAGCCCTTTGAGAGGAATCTGCGTCCATTCGGGCCGGTTGTTGAGCTCATAGCCGATCTCGTAGATGGCCTTGTCAAGGAGGTAGGCGTCCAGCAGGATCCCGAGCTCCGCCGGCGCCTGCGGCAGCAACGAGGCGGAGGCGACGGCAGGGAGATAGCCTTTGAGGAACGCGGCGCTCACCGCGCGGTACCAGAACCGCGCCCACGGCTCCAGGGTGGAAAAGTCTTCCGGACGCGCCCCGGGCACTTGGCCGAGTAGGGCCGCGTACGCTGCGTAGTGGAAGGATCTCAGCATTCCAGCGACGTCCCGAAGGGGGGAGCACTTGAGCCGTCGGACGCCGAGGGGCCTGGCCGACTCGCCCTCGAAGTCGATGATGATGAAGTCCTTGCCCGTGTGGAGGACCTGCCCGAGACGGTAATCCCCATGGCAACGGAGGTGGATCGCTGCGATTCTCCGATCGCGAAGCAACCGGAACCGATTCCGCACCTCTCCCTCGAGCTCCAGGACCTTTCGCGCGTCTTCGCGAATGGCCGTGGGCAGCCCTGCCAGTCGTTGGCGGAGGACTGAGAAGGTATCGTTCGCGAGGCTCCGCATGGCCTGGTACAGAGCCTGCCGTGAAAAGTCCGAGACGGGCTCGGGCGCGAGCTCGGGCTTGACGGGGTCGCTCGCCAGAGCCACGTGGAGCTCGCCGGTGCGCTGCCCGAGCAGCCGGGCCTCCTCCAGGTAGAGGCTGATCCACTCTCGCGCGCGCGCCGGGAGCTCGTCTTCGACCGCGGCCAGCAGCGGCCCTTCGAAAGCAGGAGGGGTTGGCGCCTCGGCTCGATGCGTGAGGACTTCCTCGTAGTAGCGCCCGAGCGTGTCCAGCGTGTAGGTCCAGGCATCACCCTCGTTCGGCAGGAAGCCATGGAGGACGGCGAGCGTCGTCAGCTCGCCGTTTGGCCTGCGCAACTCGAGCGCCCCGGCGAGCGGCGCGATATTCCGGAAGCTTCGGTCTTCCGTCAGGAAGCGCCCGAGCTCCAGATCGGGATTGGTCTCCGGCTCGAGACGGCGGAAAAGCTTAAGGATGAAGCGGTCGCCGTAGACCACCGATGTGTTGGTCTGCTCGGTCTTCACGACGGCCGGCTCCCGGAAATCTCCCGCCGTCCCCAGAAGCGAGCGGAAATCGCGCGTCGGCGAGGCGATCACTTCGCCGAATCGCCCGCTGAAGCGCCGGCCTCGGGCGATGAGATCGAAGAGGGCAAGTAAGAAGCGCGGATCCACCATCGCGTCGTGGAGGACTCCTTTCTCCTCTGATTCCGTGCCCGTAAAGCACACGCTCGCGATCGCATGACTCGTCGGTCCCGGGGTCTCGCCTCCCCCGTCAGCGAAGGCCACCGGGAGCACGTAGATCTCAGGCTCGCCCTCGGTATAGGTCACCTGGACGAGCAGGATGTGAGCCACCGGCGCGTCATGCGGCACGGGAATAGCCTCGACGATCTCGGCGGTCTGGATCAGCCGGGCCTTGCTCCTGAACCAGCGCTGCCCCTTGAGATAGCGGGGAAGGATGGTCTCCAGCTCGGCCTTGTCCCGCCCGCGCAGCGCGTTCTCCCATGCGCTCCCCACGGTGAGCACGGGCAGTGCGCCCGCCGTGGCCGTAGGGTCGGCGACGGCCTCCACGCTCTGCGGCGGGAGGGTAAACCAATAGAAGATGTGGGGCCCGAGTGTCAGCGAGTAGGGTGCGTTGCTCACAGGGGGGAACCGCGTTTGCCCGAAGAGCTCGAGCGGCACGATCCCCTTGAAAGCGGACAGGTCGAGGTCCACAGACTGTGCGAACCGGGAGAGATTGGCGACTACGAAGACCGCCTCGTCCTGATAGCGGCGAACGAAGGCCAGGACCTTGCGGTTCTCCGACGGCAGGAACTCCAGGCTCCCCCGACCGAACACCTTGGAGCGCTTGCGGAACGAGATCAGGCGCTTCATCCACCACAGGAGCGAATGGCGGTTGTTCTCTTGGGCCTCCACGTTGACAGCTTCATAGCGGTATTCCGGATCGATGATGACGGGGAGATAGAGCCGCTGGGGGTTGGCCCGGGAAAACCCAGCATTACGGTCTGCACTCCACTGCATAGGGGTCCGCACACCGTTCCGGTCCCCGAGGTAGAAGTTGTCCCCCATGCCGATCTCATCGCCGTAGTAGAGGACCGGGGTGCCCGGGAGCGAGAACAGCAGGCTGTTCATGAGCTCGATCATCCTGCGGTCGTTTCCCAGGAGCGGCGCCAGCCGCCGGCGGATCCCGAGGTTCACGCGAGCCTGCGGGTCGATCGCGAACAGCCGGTACATGTAGTCGCGATCCCCGTCGGTGACCATCTCCAGCGTCAGCTCGTCGTGGTTTCGCAGAAACAGGGCCCACTGACAGGTCTCGGGAATCGAGGGCGTCTGCTGGGCGATGTCGATGATGGGGAAGCGATCCTCGCGCTGGATGGCCATGAACAACCGTGGCATGAGGGGGAAGTGGAAGGCCATGTGACACTCGTCCGCGGCGCCGAAATAGGCGGTTGCATCCTCCGGCCACTGGTTGGCCTCGGCCAGGAGCATCCGGTTCGGGAAGCGCTCGTCGACGTGACCCCGGAGCTCCTTGAGGAACGCGTGGGTTTCCGGGAGGTTCTCGCAGCTCGTTCCCTCTCGCTCGTAGAGATAGGGCACGGCATCCAGGCGGAGCCCGTCGACACCGAGCCCGAACCAGAAGTCGACGACCCGCAGCATGGTGCGTCGCACCTCGGGATGGTCGTAGTTGAGGTCCGGTTGATGCGCGTAGAAGCGGTGCCAGTAATGGGCTTGGGCGACCGGGTCCCAGGTCCAGTTGGAGGGCTCGAAGTCTTTGAAGATGATCCGAGCTTCCCGATACTTCTCGGGGGTGTCACTCCACACGTAGAACTTGCGCCAGTGATTCCCGGGCTTGGCCTGACGAGCCCGCCGGAACCACGCATGCTGGTCGGACGTGTGGTTGAGCACGAGCTCGATGATGACCCGGAGACCGCGGCGGTGCGCCTCACGCAGAAAGGCCTTGAAGTCGCGCATCGTGCCGTACGTCGCATGAACCCCCGTGAAGTCCGAGGTGTCGTAGCCATCGTCCTTCAGGGGCGAGGGGCAGAAGGGAAGCAGCCAGAGGGCGGTGACGCCGAGATCCTGCAGGTAGTCGAGCCGTTGGGTCAGGCCTAGGAAATCTCCGACGCCGTCCCCGTCGCTGTCGTAGAACGTGCGGACGTGGAGCTCGTAGATGATCGCGTCTTTGTACCAGAGGGGATCGTCCGTCAGCCCCAAGACTTCAGGAGGCATCCTAGCTAGCCATCATACCAGTCCGCGACCCACAGGAGAGCCCGAGATCCCTGATCCGGCACTGCACTCGACGCTCGGCGCCGGAGGGATCCGGACGAGTTCCACGTCGCCGGCGGGTCATCCCAATAGAACCGGGATGATGGTCTTACGATACTCCGCCGGCATCAGCAGGGTGCGGAAGCCGCCTAGCAGGACGTGAGCCCGTATCCCGGCCCGGCAGCGATCTGCTAGGGCTGCCGCAATCTGCTGCGGCATCGCCCCGTGCTCATAGAAGTACTGGGCGTACGTGATCGTAGCGTGAGCGGAGCGAATGGAATCCAGAATGGCGGGGAAGGTCTGATCACTGTTCAGCAGCAGGTCCACCGTGTTGCCACCGGCGACCAGCGTCGTCGTGTAGGCCTCGATCGTCGGGCACTGACTTGCCGCGTCGAGGCTCCCTCAGGACACCGGGCGCGTGTTGAACCTGCTGGCTCCCCCGAGCGCCGGTATACCGTGCCTGCCGTAGCGGTCGTAGCGCATCGTCAGCCTGTCCCGAAGAGCCACATTACGATGAGCGGCCCCATCGGAATCAGGACGCCCGACGTCGCGCCAGTTACGCCGTCAACCAGATGGCCCGCCTCTGCGCCGAGGACTCGGCAGAACATGAAGGCCTTTTGTACGATGTCCACGCCCGTTCAACATAGCAAGTCGCGTTCCCGAACCGCGACGCGATTCCCTGAGGCTTCAGTCCTTGGAGAGGATGGGGCCATGGCCAGACCGAGCAGGTTTTCTCCCGAGGTGCAGGACCGTGTAGTGCGGATGGTCCTGGAGCACGAGAATGAGCACGAGTCACAGTGGGCGGCGATTACTCGATCGCCGAGAAGATCGGATGTGCCGCCGAGACGCTTCGTAGCTGGGTCCGACAGGCCGAGCGGGATCAGGGCAAGCGGTCCGAACTGACGACCGAGGAGCGACAGCGCTTGAAGCAGCTCGAGCGCGAGAACTTTGAGCTGCGCGCGCCAACGAGATCCTGAAGAAGGCGGCGGCGTATTTCGCCCAGGCGGAGCTCGACCGCCGAGCGAAGTGTCTGCTTCGCTGCGTGGGAGCTCGAACGCCGACAGGACGGCTCCCCCTCACAGTTAGCCCCAATCCGAAATAACTGAGGGTGCGAACGAGCGGCCGAAATGCATCAGAGGGGCGAATCCACGGATCAAAAGAGTCGATGTCCCCACATCACTCTCCGATTCGAGGAGGCCCCTCTGATGCGGTTGAGCGTAGGCACGTTGCAACAGGTGGTCAAGCGGGACTTGTCGATCGCGTTCGTTCCTCAGCAGCTCACGTCGTACGGTGGCCTCGAACTGCTGCGGCGGTACGTGCGCCGGATCGAGCTGCCGCGCCGACTGCAAGCCGCCTGCGCCGCGCTCGGCGGTGACTACAGCGGTGGACGGCTCGCCCTGCTGCTCGTGGCGCTCCCGTACGTCGGCGCCCGGCGGCTGGAGCATCTGCAGTATCTGGTCGGCGACCCGCTCGTGCGCCGCTTCGCGGGGCTGGCCCGCGTGCCGACGGCGCGCACCGTGAGCAACTGGCTGCGGCGCTTCACGCAGGAGACCCTGCGGCCGCTGGTTCGGCTCAACCAAGAGCTGGTGCTCGACACCCTGGCCCGGCTCGACGTCCCACGGCTGACCCTCGATGTCGATGGCACGATCGTGCGCACCGGCGCCACCGTCGCCTGGGCCTTTCGCGGCTTCAATCCGCACCATCGGAAGGACCGCAGCTACTACCCGCTGCTCGCCCACGTCGCGCAGACCGGCCACATCCTGCGGATCAAGAATCGCCCCGGCAACGTGCACGACTCCAAGCAGTCCGCCGCGTTCCTCCGCGAGCTCATCGACGCGGTCCGCCGCCGCCTGGGGCGGCGCGTCCCGCTCGAATTCCGCATGGATGCCGCGTTTTTCCAGCCTGATGTGTTGCGGCTGCTCGCCGCCCGGGGCTGCCCCTATGCCATCAAGGTGGGCTACTGGAGCTGGCTGCCGCTCAAGCAGTTGGCCGCCGAGCGACGGCACTGGGACGCCCTGGCCCCCGGCGTGACGGGCTTCGAGCACTGGCTCGTCATCCCGCAGTGGAATCTCCGCCTGCGGGTGATGATCTACCGCAAACACGTTCAGCACGAGAGCCCGAAGAACTTCCAACTCGATCTCTTTACCCCCGACGACGGGCACTTCGAGTACTACGCCGTCGCGACCAACCTGCCGCTGTCGCTGCCAGCGCTCTACGCCTTCATCGGCGGCCGGGGTGCTCAGGAGAAGACGATCGCGGAACTCAAGGGCGAGTTCGCCCTCGATGTCGTCCCGACCCGTCACTATGGCGCCAACTGCGCCTGGCAGCAGCTCAGCATCCTCGCTTACAACGTCGCCCGCAGCTTCCAACTCGACACCATCGCCACCCCACGGCGTCGCTCCCGCAAGCGCACCTACGCCTACGTCGTGCGCAGCATGCGGACGCTGCGCTTCTTGCTGATCACCCGGGCCGGCCGCCTGACCCGCATCGGGGGTCGCAACGTCCTCCGCCTCGCGCAGAACCCGGCGACCGAGGCCCTCTATGCCCGCATTCAGCATGCGCTCGCGGCCTGAGTTATTATTTTCGGATTGGGGCTAACTGACTGATGACTTCAGGACACTCAGCCTC
>QHSQ01000005.1 GCA_003221615.1 Candidatus Rokuibacteriota bacterium | reverse complement strand
GACCATGCACGTCCTCGCGCTCGCCGGCGCGCTGTGCTCGGCGGCCGCGACGATCTTCATCCGTCAGGGGCTCCGCACCAGCGATCCGTTCTCGGGCTTCTGGATCAACCTGCTCGTCGGCACCATCAGTCTCTGGGTCGCGGTGCTCGTCACCGGCGGCCCGGGACGTGTGTCGGCCCGTGGCGCGCTCTTCTTCGTGTGCGCCGGCCTGATCGGCACCGTCGGAGGGCGACTGCTCAGGTTCGTCTCGATCGAGAGGGTGGGCGCCTCGATCGCCGCCGCGCTGATCAACCTCAATCCCTTCGTCTCCTCGACCCTGGCCATCGTGCTGCTCGGTGAGCGCGTCACGGTACCGATCGTGGTGGGCACCGCGGTGATCGTGGCCGGCACCACCTTGCTCTCGGCCGGCGGCATGCGGCTCGGGTTCCGTCCCGGCCAGCTCGTGCTTCCGCTGCTGTCCGCCGTGTGCTTCGGGGTCGTGGCCGTCCTGCGCAAGCTGGGTCTGAGCGACACCGGACCGATCGTCGGCTCGGCGATCAACGTGACGACGGCGCTGGTCGCGTTCACGGTGTTCCTGCTGGCCTCCGGCCGCGCGGAGGTCATGGTGTCACGAGGTCGGAGCCTCGCCCACTTCGTGGCCGCGGGTCTCACCGAGAACGCCGGCGTCTTCATGAACGTCCTCGCGCTCGGCCTGGGCACGGTCAGCGTCGTCACCCCTCTGTACGGCACGGCGCCCATCTTCGTCTTGTTCCTGGCGCCGTTCTTTCTGCGCGACGTCGAGACGTTCAGTCTGCGCGTCGTCGCGGGCACGGTCCTCATCGTGCTCGGTGTCTACCTGATCACGGCGCTGGCGGGACGCTGAGGATGGCGGCGCGTGCCGCGGTGGTCGCACGGTAGACGGAGAACGCGTGCGCCTCGTCGATGCCGGGGCACCGAGCGAGGGCTCAGCCGATGACGCGCCCGCCCATCACGCGGATCGAGTCGCCGGTGACGTAGCTCGAGGCGTCGGAGGCGAGGAAGACGCAGGCATCCGCGATGTCGTCGGGCCGACCGAGGCGCCGGAGCGGAATCTTCGCCAGCTCTTCCGGCGAGCCCGGCGGCGCCTGACGGAACTCCGGGTACCAGTCGGCGTGACGCCGCTCCGTGTCGATGAACCCGGGCATCACCATGTTGACGCGAACACCGAAGGGGCCGAGCTCCGCCGCGAGGGCGCGGACGAGGCCGAGCAGGCCAGTCTTGGCGACGGTGACCACGGCGGTGTTCGGCCGGCCGGTGAGACTCGACATGCCGCCGAGCGCGATGATGCTCCCCCGCCGCCGCTCCTTCATGGCCGGCACGACGGCGCGCGCCAGATAGAACGCCGAGTGGAGGTTGACGCCGAGCACGCGGTGCCATTCCTCGACCGAGGTGTCGGTGACGGACTTGTGCGGCCGGATGGCCGCGTTGCACACGAGCACATCGATAGCGCCGAGCTCGGCGAGCCCGCGCTCGACCATCGCCTGACAGACGGCCGCGTCGCCGACGTCCCCGAGCGCGGTGACGACGCGCGCGCCGGCTTTCCGGCACTCGGCGGCGACGGCTTCCAGCTCATCGGCGTTGACCCGCGTGTTCAGCACGAGGTCCGCGCCTTCGGCCGCAAACGCGAGCGCGATGGCGCGGCCGATGTTGCGGCTCGCGCCGGTGATCAGCGCGACCCTTCCCTCGAGCTTGCCCCCGTCCACGGCGTCCGGCCTCAGCGGAGCCCGGCGGCCTTCAGCCGCGGGAACACCGCGTCGCGGAACGTCCGGATCTCCTGCTCGGGTCCGACGAAGGTCTGCAACGGCATGATGTAGAGGCTCTTCACCCCGGCGTCCGTCAGGTCGGCGATCCGCCGGGCGCAATGTTCCGGCGTGCCGATGAGACCGAGCGCGTCGCCGAGCTGGCCGATGACCTCGTCCGGCACGAACGACGTCGCGGCGATCGCCTCCTCCCAGTTCTGCGCGTGCGAGAGATCGGGATAAATCTTCCAGACGGCCGGCGGGATCTCGAAGTGCGGGATCGACAGCTTCGTGTACTCGAGCCACCGCGCGTGCACGCGCATGATGCCCTGATGCACGACCGTCGGACGCGCCATTCGGCGCGCCTCGGCCATGGTCGGCGCCATGCCCGTACGGACCGCCCAGATGATCTCCAGATCCTCCAGACGCCGGCCGCTCTTGCGGGCTCCCAGCTCGAGATGGGTCAGGACCGCGTCGACGATGCCGCGATGGAATCCGACCAGCAGCATGACGCCGTCGGCGACCTCGCCCGCCAGCTCGATCGCCCTGGGGCCGGACGCCGCCATCAGCAGTGGCACGGGACGGCCCGACGCGTACGCGAGACGGCCCGGCGTGCCGTGGAAATTGACAGCGTCGCCCGCCAGGAGCTGGCGGAGCATCGTGATCGTCTCGCGCATCTCGGCCAGGGTGGCCGGCTTGCGCCCGATCGTGCTCGCCGAGGTGTAGCCCGTGCCCATCACGACCTTGGTGCGCCCGGGCGCCAGCTCGGCGACCGTCTGGATCGCGCTCGCCAGCACCGAGACGTGTCGCGAGAACGGATTGGTCACGGCCGGGAACAACGTGAGCCGCGAGGTCTGGGTGGCGGCCTGACCGAGCGTGACGAACGTATCGCGGCACAGGAGCTGGCTGTCGAGAATGCCCGCGCCGTCGAAGCCGGCCGCCTCGACGTCCTGGATCAGCCGCAGGAGCTCCGGCATCGGCGAGGTACCGGGAATGCGCAGCGAGACCTGAACGGGACGGGTCATGGCCGGCGCCTCAGCTCGTCATCGAGAGCGCCGCGCGCGAGATCCGAAGGCCGTCGCCGCCGCGCTGCATCCAGTCGGCCTGCTGAAACGCCTCCGTGATCCGCTCCAGCGGGAACACGTGAGAGACGAGGCGGTCGAACGGGAAGCGCCCGAGATTGCGGCGGACGAACGCGAGCGCCTGGGCCAGCGCCCACGGCGAGTAGTTGGAGGTCGCGACCAGGCGCGTGTTGGCGCGGACGAGCGCCGTCGCGTCGTACGCGAACACGTTGCCCGGCGCGATCGAGCCCACCTCGAGATAGCATCCGCCGCTGCGCAGCATCCGGATCCCCTCCGGCACGACCTCGGGATAGCCGACGAAATCCGCGACGATGTCGGCGCCGAATCCTCCGGTGAGATCCATGACCGCCTGGATGCGGCGCTCCGGAGTGGTCAAGTCGACGAGGCTCAGCGTGTGGTCGGCGCCGAAGTCGCGCGCCAGCTCCAGGCGCGCCGCGATGCGGTCGAGCACGATCACCCGGTCGGCGCCCATGTCGCACGCCACCGCGATGGCATTCAGGCCGAGTCCGCCGGCGCCCTGGATCACGGCGGTGTCGCCCTGCCGAAGTCCCGCGCGCGTGAGGCCGTAGAGCACCTGGGCGAGAGCGCAATTGGCCGGCGTGGCGATGTCATCGGAGATCTCGTCGGGAATGCGGAACACCGCGGCCCCTGGCCGAAGGTAGTAGTAGTCACCGTACGCGTTGTTGAAGTAGGGTGGCGTGCCGGCCACGCGGTTCGCGCGGCCCTTCCGCGGGCAGCTGCCCAGCTCGCCCCGAAGGCAGACGGGACAGCGACCACACGGGAAGAAATAGACGAACGCGACTCGGTCACCCTCACGCAGCGGCTGACCGGAAGAGTCAAACGAGACGCCCGTGCCGAGCCGCTCGACCTTGCCGCACATCTCGTGACCAAACGTCAGATCGCGGGGCAAGGGCCCGTATATTTCCTTCATCTCGCCGCGCCAGACGTGCAGATCGGACCCGCAGACACCGGCGCGCGTCAGCTTGATCAAGATCGCGCCGGGCTCGGGATCCGGCACCGGATATTCGCGCAGCTCGAACTCGCCGCCGTACGCCTTGAGCACCGCGATGCGTCCCTGCATGTCCGCTCCTTCATTTCCACGCGCGCCTCGGCCGGCGGGGCCCCAGCCCCGCGACGGCCTGCGGCGCGCACCGCCACCATTTCCACGCGCGCCTCGGCCGGCGGGGCCCCAGCCCCGCGACGGCCTGCGGCGCGCACCGCCACGTCCGGCGAGGATAGGGTGTGGGCTCCGGCTTGTCTAGTCGACGAGGGCCTGCTGGACAAGCTGACGGAACAGCTGCCGGTCGTAGCCTCGTGCCGGCCCCGGTTGATTCTGCGTCATCAGCACGACGACCATCTGCTCCTTCGGGTCGATCCAGAACCCGGTGCCGGCCGCCCCGGCCCACGTGAACTCACCCACCGAACCGGGTACGGAATTGAGTCCCGTTTCTTTGCGGACCGCGAATCCGAGGCCGAACGTGTAGCCGCGGGGGAGCGAGCCGGCGATCTTCATGTCGCCGAGGTGATCCGAGGCCATGTGGCTCACCGTCGAGCGGCTCAGCAGCCGCACGCCCTCCAGATGACCGCCGTTGAGCAGCATCTGGCAGAAGCGCGCGTAGTCGCCCGTCGCTCCCGCGGAGCCGGCGCCGCCCGCGTCGTTCTTCTGCGGCGTCGTGACGTCGAGCAGCTCGATCGGCTTGCCCGTCGTCTTATCGATCGCGAACGGCTGCGCCATGCGGCCGGCCTTTTCCTTCGGCACCAGGAAGGCGGTGTCGGTCATCTTGAGCGGCGTGAAGACTCGCTCGGCGAGGAACTTGCCGAGGCTCGTTCCCGAGACCGCCTCGACGACGCGCCCCAGCACGTTGGTCGAGAGGCCATATTCCCACGCGCTCCCGGGCTGGTGCGCGAGCGGCACCTTGGCGAGCCGCTCGAGCTGCTCGGCCGGGGTGACGTCGCGCCAGTCGACACCGTTCTTCGCGTAGAGCTCCTTGACCTGCGCGTGACTCGTGAAGCTTCCATAGACCAGACCGGAACTGTGTCGGAGCAAGTCCTGGATCGTGATCGGGCGCTCGGCCGGCACGAGCGCGTAAACGGCCTTGCCGGTGTCGGGGTCGAAACGAGGAACGCTCACCTGAAGATTCGCGAGCTGAGGCAGAAACTTCGAGACCGGGTCGCTGAGGACGAGCCGACCCTCCTCGACGAGCATCATGGCGGCGACCGAGGTGAACGGCTTGGTCATCGAGTACAGGCGAAAGATCGCGTCCTTCGACATCGGCGCGCCGGTCCCCGGATCGCGCTGGCCGAGGCTCTCGAAGTACGCGATCTTGCCCTTGCGCGCGACGAGGACGACCGCACCCGGGTACTGACCGCGCGCAACCTCGGCCTTCAGCACCTGGGTGACACGCGCCAGCCTCTCCGAGGAGAGTCCGACGTCATCGGGTTTCGCAGTCGGCAGCGCATCGGCCCAGACGAGGGACGTGAAGACGATACCGAGGAGCGCGGCGATGAGGGACGCGAGCCTGGCCATGGCGAGCCTCCTTGAGGAGCGCGGAAAAGTGGTGCGAGAACGTTACGGCAGGAGCCCGAACCCGTCAACGTCGCGCGGACGAAGCGGTGCTATAGTCTGGCGTCAGACCAACCAGGAGGGGAGCCATGAAGCTGCTTTTCTTCGACGACTTCAAGCTCGGGGTGCTCAAGGGCGACGCCGTGGTCGACGTATCGGACACGGTGAAGGACATCCCGCACACCGGACCGCACAACCTGATCAGTGGCTTGATCGAGCGGTTCGGCGATTACAAGGGACGGCTGGAAGGCGCCGTGGCGAAGGGCCAGGGCAAGCCGGTCAGCCAGGTCCGCATCAGGCCTCCCCTGCCCAAGCCGTACAACATCGTCGCGATGGCCGTGAACTACATGGAAGACGGCACGCGCTCCGAGCCGGCTCCCATCAACGCCTTCCACAAGTCTCCGAACTCGGTCATCGGCGACGGCGACACCATGGTGCTGCCCGATGTGCCGGCGACCATCTTCGAAGGCGAGGCCGAGGTCGCGCTGATCATCGGTAAGAAGGCGACCGGCGTCAGCGCCGGCCAGGCGATGAGCTACATCTTCGGCTACATGAACTTCATCGACGGCTCGGCCCGCGGCCTGCCGCCGAGCGGCAACACGTTCTACCAGATGAAGTCGCGCGACACCTTCTGCCCGATCGGACCCTACATCGTGACGGCCGACGAGATCCCCGATCCGCATCGTCTGCAAGTAAAGCTGTGGGTCAACGGGGACCTCAAGCAGAACTACAACACGAGCGACATGGCGCACAAGATCCCGCGGTGCATCGAATGGGTCACCTCGATCCACACGCTCGAGCCCGGCGACATCATCGCGACCGGCACCAACCATCGCGGCCTGAGCGGTTTCCAGAACGGCGATCGGATCGAGATCGAGACCGAGAAGCTCGGCCGGCTGCGCTTCAACATACGGGACGACCTCAAGCGCACCTGGGGCCGGGAGACCCGTCTGGATCGGCAGGACAAGAAGCTCGAGGGCACGACACCGCAGCTGACCGGAAAGTACACGCCGGCGCCGAAGTAACGCGTCGCTGTCCCGGCACTGAGTCCACGCGCTATCGAACCGGAGGCGGCGCGGCGCTTCACGGCGCCGCCCGCCTCCGGACTTGATCGGGAGGTCCTGGCATGATCGAGCGGCGTCCATTCGGTAGCACCGGTCATCTCAGCAGCGTCACGCTCTTCGGCGCCGCCGCCCTCGCGCGCGCGAGTCAAGCCGATGCGGACCGTGCCCTCGAGGTGCTCCTGCGCCACGGCGTGAACCACATCGACACGGCGGCGCGCTACGGCGATTCCGAGCTCCGCATCGGCCCCTGGATGGCGCGTCACCAGAAGGACTTCTTCCTGGCGACGAAGACCGGCTCGCGCACCGCGAAGGAGGGCCGTGAGGACATCCATCGCTCGCTCGAGCGTCTGCGCGTCGATCACGTCGATCTCATCCAGCTCCATTCGCTCGGCCACCCGGACGACTGGGATCAGGCCATGGGAGAGGGCGGCGTGCTCGAGGCGGCGATCGAGGCGCGCCAGCAAGGGCTGACCCGCTTCATCGGCGTGACGGGCCACGGCTGGACCATCGCGGCCATGCATCGTCGAAGCCTCGCCCGCTTCGACTTCGACTCGGTGCTGCTACCCTACAACTTCTTCATGGCCGAGAACGAGCGCTACCGGCGAAGCTTCGAGGAAATTCAGACCATCTGTCGCGAGCGCAACGTGGCCGTGCAGATCATCAAGTCGATCGCGCGCGGCCCATGGGCCACCTCGGACCGGACGCACACCACCTGGTATCAACCGCTCGAGGACCAGGCCGACATCGACCGCGCCGTGCACTGGGTGCTCGGCATCCCCCGCGTGTTCCTCAACACGGTCGGCGATCTCACGCTCCTGCCCAAGGTGCTCGACGCGGCGAGCCGCTTCGAGCGCCGGCCGACCGACGAGGCGATGGCGGGCCTGGTCGAGTCGAAGCGGCTGACCTCGCTGTTCGGCCTCGCGACCTGAGCCTCGCCCGCCGATGCCCCTCACCACGATCGTCGTGGGCGGCGGGATCGGCGGGCTCTCCCTCGCGCGGGAGCTAGGTCTGGCGGGGCTCCCCGTCGTCGTGCTCGAGCGCGCGTCCAAGCTCACGACGGTCGGCGCCGGGATCATCATGAATCCGAACGCCATGGGCGTGCTCGAGGCGAACGGCCTGGCGCCGGGTGTGCGCTCGCGAAGCTCCGCGTACCTGGCGCGCGAGACCTTCGACCAGCGCGGTCGGCCGCTGGCGATCCGAGACTATCGGCCGCTGTACGCGGAGGGCCGCCTCGCGATCGGCGCGCTCTGCCACCGGGCTCACCTGCACGAGTGCCTGTCCGACGGCCTGCCCGCCGGGATCGTTCAGCCCGACACCCGCCTCGTCGCCCTCGAGGCCGGGCCGGACGGCGTGCGGGTCGAGACCGAGAGCGGCCAGACCTTCATGGGCGACGTGCTGGTCGGCGCCGACGGGATCCGATCCGCGGTGCGGGCGCGATTCTTCGGGGCGAACGACCCCGTGTACCTCGGATATCGGTCCCACCGCTTCGTCGTGGACAACCGCGACGGCCTCGAGCATTTCACCGAGTTCCTCGGCCACGGCAAGCGTGTCGGCCTCGTGCCGATCGGCGGCCGCCAACTCTACGTGTGGACCACCTTCAACTCGCCGCGCGAGAGCCGCGCGTGGGGGCTCGAGAGCGTGACCGCGCTGCAATCCATGTTCGGCGAGTTCACCGATTCGCGAGTGCGGCATGCACTCGGCCGGCTGGGGTCGACCGACGGCGTCGTGTGCACCGACATCGAGGAAGTCCATCAGGCCGCCTGGGTTCGCGGCCGCGTCGCGCTCCTGGGCGACGCGGCGCACGCGCTGACGCCGAACATGGGCCAGGGCGCGGGCATGGCGATGGAAGACGCCGCCGTCCTCGCCGACGAGCTGTCGCGGGCCGCCCGGGGCGAGACGGACACGCCGGCGGCGCTGACGAGCTACGTCGCGCGCCGGCGGCCGCGAGTCGAGACGATCGTCCGCCTGTCGCGCCAGATCGGCGAAGAGGGCCAGCTCACCGGCACGCTCGCGTGCTGGCTCCGGAACCGGCGCGTCCGCCGCGAGGGCCGGTCGCCCGAACTGACGCGCACCGCGCTCGAGCGGCTGCTGGCCTGGCCGCCTCGCGCCACCGAGGCCCCCTGAGATGAGCACGCCCGCGCTGGACGTCGTCGGGCTCCGCAAGACGTACGCGCGCGACGGTCGAACGCTCGAGGTGCTCGACCTCGCGCGCCTGTCCGTCGCCGACGGCGAGTTCGTCACCGTCGTGGGGCCGAGCGGATGCGGCAAGAGCACCTTGCTGCACGTCCTTGGCGGCTTCATCCCGGGCGACGCCGGCGAGATCCGCGTACACGGCCGCGCGGTCGTCGGGCCGGGGCCCGATCGCGGCATGGTATTTCAGGAGTTCTCGCTCTTTCCCTGGCGCACCGTCGGTGGCAACGTCGGTTGGGGCCTCGAGGTCCGCGGCGCGCCGGCGGCGGAGCGCGCCGCCGTCGTCGACCGCTATCTCGAGCTGACCGGGCTCTCGGAGTTCCGCGATCATCTCCCGGCCGAGCTCTCGGGGGGGATGAAGCAACGGGTGGCGCTGGCGCGGGTGCTCGCCTTCGATCCTGAAGTCCTGCTGATGGACGAGCCGTTCGGCTCGCTCGACGCGCAGACCCGCGAGACGATGCAACAGGAGCTGACCGGCATCTGGGAGCGCACGCGCAAGACGATCTTCTTCGTCACGCACGATATCGACGAGGCGGTCTATCTGGGCGACCGCGTCGTCGTGCTCAGCGCGCGCCCGGCCCGGATCCGCGAGGAGGTCGGGGTCGCGCTGCCGCGCCCGCGCTCCGTCTCGGTGCGTAAGTCGATCGCATTCCTGGAAACTCGCAACCGTATCTGGGACCTGATCCGAGAGGAGAAGCCATCGTGAACCTTCGGGCAATGCTCGGCCTAGTCTGTCTGGTCACTCTACAGGTGCTCACGCCGCTCGCGGTTCTCGCGGCCGACCCTCCGTTGATCCGGTTCGGCCACGGCTTCGCGGCCGAGGAGCAGGCGTGGCTCATGGCGGCGCGGCCCGATCTGGCGCCCGGCCAGGGTACGAAGTACCGCCTCAAGCTCGTCTCGTTCCAGGGCAACCCCGAGCGCTTCCAGGCTTATCTGGCGAACGAGCTCGACGGCGGCACCGCGCCTGGTCTGGCGGTGATCTTCGCGCGCGCGCAGGGCCTGGACATCAAGATCGCGGCGGGAATCTGTCTCGAGGCCGACGGCAAGGACTGGTTCACGACCGCCTACATGGTCAAGGACGACGCGCCCGTCAAGAGCGTGAAGGACCTCAAGGGCGGCACCGCGGGGGTCCTCGGCTTCAAGACCGCGACCGATCTCTGGGTGCGCGCCGCCCTGCTCAACGCCGGGCTCGTCCCCGACAAGGACGTCAAGGTCATCCCGATCGCGTTTCCGGCCATGGGCGTCGCGGTGCGCTCGGACAAGGTCAACCTGGGCACGTTTGTGGAGCCGTTCTATTCCGCGGAGATCGCCAAGGGCGGCCTGCGCACCCTCTTCACCGCCGTGAAGGCGGTCGGCTACGATCACGAGCTCCTCGACGTGTGGTTCGGCGAGAAGTTCCTGAAGGCTCAGCCCGATGCGGTCCGCGCGTTCCTCGCCGACTACGTCGCGGTGACACGCTACTACCTGGCCAACACCGCCCAGGCCAAGCGCGACCTGCACAAGGCCAACTTCGTCCGCACTCCGCTCGAGATCTATCTGAAAAATGCCGACTGGAAGCGCGACCCCGACGGCCGCGTCGACGTCGCCAGCCTCAAGAAGCTCGCGGTCTTCATGCACGAGAAGCTCGGCTGGCTCGAGAAGCTGGTGAACGTCGACGAGATGGTGGACCTCGGGTATTTGCCGAAGTAGCTACTCCGCGTAGTACGACTCGAGGCGCTCCCAGAACACGAGCCGATTGCGAAGGCGGACGACCAGTCGATCGAGCGCCACGCCGAGCAGCGCGATCACGAGCACGACCGCCAGCATGCGATCGGTCTTGAACGAGGCGAGGGAGTACATGACCAGATAGCCCAGCCCGTCGGCCGAGCTGATCATCTCGGTGATGATCACCACGATCATCGCGATGGGCAGAGCGACCCGGAATCCCGCGAAGATGAAGGGTGCGGTCGCAGGCACGACGACTCTCCAGAGGATGCGCGCGCGCGAGGCGCCCATGTTGGCGGCCGACCACAGCAAGACGCGGTTCACCGCGCGGCCGCCCGCCTGCGTGGTGATGACGATCGGGTAGAGGCATTCGAGGAAGATCAACAAGACCTTGGAGAGACTGCCGATGCCGAAGAGATAGATGAAGATCGGGAACAAGGCGATCTTCGGGATTGGATAGGTCCCCGAGAAGACCGGGCCGAAGAAGGCCGCGGCCAGCGCCGAGCGGCCCATCAGCACGCCGAGAGCCACGCCGACTACCGCGGCGAGGGCGAAGCCGCCGAGGCCTCGCGCCACCGAGTACCATGCTTCCACGAGCGACTCAGGTCGGGTCACCAGCAGCCAGAGCTGGTAGCCGATTCGCACGACGGATGGAACGATGAGCGGGCTCCACAGTCCGCTTCGCGCCATCGCTTCCCAGGCGAGGATCCCGATCGCCAGGAGGGCCACCCGCCGGGCGATGGAGGCCGGGTCGGGCCAGCGTAAGCTCACCGGCTGATCGCCTGCTGCCACGCGAGGACACGCCGCCGCACCAGTAGGAGCAGCTCATCACCGGCATAGCCGAGCGCGGCGACCGCGACGATCGCCACGTACATCAGATCGAATCTCAGGCTCGATTCCGACTGCCGAATTAGAAAGCCGAGCCCTGAGCGTGCGTTGATCATCTCGGTCGAGAAGAGCAGGATGAACGAAAGCGCCAGCGACACGCGGAGCCCGGCGAAGACGAGCGGGAGTGCGCTCGGGACCACGACCTTCCGGAAGATCTGCGACCGGCGCGCGCCCATGTTGAGGCCGCTCCACACCATGATCGTCGACGTCCCGCGGGCGCCGTAGTACGCGTTGATGAAGCACGGATAAAAACAGGCGAGCGAGATGACGACGATCTTCGACAGGTCCCCGATCCCCAGCCAGAGCATCACGATCGGGAGGAACACGATCTTCGGGACCGGATAGCTCAGGAACACGGGAGGACTCAGGAGCTGATCCAGGCTTCGCGCGAACCCCGCCAGGAGGCCGAGTACCACGCCGACGAGCGAGCCGATGATGAAACCCGGCAGCGAGCGAACGAGGCTGGCGCCGATGTGCGGCAAGAGCTCACCTGACCTGAGCGCCTCACCGAAATGCCGTGCGATCTCGAGCGGGCCCATCAGAAAGTTGGGGTGCTCGAACCGCATTGCGAGCTGCCAGATCAGGAGCATCGCCGCGAGCAGCGCGAGACCGATCCAGCGGGAGCGCAGGGATGCTCCCATCAGAACAAGCACACGATACCGTCCAGCTCCGCTTCCGAATTCACGAGGTCGACCCGCTTGGCGGCGATCCGCAGCCCATCGGCGGTCCGACGCAGGCGATGCTCGACGAGCGCACCCCACACCCGCTGGCGCTCGCGGCGGTATTCGACCAGAACGAGCGTCGAGCCGACGCGGACATGGTGCGCGCCGGCTTCCACGACCTGGACGTTGCCGACCTGGTGCACGGTGCGCGGAGCGGGCGTCCTAGCGTGGGCCCGCGGATGCTGGAACTGACGGATGCGCACCTCGAGCAGCCGTCGGTCGTCGTACACGATCGACGAAGTCGTCTGCGGGTCTGCTTGATCGGCCTGCAGCGGAATCCAGTACGTCGCATCGTCGGTGAAGAGCCCGAGCCATTCGTAGAACCGGCCGCTGTCGAGCAACCGGGCCTCGCGATACAGGAACTGCTCCATCTCGGAGCGCAGCTCGACACGGGCGGCCGCGTCCATCTCAGCCCTCGTCGGTCATGTACTCGAGCCAGGCGGAAAGCTGGTTGCGGATATGAATCTCGCTGGTGCCGCTCCCGCCGCGCAGCACGCCGGCGCCGTCCGGCACGTCCCGCCCCTGGCCTCGCCCGAGGAACACCCAGTCGGATCGCTGGTCGCCGAGCCCCTCTTGCGTACGCTCGTACACCTCGAGGTCGTCGGTGAGCACCGGCGAGGCCGTTCCGTTGACGACGTTCGAGAACGCCACGGTGTCGCGGAACATCCGCTCCGGGGCGCCCTTGAGCCTGAATGAGTACGCGTGGACGACCGTGCGGTCCACCGCGATCGGATGAACGATCCGAAGCTGACGGAACTGGCTCATGAAGGAGCAGTTGGGATAGACGATGCTGTTCCAGCGCAGCTCGCCCAGCACACGCGCGGCACCGTCGCGACCGAGACGCCGCTCGAGCGCCGCGCGATACTCGGCGAACGCCGGATGATCGAGGGCCGCCACGAGGCGGCTGTCGTCGTGGTAGTCAGCCATCCAGGAGTGGCCGCAGCCCGCGACCCAGAGGCCGGTGTTCTCCCAGACGTCCCACGGCGCGCAACGACGCGCGGAGAGGACCGAGGAATCCGGCGAGCGTCGGGCCGTGCTCGGCCATCGACGCGAACAGAAAACCTCGATAGGCGTCGACGCGCGGCACACGCCCAAGCCCGCCGCCCGTCGACTCGCCCGCCGGACGCTCGTAGCCGCCCGGCAGCGGCAGGCCCACGAGGCAGCCGTCGGTTCCGTACGTCCAGCCGTGATATGCGCACACGAACTCGGACGCGGTCCCGGCCGGCGCCTCGCACACGCGCGCGCCGCGATGGGCGCAGCGGTTGACGAGCACGTGCACCGCGCCGTCGCGGTGGCGCGTCACGATGACGGGCTCGCGCCCCATGCGCGTCGTGAAGAAATCGCCGGGGCTCCGCACCTGGCTCTCGTGACCGAGGATCAGCCACGCGCGGCCAAAGATCCGGTCCATCTCGAGCTCGAAGATCTCAGGATCGGTGTAGACGGCGCGATGGACGCGGTTGGGCTGGACCAGAGCCTTGATGGATTGGACGTTCACGGGAGTGTATTGTAGGCGACCACAACCCCGAAGGAGACGGCCCCATGAAGATCACGCACGTGACCACGCGCGCGCTGCGAACGCCGGCGGACAACCCCCTCGTCGTGGGCCTGCCCGCCCCCACCGACACGCGCGAGTTCGTCACGCTCGAGCTCGGGACCGATCAGGGCGCGGTGGGCCTCGGCCTGACGTTCTTCGGCGGCGCCCTCACGCCGGCGCTCAAGGCCGCGGTGGACGAGCTCGCCCGCCTCACGATCGGCGAGGATCCGACCCAGGTGGAAGCCATCACGGCCAAGCTCCGACGCGCGGCGGGCAGCTCGGGACCCGGCGGCATCTTCACCCTGGCGCTCTCCGCGGTGGACATCGCGTGCTGGGACCTCAAGGGCAAGGCGATGGGCCAGTCCGTGTGCGCCTTGCTCGGCGGCCTGCGCGACCGCGTGACCACCTACGCGAGCGGCGCGCTGATGCGCCCGCACCCGATCGACTATCTCGCCAAGGCGGGCCCGCGTCTTCGCGACATGGGCTTTCGCCAGATGAAGATGCAGTGCGGGAGCGAGCCGACCGTCGCCGCCTCCGTCGAGCGCGTGCGAGTCATGCGCGAGTCGATCGGCCCGGACATCGACCTGATGTGCGACATCAACCAGCTCTGGAGCGTGAACCAGGCGATCGACGTGGGGCGCCGCATCGAGCCCTATCACCTCTTCTGGCTCGAGGACCCGACCACCCACGACGACTATCCCGGCATGGCGCGCATCGCCGACGCGCTGACGACGCCGATCGCCGCGGGCGAGTACCACTACGGCATCGTCCCCTTCCGCCATCTGCTGGAAGCGCGCTCGATCGACATCGTGATGATCGATCTCCTGCGCGTGGGCGGCATCACGCAGTGGATGAAGGTCGCGGGCATGGCCGAGGCGTTCAATCTGCCCGTCGTGAGCCATCTGGTCCCGGAAATCCATGTGCACCTCGTCTCGGCCATCCCCAACGGCCTCACCGTCGAGTACATGCCGTGGACGCTCGCGCTCTACGAGGAGACGCCGCCCATCGAGCGCGGTCAGCTCGTGGTACCGAAGAAGCCGGGGCTCGGGCTCGCGTTCGACCAGGCGGCGATGAAGCGCTACCAGGTCGGCTGAACGCAGCGAGCGGCTAGCGGCCGAGCGCCTTCAGCACGAACCGGTTGTCGTAGACGCTCTCCGGCTCCATCTTCATGCCGGCCGGCACGGCGTCGAAAGCGCGCATGGTCTCGATGACACGCGCCACGCCGTCGCGGCTGACGAGCGAGTCGGGTGGAAACGCCTCGCGCGCGTGCTCGAACGACTCGGTGTAGAGCTTCGGGTCGCCGCTGATCTCCTTCGGGAGCAGCCCATGGCGTCGAGCTCGCCCTTGGTCGTGAACATGTCCACGAGGGCGAAGCCCTTGCCCTGCTTAGATGCGCTGCCGCCTGCCTGACGTCGGCGCCGGCTTCGCCAAGGGCCTGGTCGCGTAGTGCTCCCGTCCGTCGGCATCGATGCGAAAGACTCGACGTTCGATCGCGTGCTCGCAGATGCATCCAAGGTCGTGGCCGGTCGGCAATAGACAGTGACAGGTGTCGATCACGAGAAATCCACGCTCGTCGAACCGAGTAGGCCGACGGGGATGTGTGAAGCGTCGGCGGCAGAACGAGCTCGCCGCGTCGGCTGGACGGCACGCGCGCCTACTGAGGGCGATTTCGGCGACGAAGTCATCGGTCCCTCGGAGATCGGCACGCCGCTCGATCATTTCCTCTCCAGGGGCTCCCTGCGTTGATGCGAGCCTTCAGAGCTAGTGTACCCCTCCCACGCCGCATTCTGTGCCGCATGCCACGGCGTGCGCTCCCACGCCGTCTCAGTGGCGCTCATGGGGGAGTGCTCCATCCCGGCCACGCGCTATTGGATCACCTGGTCGGCACGGATGCGCAGCGTTGGCGGGATGATGAGCCCCAGCGTCGTCGCGGTTCTCTGATTGATGACGAGTCGGAAGGTCGTTGGCTCCTCGACAGGCAAATCAGCAGGCTTGGTCCCTTTCAAGATTTTGTCGACGTAGGCGGCGGCGTGCCGGTAGTGATCGCGCGAGTCGACTCCGTACCACATCAGTGCGCCGTCCCTCACCCAACTTTCTTCAGAGGCCACGAGTACAAGCTTCTCCGCCGCGGCAAACGCGATGATCGACGCGCGATGCGAGTTGAACATGGCATCCGGCAACGGCAGTAGTCCGCTCGCGTGTTGCTCGGTCACGATGGCGAGTGCCGAGCCCTCCTTGGGAGCCAGCACACCGATCCGCCAGACCTTCCGCGCCTGCTGAGCCTCAGCGACAATCGGCGCAAGCGTGAGGCCGAGCGTGAGAGCAAGAGCGATCGCGAGCCCGATCAGCCGCATGAACACCTCGGTGGAGGATGGCTGGCCGGAGTCTAGCCGAACGCGAGGACGCATACCAGCGCTGGGGCGGTGGTCAGCCAACTGGAAGCGTGCCTGGTGGCTTGACGTGGTCCACAAAGGCCAGTGGTCGTTACGAAGTTCCACGACGGCTCGAAACTTGGTAGGGTTGTTGCCGTGAGTCGGGCCAGGATCGTCTACGAAGCGCCGCGGGTCGCGGCCAAGCCGGGCGAGAGCGTCGTCACCAGCACGTGCGGACACAACTGCGGCGGCCGGTGCGCCGTCAACGCCCACGTGCGCGACGGGCAGATCGTGAAGATCAGCACCGATCCTCGCCGCTGGACGCCCGAGATGCCGCCGCTCCACGCGTGCGTGCGCGGCTTCGGCCAGGCCGAGCGTGTGAACCATCCGGATCGGCTGAAGCACCCGCTGCGGCGGACCGGTCCCCGGGGCTCGGGGCAGTTCGAGCGGGTCTCCTGGGACGAGGCGCTCGACGCGGTCGCCCACCAGATGCTCCGCGTCCGCGACACGTACGGGCCGGCCGCGATCCTCGACTGCTCGCGCACGGGCAGCCTGTCCACGTTGCACGGCCGCGGCGTGAGCCAGAGGTTCCTCCACATGTTCGGCGGCTGCACCGAGCTCTGGAGCAACCTCTCGGCGGAGGCCGAGATCTTCGCGGTCAAGCAGACCTACGGCGTCAAGGCCGAGTACAAGAGCGCGGGGCGCGAGCCCATCGACTACGTCAACTCCCGCTTGATCGTGATGTGGGGCTGGAGCCCCGGCGACGGCACGTTCGGCACGGGAACCATGCAGTACCTCAAGCGTGCCAAGGATCACGGCGTGCGCATCGTCGCCGTCGATCCGCGCCTGACGCGCTCGAGCCGCCTGCTCGCCGACGAGCACGTCTTCATCCGCCCCTCGACCGACGCCGCAGCGCTCATCGCCATGGCCTACGTCATCACGAGCCAGGGGCTGCAAGACCAGGCCTACCTCGATCGCTACGCGCTCGGCTTCGACGAGGCGCATCTGCCCCTGGGCGCGCCGGCGGGCGCGTCGTACCGCGCGTACCTCATCGGCGAGGCGGACGGCGTGTGCAAAACGCCGAAATGGGCCGAACAGATCACGGGCACGCCCGCCGCCACGCTCGAGCGTCTTGCCGTCGAGTTCGCGACCAGCAAGCCGGCGGCGCTGCACTGCGGCTACGCGCCGGGACGCACGATCCACGGCGAGCAGTTCCACCGCGCGGCCTACGCGCTCGCGGCGATGACGGGCAACGTCGGAATCCCCGGGGGCAACTCGGGCACCAGCAACGGCGCGACCGGGCGCTGCGGCATCCGCCACTTGCCCGCGGGCACCAATCCCACCGGCGCGCGCGTCGCCTCGTCGAGGCTCGCCGATCTGCTCGACCGGGGCGTGGCGGGCGGCTATCCGGCCGACATCAAGATGATCTACTCCGTCGCCGGCGACCTCTTCAACCAGGTGCCGAACGTCCGCCGGATCGCCGCGGCCGCTCAGCGGTTGGAGTTCATGGTCGTCCACGACAATTTCATGACGCCCACGGCGCGGCACGCCGACATCGTGCTGCCGGCCACCACGTTCTGGGAGCGCAACGACGTCCACACGCCGTGGGCGGGCGCGGGCCACTACGCGATCTTCATGAAGCAGGCGATCGAGCCGATGGGCGAGTGCCGGAACGACCTCGACATCTGCAGTGAGCTGGCGCGCCGGCTCGGGATCACCGGCTACAACGACAAGACCGAGGAGGAATGGCTGCGCGAGCTGACCGGCGGCGTGATCGACGATTTCGACACCTTCCGCGAGCGCGGCCTGGCGCGCCTGCCGGCGCCCGACGACGCCGTCGCCTTCGCACGCGAGATCCGCAACCCCGAGCACCACCCATTCACGACGCCGTCCGGGAAGATCGAGATCTACTCGATGACCCTGGCCGCCAAGCCTGATCCCTACGGGCTCGGCGCGATTCCGCCGATCCCGACGTGGATCGAGGACGAGATCGACGCGCGGTATCCCCTGCGCCTGGTCACGCCGAAATCGCGCGCCCGCACGCACTCGATCCACGGCAACCAGCCGATTCTCTCGCGCGTCGACTCCGACGACGTCTGGATCAACACCGCCGACGCCACCGCGCGCGGGATCGTCGACGGCCAGGCCGTCCGCGTCTTCAACGCGCGCGGTGCGACGCGGCTGCCGGCGCGGGTGACCGACCGCATCGCGCCGGGCGTCGTCTCCATCAAGGAGGGCGCGTGGTTCACGCCGGATGCCTCGGGAGCCGACACGGGTGGGTGCGCCAACGTGCTGACCGCCGACCGCACGTCTCCCGCCGGGGCGGCGCCGTTCAACTCCTGTTTCGTGGACGTCGCGCCGATCCCCTGAGCGCGCGACCTCGCTCATGACGCCCGGGACCGGCCGGCGGCTCCGGCGGAACCTGCTCATCTACGCCGGGCTCGCGCCGTTCGTCGTGGTCGCGGTGTTCCCCGTGTACTGGATGGCGGTCACCGCGTTCAAGGAAGAGGCCGATCTTTACCGCATGGACCTCGTCCCGTTCTGGTTTCATATGGCGCCCACCCTCAAGAACTTCCACATCTTGCTCAATCACAGTTACTTTCCCGTCTGGTTCGTCAACACCATGCTGCTCTCGGTCTGCCTCGTCGCGATCACCTTGGCGACGGCGGTTCCTGCCGGCTACGCGTTGTCGCGGTTACGGCTCCCCGGCGCCGGCAACCTCGGGATCTCGATGTTCATGACCTACCTCGTGCCGCCGATCATCATCTTCCTGCCGCTGGCGCGGATCGTCGGCACCCTCGGCCTCTTCGATTCCTGGTGGGCGCTCGTGGTCGTCTATCCGACCTTCACGATCCCGTTCTGCACGTGGATCCTCACCGGATTCTTCAAGACCCTGCCGCGCGAGATCGAGGAGGCGGCGTGGGTCGACGGCTGCGGGCTGATCGGCGGCGTGCTGCGCGTCGTGCTCCCGCTGACGCGTCCGGGCATCGTCATCACGGCCATCTTCGCGTTCACGCTCGCGATGCAGGAATCGCTCTACGCGGTCGTCTACGTCGCGCCCCGTGACCAGACGACGGTGACCGTCGGCGTCGCGACGGCGCTGATCCGCGGCGACGTCTACTACTGGGGCGCGCTGATGGCCGCGGGCTTGATCGTCGGCCTGCCGGTGGCCATCCTGTACAGCGCGTTCCTCGATCACTTCATCCGCGGCCTCACCGCGAGCGGCGCGAGTTGAGTCATGGAGCCGGGGCTCAGGACCTACATCCTCAAGCGCGTCGGCTTCGCCGTGCTCATGCTCGTCGGCGTCTCGATCATCCTGTTCACGATCATGCGCCTGGCTCCGGGGGGCCCCGAGGCCGTGCTGATCGGCGGCGAGTTCTCCCAGGAAGCCGCCGCACAGATCCGGCAGCGTCTGGGACTCGACCGGCCGATCGCGCTTCAGTATCTCGGCTGGGCCGGCGCGGCCGTCCGCGGCGATCTCGGTCGCTCGTTCAAGACCGGAGACCCGGTCGCCGCGCTGATCCTCGACCGCCTCGGCCCGACCCTTCAGCTCACCGCGGGCGCGCTCACGCTGGCGCTCGTCGTCGCGGTCCCGCTCGGCGTGCTCGCGGCCGTCCGGCGGGGCACGATCTGGGACACGCTCGGCTCGGCGGTCGCGCTGTTCGGTGTGTCGTTCCCGAGCTTCTGGTTGGGGATCATGCTGATCCTCCTCTTCTCCGAGGTCCTCCACCTGCTCCCGCCATCGGGGCTGAGCGAATACGGCCGCGAGGCCGAGCTGTCAACGCGCGTGCGGCACGCGATCCTGCCGACCCTGACGCTCGGCCTGATCCAGATGGCCTCGTTCATGCGCTTCACGCGCTCGAGCCTTCTCGAGGTGCTGCGTCAGGACTACGTCCGCACCGCGCGCGCGAAGGGACTCGGCGGCGCCAGGGTCGTCTGGCGCCATGCGCTCCGCAACGCGCTGATCCCGGTGGTGACGGTGGTCGGCCTCTCGCTGCCGACACTGGTGGGAGGCGCGGTGCTCACCGAGACCGTCTTCGCCTGGCCGGGGATCGGCCGGCTGGCGGTCGGCGCCGTCTTCGAGCGCGACTACCCGGTGATCATGGGCGTCAACCTCATGGTCGCCGCCGTCGTCATCAGCGCCAACCTCCTCACCGATCTCGCCTACTGCGTGATCGATCCCCGGATCTCGTACCGGTGACGGAGCAGGCGCACGCGGAGCGACCGTCGGCTCTCCGGCGGTTCACGCGTAATCGCCGCGGTCTGGTCGGCGGCCTGGTCGTCACCGTCATGGTCATCGCGGGGGCGCTGGCGCCGGCGCTGGCGCCGCAGAGCTACTCCGCGCAGTCGCTCTTGAATCGCCTGCAGCCGCCGAGCGCTGCGCACTGGCTCGGGACCGACGGCTTCGGCCGCGACGTCCTGAGCCGCGTGATCTGGGGCAGCCGCGTGTCGCTCGAGATCGGGCTCCTCGCCACCATGCTCTCGCTCGTGGTCGGGACCGCCGTCGGAAGCGTCGCGGGCTATTTCGGCGGAGCCGCCGACACGGCGATCATGCGCGCCGCCGACGTCTTTCTTTCTGTTCCGGCGCTGTTCCTGATCCTCATCGTCGTCGCGCTCTTCGGCGCGAGCCTCACCAATACCGCGCTGGTCATCGCGCTCGTCACCTGGGCGCCGGTCGGGCGCATCGTGCGTAGCGAGTGCCTGAGCCTTCGCCACCGCGATTTCGTCCACGCGGCCGCCGCGCTCGGCGCCGGCCACGCGCGCATTCTCTCGCGCCACTTGCTCGCGAACGCGCTGCCCATCGTGATCGTCCAGGCCAGTCTGCTGCTGGGCCAGACGATCCTGATCGAGTCGGGCCTGAGCTATCTTGGGCTCGGCGCCCGGCCGCCGCTGCCGAGCTGGGGCAACATGGTCGTCGAGGGCCGGCAGTTCCTGGCCTCGGCCTGGTGGATCGCGACGTTCCCCGGGCTCGCCATCTTCGTCACGGTGCTGGGGTTCAACCTGTTCGGCGACGGGCTGCGCGACGCGTCGGATCCGACGTTGCGCGGCCGCCTGTGAAACGGAGGACTGACGTGATCCACGCCATTGTGCTCGCGCTGCTCGTCGCCACGATCGGTCTGGCGCCCAGTCCCGGGCTCGCCGCCGGGAAGGACTTCGTGATCGGGCTCAGCGGCGACGCCACGTCGCTCAATCCGGTGATCGCCACCGACGGCCAATCGTACATCGCGGAGTGGCCGCTGTTCGACAGCCTGGTCGAGCTCGATCAGGGCCTCAACGTCAGGCCGCTCCTGGCCGAATCATGGGAGGTGTCGCGCGACGGCCTCACGTACACGTTCAAGCTCAAGCGCGGCGTGAAGTGGCACGACGGCAAGCCCTTCACCGCCCGTGACGTCGCGTTCACGTTCTACTCGGTCCTCGATCCGAAAGTGACGACGCCTCACCGAGCCTACTTCGACGCGCTCGCCGGATTCCCCGAGCTGACGGCGAAGGAAAATCCCAAACGGCCGGAGGAGCTGGCCGTCCGACCCATCGAGGTCATCGACGACCACACCGTGCGGTTCCGGCTGCGCTATCCGTCGGGGTCCTTCCTGGCCGTGCTGGTCAACCCGCGCGCCGGCATCGTTCCCGAGCACTTGCTCAAGGGCGTCGACCTCAACACCGCGGAGTTCAACAGGAAGCCGATCGGGACCGGCCCCTTCAGGCTGGTCGAGTGGCGTCGGGGCGAGCGCCTCGTGATGGAGGCCAACGCCCAGTATCACGGCGGTCGCCCGGCCCTCGACCACTTGATCCTCCGGATCATCCCGGACAGCGTCGTCCTGCTCCAGGAGCTCCGCGCCGGCGGCGTCGATTTCGTCGAGAGCCCGCCGCTGACGGAAGTAGCGCGCCTCAAGCAGACGGCGAATCTCAAGGTGCTCGCCGCCGACAACACCTCGTACACCTACTTCGGCTGGCGCCAGGACCTGGCACCGTTCACGGACCTCCGGGTGCGCCGGGCGCTCTATCACGCGATCGACGTGCCGAGCATCGTCCGCGAGGTGCTCCAGGGGTACGCCGCGGTCTCGACCGGGCAGTTCCCGCCGTCGAGCTGGGCGTTCGATCCGAGCGTGAAGCCGTACGCCTACGATCCCAATCGCGCCAAGGCGCTCCTGGCCGAGGCCGGCTTCAAGCCCGGCCCCGACGGCGTGCTCGTCAAGGACGGCAAGCGGTTCAGCTTCTCAGTGCGCCACGACCAGGCCAATCAGAGCGTGAAGGACACCGCCGTCATCATTCAGGAGTACCTGAAGCGGGTGGGCGTCGAGGTGCAGCTCGAGCCGCTGGACTGGCCGACGTTCGTCAAGAAGCTCTTCGCCTCGGAGTTCGAGGGTATCGTGGTGGGCTGGACGAATCACCACGATCCGGACCCATTCGCCTACACGATCTGGCACTCGAGCCAATGGAAGGGCCGCAACTTCGCCCACTACAAGAACCCGCGGGTCGACGAGGCGCTCGAGGCGGCGCGGCGGACCGGGGTGACGGCCGAGCGCAAGAAACACTATGCGGAGCTCTCGAAGCTCCTGATGGAGGACGCGCCCTACGTCTTCCTCTACTTCCCACAGCAGGTGTACGTGACGCGGTCCGGCTACGAGGGCTTCGTGCCGATTCCCACGTTCGCCGGCATCTATCAGTCGCTCAAGAGCGTGCGCTGGACCGGCAAGTAGCGCTGAGCGCGCGGGCGCTGGAGAGCCGCGGTGCGCGCCGCAGGCCGTCGCGGGGCTGGGCCCCGCCGGAAGAGGCGCGCCTATGAACAGAGGAAGGCCGCGAGCCGTCGCGTGAACGCGGTGCGCTCCTCGATCTGGGGCGAGTGGCCACTGTGCTCGAACACCGCCAGCTCGGCGCCGGGGACGAGCCGGGCGATCTCCTCGGCCTGGTCCACCAGACAGATCCAGTCGTGTCGTCCGACCGCGACCAGTGTGCGGCACGCGATCCGCGGAAGCTCGGCCCGGCAATCGTAGCTCGCGTACTCGTGCTCGATGATGAATCGCCTCACCGCGAGCCGATAGCGGATGTCGGCGCGCATGGCGTTGGTCTCGACCGCGCGGCCGGCATCGAAGAAGTAGAGCGGCCGGATCGTGTCGAAGGCGCGCTTGAAGCTCGTGTCGTCCGACAACGAGCCGTCCCAGAGCGCGCGATACGCCGCCCACTGCTCGGCGGTCGCGCGGCGGCGCGCGTTGTCTTCGGCGCGCGCCATGAAGTCACGACTGGCGGCGGCGCCGACGACGGCCAGCGTGCGGATCGACGTCGGGTGGCGCGCGGCGTACATGAGACCGAGAAACCCGCCCCAGCTGATCCCGAGCACGTGGACCGGGCCGAGCCGCAGCGCCTGCCGCACGCCCTCGACGTCGGACACGAGCTGATCCTGCGTGCATTGTTCGACCGGCACCCACTCCGATCGCCCGTGACCGCGGTGGTCGTAGAAGATCAGCCGCAGGTCGAGCTCGGCGGCCAGCGGGCTCAGGGTGCGGGCGAGCCCCGAGGCATCGGTCCCCGGGCCGCCGTGCAAGCAGATGCACGGCCGCCCCTCGCCGACCGACTCGCAGAAGATCGTCGCCCCGTTGATTCGCAGCTCCACCGCCATCCTTATATCACCGGTGCCGAACTCGACCCCACACGTCCCGACGATCACGTCGGCGGAATCGTGCGCAATAACTTCTTTCGTCGCACCGGCGTCGCAGCGCGGCGACGTCGGCATCACGATCAACAACTCGGCCGACCCTTGCGCCACCTCCGGGTTGGGCGGTAGAGTCAGCCGAACTCCAACAGGAGGACACTCATGCGTCCCCAGCTCTGGCTACGTCCGACGATGCTGGTCGCCCTGCTGATGCTGCTGATCGGCACGGCGGCCGCTCAGCCGACGAAGTTCCATGAAGCGCCCACCCTGGCCGAACAGGTCAAAGCCGGCAAGCTTCCGCCGGTCGACAAGCGTCTTCCCTCCGACCCGCTCGTCGTCCCGGTCGTCGAGCGCGCCGGACAGTACGGTGGCGTGTGGCGACGCGCGTTCCTCGGCCCGGCGGACTCCAACAACTACGTCCGCGTCGTCTACGACGCGCTCGTGCGCTTCTCGCCGGATGGCGCCAAGATCGAGCCGAAGATCGCCGCGGGCTGGGAGTCGTCGAAGGACTTCCGGATCTGGACGATCAAGCTTCGGCAGGGTGCCAGGTGGTCGGACGGCGCGCCGTTCACCGCCGACGACATCGTCTTCTGGTACCAGGACGTCCTGCTGAACAAGGACCTCGTCCCGGCCATCCCGTCCTGGATGCGCAACGCCGACGGCACCACGGCCACGGTCGAGAAGGTGAGCCCGACGGCGGTGCGGTGGACCTACAAGCAGCCCAACACCCTGCTGCTCACCGCCCTCGCGAACCAGGACGGCGGTGATCGGACGTACGCCGTGTTCCTCCCCGCGCACTACTTGAAGAAGTTCCACCCGACCTACGCGAAGAAGGAAGACGTCGACAAGCTCGTCGCCGCGGCGGGCTTCAAGACGTGGACGGAGCTCTTTGCCGCGCGCAACGCGCCGCCGGAGAATCCGGAGCGCCCGACGATGGCGGCGTGGGCGCCGGCGACGCGCGTGAGCGACCAGGTCTTCACGCTCAAGCGGAATCCGTACTTCGTCGGGGTCGATCCGAGCGGCAACCAGCTTCCATATCTCGACGAGGTCCGCTTCACGTTCTTCGCGGACATCCAGGCGCTGAACCTGGCGGCGATCGCCGGCGAGTTCGACATGCAAGAACGCCACATCCAGATGACGAACTATCCCGTCTTCAAGGAGAACGAGAAGACCGGGAAGTACCGGGTCATCACCTGGCCCACCTTCGGCGGCGCCGATGCGGTCATCCAGTTCAACCAGACCTACAAAGCCGACGCGGACCTCGGCAAGCTCATGGCCACCAAGGAGTTCCGGGTCGCGCTCTCCGAGGCCATCAACCGCGATCAGATCAGGGAGTCGGTCTTCCTCGGGCTCGGCGAGGCGCGCCAGGGCGTGCCGTCGCCGGGGCACCCGTACTTCCCCGGCGATCAGTACGCCAAGAAGTACACACAGTACAAGCCCGACGAGGCCAACAAGCTCCTCGACCAACTCGGCCTCACCAAGCGCGACTCGGACGGAACGCGCCTGTTGGCGTCGGGGAAGCGGATCGTGCTGGAGCTCTCGGTCGTCCCGGCCTTCGCCGCCTGGCCCGACGTCGCGCAGCTGGTCGCGAAGGATTGGGAGAAGGTCGGCGTGAAGACCGTCGTCCAGCTCCGGGAGCGCGCGCTCCACTTCAAGATGCGCGACAACAACGAGCTGATGACCGAGATGTGGAACGAGGACACGACGGGCTTCCCCTTCACCGGCAACGCGAAGTTCGATCCGCGCAACTCGCCGATCCTCACCCTCGGACCGCTCTACGGCCGCTGGGCGCAGACCAAGGGGGTCGAGGGCGTCGAGCCGCCCGCCCCGGTCAAGCGCATCATGGAGATCGTCGACCAGGCCAAGACGGTCGCGCCGGAGCAGCAGGCGAAGCTCGCGCAGGAGCTGTTCCGGATCTGGGTCGACAATCTCTGGGAGGTCGGCACGATCGGCTTGACCCCGATGGTGCAGGGCGTCGTGGTGGCCAACACGAAGTTCAGGAACGTGCCGACGACCCTCGGCAACGACTGGCCGCTGCGGAGCCCGGGCAACGCGCGCGTCGAGCAGTTCTTCTTCACCCGATAGCGGAGGCTCAACCCGCCATCAGAATCTCCAGGGGCGTGGCCTGAGGATCGCCGTCGACCGTCGCGGCCACGCCCCGCTCGGCCGTCCGCGCGGCGACGAACGCCGCCGCCGCCGCGACCACGTCGGGATCGCGCAGGATACGCCCGTGCCCGAGCCCTTCGGTCATCAGCATCTCGCTCCCGCGCCACGCGCGCGCGATCGCCGCGCCGTGCTGCCAGGGAACCTCCGCGTCGCCGCGGTCGTGGATCACGAGGACCGGCGCCGTCAACGCGGGCGCGAGCTCGATCGCGTCGAAGGCCGACCAGGATCGTCCCATACGCTCTTCGAGCCGCCGGTGCATCCGCTCTCTCACCTCACGGGAGAATCCGAAGGTCTCGGTGAAGCGGAGCGCCGGCGTCACGAGATCGGCGGCGGGCGCGACGAGGACGACCGCGCCCGCGTCGAGGCCTTCCCAGAGAGCCCGCACCGCGGCCGTGGCTCCGACCGAGTGCGCGACGAGCGCGGCGAGCGGCCCTCGCGCCTGGGCGACGGCGCGAATCGCGGTGGTGATCTCCGTGACCGTGACCATGCCCGCGTCTGACGCTCCGTGGCCCGGCGCGTCGAACGTGGCCACCGAAAAGCCCCGTGCGACGAGCGGGCCGACGAGCGCGCCGAGCTGAGCGCCACGGCCGCCCCAGCCGTGAACGAGCAGCACGCTCGGACCGGTGCCCCACGCCCAGGTCTCGACGCGACGCTCGCCGACCTGAATCGGCCGCGCCCGCGCGGTCTCCAGAAGATCGACTTCCGCTGCCGGCCGCCGCGCGCGCGGCGGCGTCGTGAAGAGTCGAACCGCGCGCCTCGCCGCGAGCGCGGGCGCGACGGCTGACAACGTGCGGTGGCTCGCTCTCGCGAGCGGGAGCCAGTGCGAGCCTCGAGAAGATCGAACGATCGTGCTTTTCTCCATCGCGAGGTATTCGGCGTCAGTCATGGTGATTCTCCTTTCGAGGTTAGCGGCGCCGGCCGCTCGGCGCGGCGGCGGACGGATGCGAGATCGCGTACCCGGGAGCTCGGCAGGCGTCGAGCAGGGCCTCGAACGCGCGGGCGGCCCGCGCGCGGGCCTTGGGGTCGCGCATCAGGCGCGAGGCGTGAACGAACGCGAGACCGATCCCCTGGCAGTCGTGGGCGAACTGCTCACAGTCGAGGTCGGCACGGAAGTGGCCCTCGTTGACCGCGATGCGGGCGGCGCCGGCGAGGGTGTCCATCCAGTCGCGCAGGTTCTGGACGACGAAATCGCGGACCGGTCCGGGCCGGTCGTCCAGCTCGAACGAAGCGGCCATGAACGGGCAGCCGCCCGGCAAGCTCGGCGACTGCTCCCACGCGAGCCAGCGCTCGAAGAGCGCGCGCACGCGCGGCTCGCCACGCGGAACCGAGAGCGCCGGCTTGACGACGGTCTCGACCATGCGAGCGCCCGCCATGCGGAGGATGTCGAGCTGGAGAGCCTCCTTCGAGCGGAAGTGGGCGAAGAGACCGCTCTTGGACATCCGGAGATCCTCGGCGAGCCGCCCGATCGTGAGCCCCTCGAAGCCGATCCGCGTCGCCAAGCCCAGCGCGTGCGCCAGGATCGTCTCGCGCGTCTCTGCGCCCTTGGACGCGGCCCGCGCCCTCGCCGAGCTCCGGCTCACCGTTGCCACGGCATCAAAATAGTACGACCGTTCGGTTCTGTCAAGGGCCTTTCCGGGGTCGAGCCGCCCGCTCCGGTCAAGCGCATCATGGAGATCGTCGATCAGGCCAAGACCGTCGCGCCGGAGCAGCAGGCCGAGCTCGCGCAGGAGCTGTTCCGGATCTGGGTCGACAACCTCTGGAAGGTCGGCACGATCGGCCTGACGTCGATGGTGCAGGGCGTCGGGATGGCCAACACGAAATTCAGGAACATTGCCCACGACCCTGGGCAACGACGGGCTGCTCCGGGCCCGGGCAACGCGCGCGTCGAGCAGTTCCTCTTCGCCAGATAGGCGAAATTTTCGGAGCCGGACCGTTACCTCTGCATGGCCTCGGCGACGGCGGCGGTGGCGTTGCAGTAGAATCACCCTCGATCGCCGCACACCGGGAATCGCTGAAGCGGAATGATGACCTACACGCCGCGGGCCTTACGCTTCGCTCGAGCAATCTTGCTCGTCGCCGTCGCTGCCATCCTGACTCTCGTGCTTCAACGCTGGGTTGGGAACACCACGATCTACCGCGATGAGCTCGCGAGCAAAAGAGCCGAGATGCATGCCGCGATTCTCAACAATGAGCCCCCCCGTGGGGAGTCCTGGCATCAAATCGGCGCAGACGGGACCAACATGCGGGTGTTCACGGTTTACCTCGCGGAACTGGTCCGCTGGTCGACCGCGCTATCGGTCACGAAGGCTTATATCCTCATCGAGTCGGCTGCGCTCTTTCTCACGTTCATCCTGCTTTTCTTTTACTGTCGCCGGTCGGTTTCCGAGCCCTATTGTGTGATCGGACTGCTCTATTTCGGCTGCATGGTCGTGTTGACTTACCATTATCAGTTCTTCCACCCCTGGGATCGCCCCTGGCTCCTGAGCTGGATCGTTTTGATCATGTTCGTCTGGGACGGTCGCCTGCTGCCGCTGATGCTGCTCCTGCCAATCGCCGTGTCGATCAAGTGGGACACGGCGGTGCTGCCGGCCCTCTACTGGCTCACGCACGTGTCGAAAGCAGACTGGCGTCGGGTAACCCTGGCGACGGCCGGATTGACGGCCGTTTCGCTCGGGGCGTTCGGTCTCCTGATGGCCACCCGTCCGGGCGGGTTCGATCTTCAGAGGACGGTTGTGCAACAACTGGCGATTAACTGGGGGGACTTCACGGCGTTGAAGCTCGCGTATCCTCCGTTTCTCGCATTCACGCTACCGCTCGTTCTGGCGGCTCTCGGCGTTTCCGGTGCGGATCGACGCGTGAAAGCGAGCGCGCTGTTCGCCGTTCTGCTTCTTGTTCCCCTGGCATCGAAGACCAACGCCGTCGAAGTGCGAGCTGAGATGGCGGCCTTCGTCCTGCTGCTGCCAGCGGCGCTTCTCGGACTCACTCGAGCCCTGGCACCCCATCCCACCAGCGGGAATCTCGAGGGGCTGGGAACGCCTGGATCACGCGGGTAGGGCGGCTCAGGTCACCACCAGCTTCTCGAGGGGGGCACTTGCCGAGCCTCCCGGTCACGCGGCCGCAGCGGCGGCCCACGAACGCTACCGTGCGAAGATAGGGCGCCGATGACCCGATACGTCCTGAGGCGGCTCGTCCTCCTGCCGGCGCTGCTCTTCCTCTTCTCGGTCACCGTGTTCGCAATCGTGCAGGCGCCGCCGGGCGACTTCCTCACGACCTACGTGGCGACACTCGCGTCGTCGGGCAGCTCCATCAGCGCCGAGCAGGTCGAGGCGCTCCGGCGCGAGTACGGGCTCGACCGGCCGATATGGATCCAGTACCTGAAATGGATGGAGAATCTCGCGAAGGGGAACCTCGGCCTCTCGCTCGAGTACCAGCGCCCGAACGCCGAGCTGATCGGCGAACGCCTGGTGCTCACGATGGTCCTGGCGCTCCTGTCCTTCGTCTTCACCTGGATCGTCGCGATCCCGGCCGGCATCTACTCGGCGATGCACCCGCGCTCGGTCGTCGACTACCTGCTGACCGTGGTCAACTACGTCGGCGTCGCGACGCCCAACTTCATGCTGGCGCTCATCCTCATGTGGGGCGCCTTCGCCTTTTTCGGCATGTCGGTCACGGGGCTCTTCTCGCCCGACTTCGTAGATGCGCCGTGGAGCGTTGCGCGCGTGCTCGATCTTCTCGAGCACGTCTGGCTCCCCGCGGTCGTTCTCGGCGTGGCCGGAACCGCGCGGCTGACGCGGGTGATGCGCGCCAACCTGCTCGACGAGCTGAACAAGCCCTACGTCACGACGGCGCGGGCGAAGGGGCTGCCGGAGTGGCGGCTGGTGGTGCGCTATCCGGCGCGGCTGGCGCTGAATCCGCTCGTGAGCACGATCGGCTGGTACCTCCCCGCGCTCTTCTCCGGCAGCCTGATCGTGGCGACGGTCATGAATCTTCCCAACATCGGTCCCCTGTTGCTCAGGGCGCTGATCAATCAGGACATGTACCTGGCCGGAAGCATCCTGCTCATCTACTGCTTCCTCACGATCGTCGGCACGCTGGTCTCCGACATCCTCCTGGCCTGGCTCGATCCGCGGATCAGGCTCGAAGAGAGATGAGATGAGCGTGCTCGCGCCCGCGGTACCGGTGACCGCCGAAGATCGTGTCTCAGTCGCCTCGAACTGGCAACTGGTCTGGTGGCGCTTCCGGAAGCACCGCCTGGCGCTCGCGAGCGCGCTCGTGCTGCTGCTCCTCTACGTCGTCGTGCTGTGTCCCGATTTCTTCAGCACGCAGGATCCAGAGGCCACCGAAGCGCGTCTGGCCTTCATCCCCATCCAGCGCCTCCACGTCTTCGACGGATGGCGGCCGGCCCCGTGGGTGCCCGACGTCGTGGGCAAGCGCAATCCGACGACCTTGCGCATGGAGTGGCGGGTCGACGAGAGCCGGAAGATTCCGGTCCGCTTCTTCGTCACGGGCTACTCGTATCGCGTCCTCGGCGTCATTCCGACGCGAATCCATCTGGTCGGCGCGGCCCCGACCGACGGCCGCGAGCGGCTGCACCTGCTGGGCACCGACCGTCTGGGACGCGATCAATGGACGCGGCTGGCCCACGGCACCCGGACGTCGATGACGATCGGGCTCACCGCCGTCACCTTCTCCATCGTCCTGGGCGTGCTGCTCGGGGGAATCTCCGGCTACTTCGGCGGGCCGGCCGACGCGGTGATCCAGCGGCTGATCGAGCTCTTGCAATCGCTGCCGACGATCCCGATCTGGCTGGCGCTCACTGCGGCGCTGCCGCGCGACTGGTCGCCGCAGCAGGTGTTCTTCGCGATCACGGTGATCCTGTCGCTCGTGGGCTGGACCACGCTCGGGCGCGAAGTCCGCGGCCGCTTCCTGGCGCTTCGCGAGGAAGACTTCGTGCTGGCGGCCGAGCTAGCGGGGGCGAGTCAAGGTCGGATCATCGTCCGTCACATGGTGCCGACCTTTCTCTCGCACATCATCGCGACCAGCACGCTCGCGATCCCCGCGATGATCATCAACGAGACGTCGCTGTCGTTCCTGGGCCTCGGCATTCGACCGCCCGCGATCAGCTGGGGCGTGCTCCTCCAGGAGGCGCAGAACATCCAGACGGTCGCGCTGGCGCCCTGGCTCCTCGTGCCGGGCGCCGTGGTGATCCTCTCGGTCTTGGCCTTCAACCTGGTGGGCGACGGGTTGAGAGACGCCGCCGACCCGTACAGCCAGTGACGGCACCGGTCCTCCGGGTGAAGGATCTGCGCGTCCACTTTTTCCTCGACGAGGGGCTCGTGCGCGCGGTCGACGGCGTGAGCTTCGACGTGCGGCCCGGTCAGGTCGTCGGGATCGTCGGCGAGAGCGGGTGCGGCAAGAGCGTGACGATGAAGGCGATCTTACAAATCGTCGAGCCGCCCGGCCGCATCGTCGGCGGCCAGATCCTGTTCCAGAAGGACTCGGCGCCCGTCGATCTGACGCGGCTCTCGCCGAAGGGCGCCGAGCTCCGCGCGATCCGCGGCGCCGAGATCGCCCTGATCCCGCAGGAGCCGATGGCGGCGTTCAGCCCGGTCCACTCGGTCGGCGAGCAGATCATCGAGGCGCTCCGGCTCCACGAGCGGCAGTGGCGCCCGAGCGGTCCGCGCCTGTCCCGGACCGAGGCGCGCTCGATGACCGTGGACCTCTTCCGCAGCGTGGGCATCTCGATGCCCGACGCGCGGGTCGACGCCTACTCCTGGCAGCTCTCGGGCGGGCTGCGCCAGCGCGCGATGATCGCGATGGCGCTGTCGTGCCGGCCGAGGCTCCTGATCGCCGACGAGCCGACGACGGCCATCGATGTGACGACGCAGGCGCAGATCCTGAATCTCCTCCGCGATCTGCAGCGACGGCACGGCACCGCGATCGTGTTCATCACGCACGACCTCGGCGTGATCGCGCAGATGGCGCATTACGTGGTCGTGATGTACCTCGGGCGCGTGATGGAGCAGGGCCCGGTCGAGCAGATCTTCCACGCGCCGAAGCACCCGTACACGCGAGCGCTCCTGAAGTCCATTCCGAGCGTGAACGTGGCGCCGCGCACCTTGCTGCCGACCATCGCCGGATCGATCCCGCATCCCCTCGGCCGCCCGCGCGGCTGTCCCTTCCACCCGCGCTGTCCCGACGCGATGCCCGGAGTCTGCTCCGAGCGCGTGCCGGCACTCGGGCCGGTCGGGCCGGACCAGCTGGCGAGCTGCTTTCTCTATCACCAGGACGAGGCGATCGAGCCGTGAGCCCGACGCCGTGGCTCCTCGAGGTCCGCCGCCTGCGCAAGTCCTTCCCGATCCGCCGGGGGTGGAACCGCAAGGTCGTCGGCGCGGTGGCGGCGGTCGACGACGTGGGCTTCACGATCCGCGAGGGCGAGACGCTCGGCCTCGTCGGCGAATCGGGCTGCGGCAAGACGACGACCGCGCGCTGCATCCTCCGCGCGATCACGCCCACGAGCGGCGAGATCCTCTTCCGCGCGGCGGACGGTCGGATCGTCGACCTGGCGCCCCTCTCCCGCGCCGAGCTTCGCCCGCTCCGCCCGCAGATCCAGATGATCTTCCAGGATCCATTCGGGTCGCTCAATCCACGGATGACCATCTTCGACAACGTCGGCGAGCCGCTCCTGGTCAACGGCCTGCGCGACCGCCGGGCTCGGCTCGAGCGCGTCGCCGACCTGCTCGAGCTGACCGGTCTGCGCCCCGAGCACATGCACCGCTTCCCGCACGCGTTCTCGGGCGGCCAGCGCCAGCGCATCGGCATCGCGCGGGCGCTCGCGACCGAGCCCCGGCTCGTGGTCGCCGATGAGCCGGTCTCCGCGCTGGACGTCTCGGTGCAGGCGCAGGTGCTGAATCTCCTTCTCGAGCTCCGCACACGTCTGCACCTGACCTTGCTCTTCGTGGCCCAC
>QHSQ01000309.1 GCA_003221615.1 Candidatus Rokuibacteriota bacterium | reverse complement strand
ACGCGGCGCACGGCGTGCCCGACTCGACGATCGTGACGGCGATGGCGCGCAACGGCACGGACTTCGGGATCCGTGTCGGCGGGCTGGGCGACCGGTGGTTCACGGGGCCGGCGCAGACGCCGCAGGGGCTCTACTTTCCCGGGTTCAGTGCCGGCGATGCCAACCCCGACATCGGCGACAGCGCCATCACCGAGACGGCCGGCCTCGGCGGCTTCGCCATGGGCGGGGCGCCGGCGGTCGTTCAGTTCGTCGGCGGCACGCCGGCCGATGCGCTCGAGTACACGCGGCTCATGTACGAGATCACGCTCGGCGAGAGCACGGCCTACCGGCTGCCCGCGCTCGACTTCCGCGGGACGCCGACCGGAATCGACGTGCGCCTGGTCGTGCAGACGGGCATCCTCCCGCAGATCGACACCGGCATGGCACACCGCGAGCCCGGCGTCGGTCAGGTCGGCGCGGGCCTCGTCAAGCCGCCGCGCGAATGCTTCGACCGCGCGTTCGAGGCTCTCGGGCGAGCGCGCGCTGACGCCGCCGCCGGCTCGACGTCGCGCCGCTCCTGAGCCGATGACCACGCGCAGCATCGGCGCGCGCATCCCGCGCAACGAGGACCCGCGGCTCCTGCAGGGCCTCGGCTGCTTCGTCGACGACGTGAATCCCCCCGGCGCCCTTCACGCGGCCTCGCTCCGGAGCCCGCACGCCCACGCGCGGATCGCCCGGATCGACGCGACGGCCGCCCGCCGCGTGCCCGGCGTCCATCTCGTGCTCACGGCCGCCGATCTCGGCGAGCTGAACCAGCCCGCGCCGCTGTTGATCCCGCACCCGACCTTGACCCACGGCCGCACGCAGCGGCCCCTCGCCGTCGACGAAGTCCGCTACGTCGGAGAGGTGGTGGCCTTCGTCGTCGCCGACAGCCGCTACATCGCCGAGGACGCGCAGGCGCTCATCGAGGTCGAGTACGAGCCGCTGCCGGTGGTGACGGATCTGAAGTCCGCGCTCTCGCCCGGGACCCCGCGCGTCCACGCGGACGTGCCCGACAACCGCGCCGCGCGCTTTCGCCAGACCGTCGGCGACGCCGAGGCCGCGCTGGCGCGCGCGCCGCGCGTGCTGAGCGAGCGGCTGACGATTGAGCGCAGCTGCGGGAGCCCGATCGAGGCGCGCGGCGTGGTGGCCGAGTGGGACGCCCGCCGGCGTGTCCTACGAGTGTGGGATTCGACGCAGGCGCCGCTGCCGATCAAGAACGGTCTGGCCGGTCTCTTCGGCTTGCCCGAGTTCAACGTGGAAGTCGTGGCACCCGACGTCGGCGGCGGCTTCGGGACGAAGATCATGCTCTTCTATCCCGAGGAGATCCTGGTTCCGCACGCCGCGATCACGCTCGGTCGCCCGGTGAAGTGGACAGAAGACCGCCGCGAGCACCTCATCGCGGCCAACCAGGAACGCGGCCAGCTGCACGACGTCGAGGTGGGATTCGACGAGACCGGACGAATCCTGGCTCTGAGCGATCACTTCGTCCACGATGCCGGGGCCTACACGCCGTACGGCATCGTCGTCCCGATCATCACGTCGACCCAGCTGCCCGGACCGTATCGCCTGCTGAACTACACCGTCGAGTTCGAAGTGGCGTACACGAACAAGGCGGCGGTCTCTCCCTACCGGGGCGCCGGCCGGCCCCACGGCGCCTTCGTGATGGAGCGCACGATCGGGCTGATTGCGCGCGAGCTCGGGCTCGAGCCGGCCGAGGTGCGGCGCCGCAACTTCGTCAAGCCCGACGAGTTTCCGTGGGACGTGGGGCTCACGTTCCAGGACGGCGCGCCGACCCGCTACGACAGCGGCGACTATCCGGCCGGCCTCGCGATGGCCGTCGAGATGATCGGCGCCGCGGATTTTCGCCGGCGCCAGGCCGAAGCACGCCGGGCCGGGCGTTATCTCGGGCTCGGGCTCGGCTGCTACGTCGAAGGCACCGGGATCGGCCCGTACGAGGGTGCGCACGTCCGTGTCGAGCCGAGCGGCAAGGTCCTCGTTGCGACGGGCCTGACCACCCAGGGCCAAGGGCACGGCACGACGTTCGCCCAGATCGCCGCGGACGCGATCGGTTGCAGCCCCGCCGACGTCTCGGTCGTCACCGGCGACACCACGAAATTCAACTGGGGCGCCGGAACCTACGCGAGCCGCGGCCTGGTGACGAGCGGCAACGCGATTCACCGCGCCGCGATGGCGGTTCGCGAGAAGGTGCTTCGGCTGGCGGCGAGCCTGCTCGAGGTCTCGCCTCACGACCTCGAGCTGGCCGACGGGCGCGTGCGCGTCAAGGGCGTGCCGGGCAAGGAGCTGACGCTCGGCGCGCTGGCCACGGTCGCAAACCCAATCCGCTACGCGTACGGCAAGGGCGCGGCCGAGGCGGCGCTGCGGCTCGTGAAGCCGCGGGAGGGCGCCGTGCTCCAGGAGGACGAAGAGCCGGGGCTGGAGGCGCGCGGCTACTACGCGCCCCCGCACGCCACATTCGCCAGCGGCTGCCACGCCGCGATCGTCGAGGTCGACATCGACACGGGGAACCTCACGATCTTGAAGTACGTCGTCCAGCACGACTGCGGCACCCTGGTGAACCCGATGATCGTCGAGGGCCAGATCCGCGGCGGCGTCGCGCAGGGCGTCGGCGGCTCGTTCTACGAGCGGATCGTCTACGACGACACCGGTCAGCCTCTCACCACGACGTTCATGGACTTCCTGATGCCGACCGCGCTCGAGATCCCCGAGATCGAGATCGGCCACATCGAGACGCCGTCGCCGCTCAACGCGCTCGGGATCAAGGGGGTAGGGGAAGCCGGCGCCATCCCCGTGCCGGCGCTCGTGGCCGAGGCGATCGACGATGCGCTCGCGCCGCTCGGGGTACGGGTGCGTGAGATGCCGCTCGACCCCGATCGGCTCCGGCGGTTGATCGAGAACGCTCGGCGTGGCTCTTCCCCGTAGCGTCGCGACGCCGTCGGTTCTTGCCGAGCTGGTGATGCTCGGCGCCAATGTCGTCTATGGCACATCGTACGTCGTGGCGCGGGTGACGCTCGAGAGCGTCCCGCCGGCGACGCTCGCCTTCTCGCGGCTCCTCATCGCATGGCTGGCTCTGGCGCTGCTTTCACGGGCACAACCCGCCACGCTACTTTCCCGTGCCGACCGGCGGGCGATCGCGTTCATGGGGATTCTCGGCTTCGCCGCCGCATACGTCTGTTCGAACTGGGGAATCGCGCACTCCACGGCGACGAACGCGGCGCTCTTGATCACCGTCGAGCCTGTCGCGATGATTCTCCTGAGCCCGTGGTACCTCGGCGAGCGGCTGTCCCGGCGTGGAGCGGTCGGCGCGGCGCTCACGATCGTGGGGACCGTGATCCTCGTCGTCGACGGGATCCCGGGCGTGACCGAGCGGCTCGTGCCGCACTGGGCAGGTGACCTGGTGCTCGTCCTGGCGGGGGTCGCGTACGCATCGTACTCGCTCCTGGGGCGCCGCGTCCTCGAGCGCCACGCTCCGCTTGCCGTCACGACGCGATCGCTCATGTGGGGCGCCGCGGCCCTCATGCCGCTCGCCGGGCTCGAGTGGGCTTCTGGGGCACGGCCGGCCTGGACCACCGCGGGCGTCGCCGGCACGGTCTACCTGGCCGTCGTCATCACGGCGCTGGGCTACGTCGTCTGGAACTGGGCTCTCGCGCGGGTCCCGGCCCCGCGGGCGGCGATCTTCCTCAACGTCCAGCCGATCGTGGGCGCGCTCCTCGGCACCGTGCTGCTGGGCGAGCCGGTCTCGGCCTTCACGGTCCTCGGAGGCGCCCTGGTCGTGACCGGCCTGGTAGTGGCGTTCGGACCTGGTGCCCGGTAACGGTATACTCGGAGTCGATGGCCGAGCCTCGCCGTTATCAACTCCAGAAGGACGCCGCCAACCGCCTGATCGCCGACCTGCTCGACGCCGAGGAAGTCCCGGCCGAGCGCCGTGGATACTTCCAGCAGCTCCTGACGACCGCGCTGAAGCTGCACGAGGACGGTGCCGGGACGGGCGACCTCAAGATCACGAACGCGGCGTTCAAGGAGCTGCGCTACGCCTACAAGGTCTTCGCGCCCTACGCTGGCGTCCGCAAGGTGACGGTCTTCGGCTCGGCGCGCGCGACCTCGAGCGAGGAAGCTATCGCCAGCGCACGCCTCTTCGGCAAGCGAATGACCGAGGAGGGCTGGATGGTCGTCACCGGCGCGGGCGCGGGCATCATGGGTGCGGCCCAGGAAGGGGCGGGCGGCGAGCAAAGCTTCGGCCTGAACATCCGCCTGCCGTTCGAGCAGGAGGCGAACCCGTGGATCGCTTCCGACCCCAAGCTGATCACCTTCAAGTATTTCTTCACCCGCAAGCTCTTCCTCGTCAAGGAAGCAAGCGGTGTGGCGCTCTTTCCCGGCGGCTTCGGCACGATGGACGAGACCTTCGAGCTCCTCACCCTGATGCAGACCGGTAAGTCGGCGCTGGTGCCGGTGGTACTGGTCGAGGCCGGACCCAAGCCGTACTGGCGCATCTGGCACCGGTGGATCGCGGGCACCCTGGTGGAGCGTGGGCTCATCGATCCCGAGGACACGTCGCTGTTTCGGATCGTCGATACGCCCGACGAGGCCGTCAGCGAGATGACGGGCTTCTACCGGATGTATCACTCGTCGCGGATCGTCGGCGACGACCTGGCCTTCCGCCTCGTGAGGCCCATCCATCCGGGCCACCTCACCGAGCTGCAGGACAAGTTCGCCGACATCCTCAGAGGTCTGGCGAGGCTCGAGCCCGGACCGGTGCCGCAGGAGCTCAACGAGTTCCCCGATCTGGCCCGGCTGATCCTGCCTTTCGATCACCGCTCCTTCGGTCGCCTCCGCCAGCTGATCGACTTCGTCAATCAGCTGTAGCCGAGCCAGCCGGGGTCCCGGCACTCCTTCGCCCACCTTTCACGATCCGCGGGCTACGGTGTCTCAGTAGCGAGGGAGGACATATGGCACGCGCTGATCGGTCCGAGTCCGGATTCCTCGTTCTGGCAGATATTTCAGGGTTTACGGCCTTCGTCACTGCGACCGAGCTAGAACATGGCGCCGAGGTCACCGGCGTGCTGCTGGACGGGGTCATGGAGGCGTTGGCCCCGCCGTGCGAGATCCAGGAGCTCGAGGGCGACGCGGTGTTCGCGCTGGCCTCGGACGACGCGGAGGCGGCGGATCGGGCGCTCCTGGAGGCGTTCAATCGGGCGTTCGCGGCCTTCGGTGAACGGCAGCGCGACATCGCTCTGGACATGAGCTGCTCCTGCCGGGCGTGCCGCGGAGTGCTCGGCCTGAGCCTCAAGCTGATCGTCCATCACGGGAGCTTCATGAGGCAGGTCGTGCGCGGAAAATCGCGCGTCGCGGGCCCCGACATCATCCTGGCCCACCGGTTCCTCAAGAACGACGTCGAGCCCAGCACCTACGTGCTCTTCACGGGCCCGGCGGTGGAGCGCCTCGGCATCGATCCGGCCGCGGCCGGCATGGCCCGCTACACGGGCAAGTACGCCCACTTCGACGAGGTGGATTGCTTCGTCGTCTCGCTCGATCGGTTCGGACGGCGGGGCGAAGGCGTCGGCCCCGAGATGCTACTCGGGCTCCGGTCGCTCCTGGGTGATCTGGCACTCGATGCAGACCCACGTACGGAGCACGGCCTTCGTTCGGTCGTCGCGGCGTAGGGTCCACGCGATCAGCGTGAGGCGACCGCAGTTCGGACAGCGTTCGGGCCGGGCGTTGGGCGGGAGCGTCGAAGGCAGCCAGGGAATCTTGGCGGGCATTGCACCCGATCATAACAGGGGACCCGCCGCCCCAGTACAATAGGGGCCATGAGACGCCTCCGTGTCGCCCTGGGGCAGATCAACCCCACGGTCGGCGATTTCGAGCGCAACGTCCGCATGATCGTGGACGCGATCGAGCGGGCGCGCGCGCTGGGGTGCTCGCTGGTGGCGTTCCCCGAGCTCGCGGTCACCGGGTACCCGCCCGAGGACCTCCTGTTCAAGCCCGCCTTCATCGAGGCCAATCTGAGGGCGCTCGACGAGGTCACGCGCGCCTCGAAGGGGCTCTCGGTGGTCGTGGGCTTCGTGGACAAGCGCGACGACATCTTCAACGCCGCCGCGGTGCTCCACGACGGCGTCCGTGCGGGGGTCTACCACAAGCAGTACCTGCCGAACTATGGCGTCTTCGACGAGAACCGCTACTTCCAGGCGGGCACCGAGGCCCAGGTGTTCGTGGCGGGCGACACCACCTTCGCCGTGAACGTGTGCGAGGACATCTGGTATCCGGCCGGACCGACCGCGGTGCAGGCGCTCGCCGGCGCCGAGCTCGTGGTCAACATCAACGGCTCGCCCTACCATGCCGGCAAGGCCCGCTTCCGCGAGCAGCTGGTGTCGACGCGCGCGGTGGACGACCTGGTGTGCGTGGCCTACGTCAACATGGTCGGCGGCCAGGACGAGCTCGTATTCGACGGTGCGAGCCTGGTCGTGAACGAGCATGGCGACGTCGTCGCGCGCGGGCGGATGTTCGAGGAGGATCTGGTCGTCGCCGATCTCGACCTCGACGCCGTCTTCCGGGCGCGACTCCACGACTCGCGGCGGCGCAAGGAGAAGCTCGTGGTCCGCGAGACCGCGACCCGCGTGAGCCTGCCGCCGCTTCCGACACCGGAGGCGCCCCCGCTTCCGCCGCGCGAGGTGGCGGCCCTGGCGCCGGTCGAGGAGGTGTTCGAGGCGCTGGTGCTCGGCACGCGCGACTACGTGCGCAAGAACGGGTTCAAGCGCGTCGTCGTCGGCCTCTCGGGCGGGATCGACTCGTCGCTGGTCGCCGCGGTGGCGGTCGAGGCGCTCGGCCGGGAGAACGTGGCGGGCGTCGGGATGCCCTCGGCGTACTCGTCGGCCGGGACGCGCCGCGACGCGCAGCGGCTGGCCAAGCATCTCGGCATCGAGTTCCTGACGATCCCGATCACGCCGCTCCTCAACGCGTACAAGCGGACCCTGGCGAAGGCGTTCAAGGGCATGAAAGAGGACGTCACCGAGGAGAACGTCCAGGCCCGCATCCGGGGCAACCTCCTGATGGCCCTCTCGAACAAGTTCGGCTGGCTCGTGCTCACCACCGGCAACAAGAGCGAGTACGGCGTGGGCTACACGACGCTCTACGGCGACATGGCCGGGGGCTTCGCCGTGATCAAGGACGTCCCGAAGATGCTGGTCTACGACGTCGCGCGCCACGTCAATGCGCGCGCCGGCCGGCCCGTCATCCCGGAGACCGTGTTCACCCGCGCGCCGTCGGCCGAGCTGCGCCCCAACCAGACCGACCAGGACACGCTTCCGCCCTACCCCGAGCTCGACCGCATTCTCGAAGGCTACGTCGAGGAAGACCAGGGCGTGAACGATCTCATCGCCCGTGGATTCCCGGCGGACACGGTGCGCCGCGTCGTCGCCATGGTGGACGCCAACGAGTACAAGCGCCGCCAGGCCCCGATCGGCGTCAAGATCACGCCCCGCGCCTTTGGCCGCGACTGGCGCCCGCCGATCGTCAACCGCTTCCGCGAGCGCTAGGCCACCGGCAACCGACCGCGCCCGGGCGGGTCGCGCTGATACGGCTGGCAAGCCGCACGAGACCATCGAACGACCATGACGAGCGCGCGCCCGTTTCGGTTCGGAGTGTTCGGTGAAACCGCTCGGTCGCGCGAAGCGTTGCTGGAGACCGCTCGAAAAGCCGAGGATGCCGGCTACTCCACGTTCCTG
>QHSQ01000308.1 GCA_003221615.1 Candidatus Rokuibacteriota bacterium | reverse complement strand
CAGCGTTCGCTCTGAGCCAGGATCAAACTCGCCAAAAGAAGCGATGAACCTGGTCCTCAAGCTCGAACGTGTTACTGCGATCTGCGTGCAGTCACTCGGCCGAGCGCAAGGCACTCGTTAGAACGGATGGTGCTCACACCTTTTCGGTGAGCCAGTAGCATATTTGACTTTCAAAGAGCACGACGGTCAGCTTGGAAGTGACCGGGTTTACCTCCGAGCGCCCCACGTCCCCGTGAGGCAACGACTGACTATACGGATCGACCCAGGCCTTGTCAAGTTCTTAACCAGTCATGCCCACAGACCAGCCAAATCAAACATGCGGTACCTCCAGGATGACCCTTTTGAAGCGCCGCTTGCCCACCTGAATCAGATATTCGCTGCCCGGCGCGAGGGTCTGCTCGGTACTCGCCACTCGCTGTCTGTCTATTTCGACTGCGCCCTGTTGGATCATCCGCCGCGCTTCAGAAGTGGATTGAACGAGGCCGGCCTCTTTGAGCACGAGCCACACCGGCCACGGTGCACCTTTGGACGGCAAACCCTTTCCGGGGGCGGCTCCGGCCGCGGGCACGCGCGCGGTCTCGATCTCGTCCGGTACGTCGCGGTGCTGGTGAACGCGCGCGAAATGCTCTTCGGCATCGACGGCGCCGCGGTCACCGTAATACTGCGCGGTGATCGTGCGGGCGAGGCGCTTCTTGGCCTCCATCGGATGAGCCGCTCGGAGCGCGGCGATCTCGGATTCCGGAACTCGCGTCAGCAAGTCGAAGTAGCGCCACATCATCTCGTCGGACACCGACATCAGCTTGCCGAAGATGTCCTCGGCCTTCTCGTTGATCCCGACGTAGTTGCCGTAGCTCTTGGACATCTTCTGTACGCCGTCGAGCCCCTCGAGCAACGGCACCGTCAGCGCGATCTGCGGCTCCTGACCGTGCGCGCGCTGGAGGTCGCGCCCGACCAGGAGATTGAACGTCTGATCCGTGCCGCCCATCTCGACGTCGGCGTGCAGCGCCACCGAGTCGTAGGCCTGGGCGATCGGATAGAGGAACTCGTGCAGGCTGATCGGGCGCTCCGCGGCATAGCGCGCGGCGAAGTCCTCGCGCTGGAGCATGCGGGCCACCGTCAGGTTCGCCGTCTCCCGGATGATGTGCTCGAAGGTCAGCGGCGCGAGCCATGTCGAGTTGAACTCGACGCGTGTGCGCGACATGTCGATGACCTTGCCGAGCTGGGCGCGATACGTCTCCGCGTTCGCGCGAATCTCGTCGCGGGTGAGCGGCTTGCGGGTCTCCGAGCGGCCGCTCGGGTCGCCGATCATGCCGGTGAAGTCGCCGATGATCACGATGATCTGATGCCCGAGATCCTGAAAGTCCTTGAGCTTCCTCAGGACCACCGTGTGGCCCAGATGCAGATCGGGCGCGGTCGGGTCGAGCCCGAGCTTGACCTTCAGGGGCGTCCGGGAGCGTCGCGCGCGCTCGAGCTTCTGAGCGAGCTCGGCCTCGACGATGATGTCGGCGGCCCCCCGCCGGATTATCAGAAGCTGCTCGTCGACCGGGCGGAACTCCAGGAGGCTCAAAGCACCGGCGTTGTATCACACCGATTCTGGGGGTGCAAGGCAACGAGCGGTCGGAGACGTGTTCGAGCCTTATAATGTTCGGGTGATGGCTGTTGCGACGGACCGCTCTCCCGGTCCTCCCAAGCCCCCGCTGTGGCGCCGCCGCTGGTTCCGTAGGGTACTCATCGGGCTCGGGGGCCTGACTGTGCTCGGCCTCCTGGTCGTGGGGGTCGCGGCGCTCTGGGCCTTCACGATCCTCCCGCGCTCACTCCCGTCGGTCACCGCGCTCGAAACCCTGCAGCCGATCCAGGGCACCAAGATCTACGACGACAACGACGAGCCGATCACCGAGCTCCACGTCGAGCGCCGCATCCTGGTGCCCCTGACGCAAATTCCCCAGTCGCTCCGCGATGCGATCCTGGCGACCGAAGACCGGCGGTTCTACTCGCACTGGGGGATCGATCCGATCGGCGTGGCGCGGGCGGTCATCCAGAACTACCGCCGCGGGCGGATCGTGGAGGGCGGCAGCACCATCACCCAGCAGCTCACGAAGGTCCTCTTTCTCACTCCTGACAAAAGCGTCGAGCGCAAGCTGAAAGAGGCCGTGCTGGCCCTGGAGCTCGAGCGCCGCTATTCCAAGGACCGCATCCTCGAGATGTACCTGAATCAGGTTTATTTCGGCGCCGGCTCGTACGGGGTCGAGGCAGCGGCGCGAACGTACTTCGGTAAGGGCGTCTCGGAGCTGACCGTGCGTGAATCGGCGCTGATCGCCGGCCTGCCACGGGCACCGACGAACTATTCGCCGTTCGACCGCCCCGAGGCGGCCAAGCGGCGGCGCGAGGTCGTGCTTCGCCGCCTGGTCGAGTTCGGCTCGATCAAGGATGAGGAGGCCAAGCGTCTGGCGAAGACCGACCTCGGGCTGATTCCGCCCGAACGCCGACGGACGACGGGGCAGTACTTCATCGACTACGTCCAGCAAACGCTCGAGGCGAAATACGGTCCCGATCTCGTTCTCAAGGGCGGACTCAACGTCTACACGACCCTGAGCCCGACGATGCAGCTCACCGCCGAGCAGTCGCTTCGCGAAGGGCTGAAGGCGCTCCAGGGTCGCTCGACCCAGGCGCGTCCGGGCGAGTCGCCCGAGGGCGCGGTGGTCACGGTCGAGCCGCAGACCGGTTACGTGAAGGCGATGGTCGGTGGCTCCGACTTCTTCCGCAGCGAGTTCAACCGCGCCGTGCAGGCCAAGCGGCAGCCCGGCTCCGCATTCAAGCCCTTCATCTACATTGCCGCGCTCGAGGCCGGCTTCACACCCGCCTCGCAAATCGAGGACTCGCCGGTCTCGTTCGCCGTCGGCGGCAAGAACGGGCAGGTCTGGAAGCCGGAGAACTACGATCGCAAGTTCCGTGGATCCACCACGCTCCAGCAGGCGATCGAGGAATCCGTGAACGTGGTGACCGTCAAGCTGCAGGAGCGAATCGGGCTCGCCAAGACGATCCAGGTCGCCCGTCGTCTGGGTATAACGAGCCCTCTCGACGTCAACCTGAGCCTGGCGCTCGGGACCTCCGACGTCTCGCTGCTGGAGATGACGTCGGCCTATGGCACGCTTGCCAACCAGGGTGTGTGGATGCCGCCGGTCACGATTCGCTACGTGACCGACGCGCAGGGCAAGCTTCTCGAGGAGCACGTGCCCGAAGGCCGGGAAGCGCTGGCGCCCGAGACCGCGTACGTGATCACCCAGATGCTCCGCGGCGTCGTCGAACGCGGCACCGGCCAGGCGGCGAAGGGACTCGGCCGACCGGTGGCCGCGAAGACCGGCACGACGAACGACTACTCGAACGCATGGTTCGTCGGGTTCACGCCGCGGCTCGCCACCGGCGTCTGGGTCGGCTACGATCGGCCTCGCAGTCTCGGCAAGGACGAAACCGGTTCCCGCGTAGCGGTTCCGATCTGGGTCACGTACATGGGCAAGGTCCTCGGCGACAGCCCCAGGGAAGATTTCCCGGTCCCCGACCAGGTCGTGTCGATGCTCGTCGACGAAGACCCGTCAGGAGAATGCTTGCGCCCCGTGCCCATGGCCTTCGTCAAGGGCACGGAATCAGGGATGGCGTGCAACGGTGTCGGGCAGCCCAGGGCTCAAGTCGTGCCGCCGGCGGCGACGACACCTCAGCCGGCCGGCTCGACGCCCGCGCTGACTCCCCCGCCTGCTGCGGCGCCCGGCCAGACGCCGGGCCCGGTGCCCGGCCCGTCACCCGTTCCCGGCACCCCTCCGGCGACACCCGCGCCCCTCAAAGGCCAGACGCCTTAGCCGCGGGAGCGGGATAGCGCCCCGACACCTGCGACCACGGAGCACCGTCGAGGAGCTCGCGGAACACCGGCGTCAGCTCCGCGATCGGCACTCGGATCTGCGCCATCGAGTCGCGCTCACGGATCGTCACCCGGCTGTCGCCCGTCTCACCGCGCTCACCGTCCCCGACCGTCTGAACGTCGACCGTCACGCAGTAGGGCGTGCCGACCTCGTCCTGGCGCCGATAGAGCCGCCCGATCGCCGCGGTGTCGTCATAGACGACACGCCAGTGCCTGGCGAGGTCGGCGCGAATCGCGTGCGCAGCCCGGACGATGTCATCGCGCTTTTTCAGGAGCGGTAGCACGGCCACTTTGAGCGGCGCCAGCTCCGGGTGAAACTTGAGAACGACGCGCCTTTCGCCGCGCACCTCCTCCTCGCGGTAGGCGTCGGCCATGAAGGCGAGCAGCGCGCGGTCCACGCCGGCCGCCGGCTCGACGACGTAGGGCACCACGTGCTCTTTGCGCTCGTCGTCGAAGTACGTGAGCGACTTGCCGCTCCACTTGGAATGTTGCTTAAGATCGAAGTCGGTGCGGTTGGCGATCCCCATCAGCTCGCTCCAGCCGATCGGGAACTTGTACTCGATGTCGACCGTGCGCTTGGCATAGTGCGCCAGCTCGTCCTTCTCGTGCTCGCGCAGGCGCAGGTTGTCGGCGGCGAGGCCATAACGTCGGAACCACGTCATGCAGTCGTCGATCCACCGGTCGTGCCAGTACTCGTCGGCCGGGCGACCGTCGACGCGATCGTTCGGATTGACGAAGTACTCGATCTCCATCTGCTCGAACTCGCGCGTTCTGAAGATGAAGTTGCCGGGCGTGATCTCGTTCCGGAACGACCGGCCGGCCTGGGCGATGCCGAACGGAAGCTTGAGCCGCATGGACTGCAGCACGTTATCGAAGTTGACGAACATCGCCTGCGCCGTCTCGGGACGGAGATAGGTGACCGCCGCGTCCTCTTCGACCGGGCCCATGAACGTCTTGAACATCAGATTGAACTGGCGCGGCGCGGTCAGCTCACCCTTCCCGCACTCCGGACACAGGGTCCGCCGCTGCCCGCAATGGCCGCAGGGCTCTCCCGCCGGGATCGTGAACTTGTTACCTTTGGTGGCCGGGCAGTAGTGCACCCAGGGCAGCGCGTCGACATGATCGGCGCGGAAGCGATGCTTGCACTCGCGGCAATCGACCATGGGGTCGGTGAAGTGCTCCAGGTGGCCGCTCGCCTTCCACACGGTCGGATGCATCAGGATCGACGCGTCGATGCCGACCATGTCCGCGCGGTTCTGCACGAAGTCGCGCCACCAGACGCGCTTGATGTTGTTCTTGAGCTCCACGCCCAGCGGTCCGTAGTCCCAGACCGAGCCCGTGCCGCCGTAGATCTCGCTCGACTGGAAGACGAAGCCCCGACGCTTCGACAGAGAGACCAAGACGTCCATGTTCATGTCTATAGGTTAGCCTCGCCGGCAACCGCGCGGCCCTCGGAGATCGAAGACAGTCGTCGGAGGTCTTGCTGGAACTTGGTCGAGCGTGTGGGATGGCCGATCAGGCGAGCGACCTGCGACTCCAGGAGTGCGGAGAGCTCCGCTTCGACCCGGCCGAGCGGCAGGGCGAACGCCTCGTCCCAGGACACCGACCGAAGACGCTCGAAGGCGCCGATGGTCGCGGGCGAGATGGCCATTGCGTCCCCGCCCGGGCGCGCGCAGGCCTGGCACATCAGGCCGCCGTCGCCGAGGGCCGGCCGTGGAAACGGGTAAGCCCGCCCGCACTCGACGCACGCATCGAGTCGCGGCCGGTGGCCGAGCGTTTCGACACATCGCACGCCGAAGGTGATCGCCACCCGCGCCGGCGGCCGCGAGCCGTCGAGCGCGCGGAGGCCGCGGAGCAGCAGGCTGAAGAGCGCGACGTGCCGATCGCGCTCGCCGGTCAACCGCGCCACGCACTCGACCATCCACGCCGCCTGCCCCAGCCGATCCAGGTCCTCGCGCACGCGGTCGAAGGGGCGCGTGATGTCGAAGTGGTCGACCCGAACCAGCTCGCTTCGCCCGCTGTCGAAGAAGACGAGCTCGCCGAGCGTGCAGAGCTCGAGCGCGCTGCCGAACCGTGAGCGCATCCGTCGGGCGGATTTTGCCACGCCGCGGATCTTGCCGAAATCGCGCGAGTAGAACGTGACGAGACGGTCGCTCTCGCCCAGCGGAAACGATCCGATCACGACCGCGGCGGTCTTTCCGAGCATCAGGACGT
>QHSQ01000307.1 GCA_003221615.1 Candidatus Rokuibacteriota bacterium | reverse complement strand
CGTTCTTGAATCGCCGGGGGCAGCGTTATACTCGGCCTCTCATTGCAGACTGTCCCGGCAGCTGTGACTTTTCTCGGTCAATCGAGTCCGGGCGCACACGGAGGTAAGAGAGATGTGGAAGCAGAGAGAGGAGCCGCCAAAGCCGACGAGCGTCCCGGCTAGCCCGGCGCAGGCACCGTCCGTCCCGGTGCAGACTCCGTCCCATTCGGCGCATTCGGCGCAGACACCGTCCCACTCATCGACGTCGACTGCTGTAGTCGAACAGAGACAGAAGGAGAAGGAGACAGGACCTATGCACGAGGAACTGGCCAGCATTGGGAAGAGCATCGTCATCAACGGCGAGCTGAGCGGCAGCGAGGACCTCACGATCGAAGGGCGCGTCGACGGCAAGATCGAGCTGCGCGACCACGTGCTGACGGTCGGCTCGAACGGCAAGATCAAGGCCCAGGTCAGCGCCAAGGCGATCGTCGTCCTCGGTCAGGTCACGGGCAACCTGAACGCGACCGAGAAGGTCGACATCAAGGAGTCCGGGTCGGTCGAAGGCGACATCGTGGCGCCGAGAGTCGCGATCGCCGACGGCTCGCACTTCAAGGGCAGCATCGACATGCAGAAGAAGGATCACCCGGAGAAGGCCGTCGGAGCCTTCCCAAAACCCGAGAAGACGCCAAAGCCGGAGACGAAGCCCGAGCCCTCTCCTGTGAACGGCGAATTCATCCGCGTCTGAGCCGGCGTTGAATACCGATCAAAAGAGCGGTGGGCTCTCGGGTCTCGTGTCCCGGTTGAGCCGGCAGATCCCTCGATCCGACGACGAGCCGGGACGTGTCGCCGTCGAGCCGCGTGCGGTCGCTGCCGACTCCGCCGAGACCATGTACGCGAGCAAGACTCTTCAGCGATTCCTGTCTCTCCTGTTCTCACGGCCCGCGGCCGAGGTGGTCGACCTCGGGCCGGTGATCGGCTCCAACATCACCTTCCTGGGCGAGCGGGTCGGCTGCAAGATCCACGTCGAGGACTTGTACGCGGACATCGACCGCCACGTGAAGCAGGACAAGATCGACCAGCTACCGGCGTTCCTGACCGGGCGATTCGCGCTACCCGCGGGCAGCGCCGACGCGGTGCTCGGCTGGGACATCTTCGACTATCTCCCCCCGATGTCCGCCACGGCGCTGGCCGGCGAGCTGATGCGAATCTTGAGACCGGGCGGCATGCTCCTCGGGTTCTTCGGCGCTCGCGCGTCGGACAACCCGCGCTACACCAAGTACCTCATCGAGGACGAGATGCACCTTCGCTACCGTTTCTATCCTTCCGCGTGCAACCGGCGATGGGTGCTGCAGAACCGCGACATCAACATCATGTTCGCCGGCCTCGAGATCTGCGAAACGGTCCTCTTGAAGTCGGGGGTGCGCGAGATTCTCTTCCGCAAGCGCATCCTCAGCTGACGGGCTCGGCCTGGCGCCAGTTACTTGGCCAGGCCGACCTGCCGCAGATACGTCGCGAGATCCCAGTAGTCCGAGCTGCGACTGATCTTTCCGGCTCGAAACTCGACGATGCTCGAGCCGCGAACCTCGAACGGCTTGTCGGTCGCCGGGATTCCCGGGAAGTCCTTGATCTGACGGCCGCGAAACACCCACTCGATGGCGCCCGCGCGCCCGTCGGCCGAGACGAAGCGCGACTTGCGCTCGAACTTCAGGTCGGTGAACCCGTCGAAGACGCCCGTCGCGAAACCGGCCAGCGCCGGCTTCCCTCGGCTGACCGCACCCAGGGGCACGTCCTCGTAGATGACGTCGTCCGTGAAGAGGCGCAGGAGCCTGGAGACGTCATTCGAGGACCAGGCGGCCGTCCATTCGTCCAGTAGACGGCCGACCGCCACCGTGTCCACCGGGGCGGCCTCCTCGCGTGTCGAGGCACAGCCCCAGAGCGCCACGACAAGAAGCATGAGGATCATCGCGTTCCGGTGCATGGCGAGCCACTCAGATCCGGCCGGCGAGCTTGCGCCCCTGCTCGAGCACCCCGAACGATCGCGGCGTGCTCGGCATCAGGAAGCGATAGCCGCTCGCGATCAGGCGCTCGATGTTCTTGGCGTCCGGATGCGGGTGGCCGCATGGCACGTTGTGGTCCTTGCAGATCTTGAGAATGCGGTCGATGGCCTCGGCTACCACGGGGTGCTCGTACTCGCGCGGGTGGCCGAGCTCCTGGCTCAGATCCCCTTCCCCGATCAGCACCACGCCGATGCCCTTCACCTGCTGGAGAATCTTCGGGAGGTTCTCGATCGCCTTGACGTCCTCGCACTGGATGACGACGAGGATCTCGCCCTTGGGCGCCAGCGGCCAGACGTCGGCGCGCGCATAGTAGTCCTGCTGGGAGAGGCCCCAGTAGCGGGCCGCGCGGGTCGGCGCATCGCCGCGGATTCCCGGCGGGTCGTAGAGCGGCGTCCCTTGCAGACGCGGATAACGGCAGGCGCTGACCGCGTTGCGGGCCTCTTCCACGGTGCTCACGTGCGGGAAGATGATCCCGTACACGCCGATGTCGAGCACCTGCTTGGCGATCCACTGGTTCATCTCGCCGCCGTTGGGCGGGATCCGCACCATCGGCGTCACCTTTGGCGCCAGCGAGCCGGAGTCGACGATCTGGCGCCGATCCAGCATGGACTGGAGCGCGTCCCGCAGCGCGGGCGAGCTCATCGGCGCATGCTCCATCTCGAAGGCGACACCGTCGAGGTTCGAGGCGGCCAGCGCCGTGGCGGTCTCGTTGTCCACCGAGCCGAATCCGACGAACGCTGTCTTGCCCTGCTCCAGGGCCCGGATGACGCCATTCAGTCGCGGGATCTCAGCCATGACTCTCTCCTACCGCGCAGCGGGGATCTTGTTCTTCAAGCGGCTGTAGACGCGGCGCGCGTTGCCCTCGAAGATCTTGTGTCGGTCTTCGTTGCCGAGTCGCAGCGCGTCGACGTAGCGCTTGGTGTCGTCGTAGTAGTTGCCGGTCTCCGGATCGATGCCGCGCACGGCGCCGACCATCTCGGAGGCGAACAGGATGTTGTCGACGGGGATCACCTTGAACAGGAGGTCGATGCCCGGCTGATGGTACACGCACGTGTCGAAGAAGACGTTGTTCAGCAGATGATCCTTCAGCAGCGGCTTTTTCAGATCCTGCGCGATGCCGCGATAGCGCCCCCAGTGGTACGGCACGGCGCCGCCGCCGTGGGGGATCATGAACTTCAGGCTCGGAAAGTCCTTGAAGAGGTCGGCGGTGATCAGCTGCATGAACGCCGTCGTGTCGCCGTTGATGTAGTGGCCGCCGGTCGTGTGGAAGTTCGGGTTACAGGACATGCTCACGTGGATCATCGCCGGCACGTCGAGCTCGACCAGCTTCTCGTAGAAGGGATACCACCACTTGTCGGTCAGCGGCGGATCCTTCCAGTAGCCGCCCGATGGATCCGGGTTCAGGTTGCAGCCGATGAACCCGAATTCCTTGATGCAGCGCTCGAGCTCGGGGATGCAGTTGGTCGGCGGCACGCCCGGGGTCTGCGGCAGCTGGCACACGCCGACGAAGTTCTGCGGATAGAGCGTGCAGACGCGATGGATCAGGTCGTTGCACACCTGCGACCAGTGAAGGCTCGTCGTCGCGTCGCCGATATGATGACCCATGCCGGCCGCACGGGGAGAGAAGATCGTGACGTCCGTGCCACGCTCTCGCTGAAGCTTCAGTTGTGCTTTGTCGATCGACTCGCGGATCTGGTCGTCGCTGATGCTGATCGTCCCCTTCGAGCGGGCGCTCGACGGCTCCTTCAGCTCGGCGATCTGCTTCTGCCGATAGGCCTCGAGCTCCTTCGGTGCCGTCGTGTAATGGCCGTGACAATCGATGATCATGAAACCCTCCCCGACGTCGAGCCTTCTGGGTAGGCGAGCATCCTAGTCCCCGCCCGCTCCGATCGTCAAGGCGAGGGGCGGCGCGCAGGCCGGATCAGCTTTGGCGATTTTCGCGGAGAGCACGTCGCCGAGATCGCCCGCCGCCGCGATAGCCGGGAATGCGCCGGCTCGCGAGATCGCGGCGGGCCGCTCGGCGCCCGTCACGCGGCCGTTACGGAGCGGTCTCCTCGCACTCGCGGGCGACGGGCACGTTCGCGCCGACCGGCACCGATCCGCTCACGCAGATGCGATAGCCGTCGGGATCGACGACCTCGAACTCGACGAGACCGTAGAACATGCGCTCCGGCCCGCGAACCAGCGGAGTCGCCCGCCGCACCGAATCGGCCAGGTCCAGCAGGCCGTCGCCCGCGATGCGCAGATAGACGGTCCAGCCCTCTTCCTTCGCGTCAGCCGGCCGCGAGCTCGTCCCACCCTGCAGCATCATCTCGGCGCCATCGCGTCGGAGTATCGCGAAGCTGTATGGAGGGCTCGGGGGAAATGGATCGGGGTCGAAGCCGAAGGCCGCGACCTACCAGTCGATGCTCCGACCGACGTCGGCGACCTGGAGGACCGGGACGGCGCGCTCGAAGCGCATGGCTACTCGAGGTCCAGCGTGTTGCGGGGGAACATCTCCTCGGGAGTCACCGCGCGCGGGAGGATCTTCTGATCGCGCGCGAACTGGATGATCGCCTCCAGCGCCTTGCGGTTTTTCGCGAGGCCGTAGGGCAGCGGATCGTCGCCGACGACACTGCGGCGCTGGGCGATGGCCTGGGCGTCGGCGGGTAACGTCGCGCCCGCGTCGAGCTGCTTCAGGAACACGGCCTTTGCGTCCTTGAAGGCGCCGAACAGACGGGGCGCCAGGGTCGGATCGGACTGGAGCAGCGAATCCTTCACGACGACCGTGTGGTTGACGGGATAGATTCCGGTCTTTCGGTACCACGCGGCCTCGGCCTCGCGCGGGCTCACGAGCAGCGTCTTGACGTCGGGCAAGTCGACCGCGCCGACGCCGATGGCTGCCGCCAGCTCGCCCTTCACCAGCAGGTCGCCGAGGTTGGCGCCCGGGCGCTCCTCCACGTTCGCGGGCTTCTGGTACTCCTGCACGTGCTCCTCGTCGACGACCACCCAGGTGACCTTGCCGAGATCGACGCCGTATTCCGTCGCCAGGATGCCGCGGGCCCAGACGCCGGTCGTAACCGTGTACGCGCGAACGCCGACCTTCTTGCCCTCGAGATCCTTGGGCGACTTCACGCCCGACTTCACGTTGTAGACGATCGGCGTGTGATGGAACTGCCGCATGACGAAGACCGGCAGGGCCGTGAACGCCTTGCCGTGAGCCTTCGCCGTCAGATAGGTCGTGATCGCCATCTCCGAGACGTCGAACTCGAGCGTGCGGACCATCCGCCGGAACGCGGCGACGATGGGGCTGACCTCGACGTGCTCGAACTTCACGCCCGGGGCGGTCACGCTGCCGTCCTTCAGCCCCTTCGTGTGTGCGTAGGTCGCGACCGCGGTCTTGAGGACGGTCGTCTCGGTCGCCGTGGTCATCGCGCGATCTTCTCCGACGGCGCCTCGGCGAACGCGCGCCGCAGGCCCTTGGTGGCCTCGAGCCAGTCGGCGTCGCGCGGTAGGATGACGCCGCCCGAGCGATGGCGATAGACGGTCGGATCGTCGACTCCCGGCGGCACCGTGGCGTTGTCGCGCAGCGCCCGCGCGGCGTTGATCACGCGGCGGCGCGTTCTGATCACCATCGCGTCCGAGGTTCCGAGGTGCTCCTGCGTCCGGTCGTAGATCGGCCCCATGCTCTCGGTGACGGCCTGGTCTTGCTGGTGGATTCCGGCGATGCCCGTGAAGCTCTCGGTGCGCTGCGCCGCACGGTCGATCAGGTAGTCGTTGTCCTTGTTCTGGGTCAGGCGGAACTTGCCGGTCCAGTCCGAGGTGTCCGGCAGGAACTCGAAGCCTCCCGGCCGCGAGCCGGCCGCCGCGACCGGCCGGCCGCCGGCATTGAGCCCGGACGCGCCACCGGCCGCCCCGTTGCCCGCGCGCGAGCGCGGCGCCCCGATGCTCCAGAACATGATGTGGTTGTCGTCGACCGGCACCCAGGCGCGCACGAGCACCTGCATGCCCAGAATGCCAGTCGGGATCATCGTGAAGAACGGGAACAGGAAGTGGGCGATGCGCCAGTAGTACGTGTCGGCCTCGGCGGGCCGATAGGCGCCGTACGAAGTCCCGAACTCGGTATCCACCACCTC
>QHSQ01000004.1 GCA_003221615.1 Candidatus Rokuibacteriota bacterium | reverse complement strand
TCGGCATTCTCTCCGACGGCGATTTCCGATTTCATGTCGAACCTTCGCGCCTCCGGCAAGTTCAAGGACGTCGATCTCGTCGTGACTCGCCGGGACCTGGGCCGGCCAGCCCCGCTGGTGACCTTCGAAGTCACCTGCCGGTACGAGAGCTGACATGGCGCTGCCGCCGATCTTCGACCCCATCGTCAACGCCCCCCGATCGCAGAAGCTCGTCGTCGGCATCATGGGAGCGATCGTGATCGTCGCCGCCGGGTATTTCCTTCTCCTGGCTCCTGCCGAGGCTCAGGTCACGCAGCTGCGCGCGCAGCTGAGCTCCCTTCAGAGCGAGATCGCCCGGAGCAAAGCGATCGTCGCCGACCTCCTGAAGTACCGCCGCGAGGTCACGGAGCTCGAGGCGCGGCTCAACGCGCTCAAGGACAAGCTGCCCGGTGAGAAGGAGATCCCGACGCTCTACCGGTCGGTGTCGGACGCAGCGACCGCGTCCGGGCTGGCCGTCTCTCTGTTCCAGCCGCGCCCGCCGGCGGTGCGGGACTACTACAGCGAGATCCCGATCGCAGTGAACGCCGAGGCAGGCTACCACCAGCTCGGCGAGTTCTTCGAGCGGGTCGCCAAGCTGGCGCGCGTCGTGAACGTCACCGAGATCAAGTTGAGCGGCCTCAACCGGCTGCGCAACCCGGTCCGCGCCGAGCTGGTCCTGGCGACGTACATGTACCGTCCCGTGGGCGCGGCGCCGGCGCCGAAGCCAAGGTGAGGACCAGACACATGCGCGTACACCAGGGGGTGCTGACGTCGGTCGGCTTGGCCGTCATGCTGGGCGCGTGCGGGAACGCTCCTCCCTCCGCGCCGCCGAAGCCGCCCGCGGCCCAGCCGGTGGCCGCCGCGCCGGAAACGCCGCCGGCCGAAATCGTCCCCGCGGTGCCCAAGTACGACCCGAAGGGACGCCGCGATCCCTTCGAGACCCTCGAGGTACGCGAGGGCTCAGGAGGACTCACGGTGGCAGCCACCCGGCTCACGGGCATCGTCCGCAGCAATCGCGTGGCGCTCGCGCTGGTCGAAGCGCCCGATGGCATCGGGTACATCCTCAAACCCGGCGACACGCTCGGGGATGGCCGCCTGTTGGAGATCGGCTCCGACAGCGTGGTGTTCGTGGTGGCGCCGAAGACCGGCGCGCCGTCAAACCGCGTGGTTCTCAGACTGGCGACAAACTAAATGAACGCTGAAAGACGGATCCCCATCGTGCTGGTCGTCGTGAGCCTCGCGCTGGTGCTCCTGGTCCCGACGGGTTCGCGGGCCCAGGCTGAGCCGGCGCGGCTCAGCGATGTGACGGTGACGCCGCATCCGGACTCCGTCACCGTGTTCGTGAAGACGTCGCGAGAGGCGCAGTACAAGGCCGATCTGGTGGATTCGCCCAGCCGGCTCGTCATCGACCTGGAGAACACGGTATACGCGTGGCGCAAGACGCCGCTGAACGTCGGGAAGGATCCGGTCAAGCAGGTTCGCGGCGGCCAGTACCGGCAGGGCGTCGCGCGTCTCGTGCTCGACCTGAGCCGCAGCGTCGGCTACGCGATCCGCGAGGAGTCCGATGGTCTGGCGATCGTCATTCCCACGGCGGCTCCGCCGGCCGCGGTCGCGAGCAGCGCCGCAGCGGCCGCCGGGCCCGGCGCACAGGAAGCGCCGCCCGCTCAGGCCGCGCGCCCGGTGCAGATCGCTCAGGCCACGCCGCCGGCCGCCCCGCCGGCGCCTACCAACGGCCAGCGCCTCATCTCGTTCGACTTCAAGGACGCGGACGTCGTGAACCTCCTCCGCATCCTGGCCGCCGAGAGCAACAAGAACGTCGTCATCGGCGACGACGTCAAGGGGAAGATGTCGATCACCCTGAAGAACGTCCCCTGGGATCTGGCGCTCGACACCATCCTCGAGACCCGCGGTCTGCGCAAGGTCGAGAAGGACGGCGTGCTCCGCATCGTCTCCAACGAGCAGCTGATCAAGGAACGCGAGGCGACCGCGCGAGTCGAAGAAGCGCGCATGAAGGCCGAGAGCGACGTCCGGACGAAGATCGCCGAGGCCCAGCTCAAGGAGCAGGAGGCCATCGACAAGAAGCGCCTCGCCGACCAGGCGGTCGCCGAGCTCCGCGCCCGCGGACCGCTGCGCGAAGAGACGATTCGGCTCTCCTACGCCGATCCCGAGGAGGTCGCAAGGACCCTGCAGGGGATCCTCGGAATTCCGCCCGCCGGCATCCAGGCCCAGGTGGCGCCGGTGGCGGAGGGGTTCCCCCCCATCGCGGCGCCGCCGTTCTCCGCGCTCTACGGTACCGCGCCCCAGATCCCCCAGCCCCCTCCTCCGTCTCCGACCGCCGAAGTGCTGGCGAAGGGCATCACGATTCGCCCCTACAAGCCCACGAACTCGATCTTCGTCCGCCACTACGAGGCGGACCTCGAGCGTATCAAGACGCTGATCCGGGAGAAGCTCGACGTGCCGCTGCCGCAGGTGAAGATCGAGGCACGCATGGAGATCCTCGATCGCGATGACCTGTTCGCCATCGGCGTCCAGTGGGGCGGCGGCGGTGTCGTCCAGGCCGGTGGGAACTCGATCCTCGTCAGCCGCGGGTTCACCAGTGACACCGCCAACAATCTCGGGGTCGCGGGCGGCGTCCCCGTGGCCAACGTGTTCGGTCCCCCGAACGCCCCCACCGGCTTTCCAAACCTGCTCCCGGTCAGCGGCACGACCGGTCTGCCCCTTGGCGGGAACCTCGTCAACCTGCCCATCGGCGCCGCACTCGGCGGCGGCGCGGTCACGGGCGGTGGCGCCGGCGGTATCGCGTTCGGCTTCACCAGTAGCCGGTACAACATCAACCTCGCGCTCGAGGCGCTGCGCCTGCTCAGCAAGACGCGGACGCTCGCGCGCCCCGAGGTCGTCACCGTCGAGAACGGGACCGCCTCGATCTCCCTCGGCGAAGAAATTCCCTACGCGACGGTCAGCTCCGCCGGTACGCAGATCCAGTTCAAGGAAGCCGTGCTCAGGCTCGACGTCGTCCCGACCGTCATTCGGGAAGGCGACATCACCAAGATCAAGATGAAGGTCACGATCGAGAACAACTCGCGAAGCAACACGACCGTCAACCTCGGCACCACCGCGGGGGCCCCGCCGGTCATCAACAAGCGTAAGGCGCAGACCGAGGTTCTCATCAAGGAAGGCGAGCGTCTGGTCATCGGCGGCGTGACGACGAACCTCGATGCCGACGAGGTGCGGAAGCTTCCGCTGTTCGGCGACATTCCCGTCCTCGGATGGCTGTTCAAGACGACGGCCTCGCAGACCACGGGCCGCGAGCTCGTCGTGTTCATCACGCCGTCGGTCCTGAAGGTCGATGCGGCGCAGCCCCCACCGCCGCCCCCGGCCCCGAAGAAGTAAAGTAAAGTAGTCGCCATGAGCGGGATGTTTCGGTTCCTTACCGCGGGCGAGTCCCACGGTGAGGCCCTCGTGGCGGTCATCGACGGCCTCCCGGCGGGCTTGCCGCTGGCCGAGAGCCACATCAACGAGGACCTGGCGCGCCGCCAGCGCGGCTACGGGCGCGGCGGCCGCATGAAGATCGAGCGCGACCAGGTCCACATCCTCTCGGGCGTGCGGTGGGGATCCACGCTCGGCGGTCCCATCACGCTCCAGATCGCGAACCGCGACTGCGAGAACTGGAAGTCGACGATCTCGGTCGGCCCACCCGAGCCGGGCGTCGCCCAGAAGAAGGCCCGCGGCAAGGGCGACACGCTCGGCGGCGTCTTCGAAGTGGTCGCGCTCCGCTGCCCGGTGGAACTGGGCTCGAACGTGCAGTGGGACCGCCGCCTCGACGGCCGCCTCGCCCAGGCCATCTGCTCGATCCAGGCGATCAAGGGCTGCGAGCTCGGTCTCGGCTTCGAAACCGCGCGCCGGCCGGGTTCGGGAGTTCACGACGAGATCCTGTTCGACCACGAGAGCGGGTTCCGGCGCTCGACGAACAACGCGGGCGGCCGGGAGGGCGGCGTGACCAACGGCCAGCCGGTGATCGCCCGGGCGGCGATGAAGCCGCTCTCGACGCTCCGGACGCCGCTGCGATCGGTCGATCTCGCAACCAAGGAGGCGGTGGAGGCCGTGGTCGAGCGGAGCGACCCCTGCGCCGTCCCGGCCGCTGGCATCGTGGGCGAGGCGATGATGGCCATCGTCCTGGCCGGTGCCTTCCTGGAGAAGTTCGGCGGCGACGGACTCGAGGAGATCCGGCGCAACTACGAGACCTATCTCGCTAGCCTGAAAACCTGGTAGCCTGGTTGGGCGGCGGCTCACCCGTCCAGGGCGAATCGCTAGGAAAATCCAGATGATCGTCGACGTCAATCTCGGCAGTCGATCGTATCGGATCGTCGTCGCGTCCGGCGCGCTCCAGAGCGTCGGTGAGCGGCTGAGAGAGCTGCGCCTGGGAAGCCGCGCCGCGCTCGTCAGCGACGGCGCGATCATGCGTCTCTATGGCAAGACGGTCGTCGCGAGCCTAGAGTCCGCGGGGTTCACCGTCACCACGATCGACGTGCCGGAAGGCGAGGCCGCGAAGACCCTGGCGGTCGCGGAGCACTGCTGGGATCGGCTGCTCACGGCCGGTCTGGACCGGACCTCGACGGTGCTGGCCTTGGGCGGCGGCGCCGTGGGCGACGTGGCCGGCTTCGCCGCCGCGACCTACATGCGCGGGATCAACTTCATCCAGCTGCCGACGACGGTGCTGGCCCAGGTCGATGCGTCGATCGGCGGCAAGACGGCCATCGACCATCCGCTCGGAAAGAACATGATCGGCGCATTCCACCAGCCGCGTCTCGTCGTCGTCGACCCGGCCGTGGCCCGGACTCTCCCCGAGCGCGAGTTCCGCTCCGGCCTGGCCGAGATCGTGAAACACGGGATCGTGCTGGACGCCGACTACTTCGCCGAGCTCGAGCGCGACCTGGCGCCGCTCGCGGCCCGCGACCTCGGCGTGCTCGAGCGGATCATCGGCGGCTCGTGCCGACTCAAGGCCTCGGTCGTCGAGCGGGACGAGCGCGAGGCCGAGCTCCGTCACGTGCTCAATTACGGCCACACGATCGGTCACGCGCTCGAAGCTGCGACCGGGTACACGCGCTACGCCCACGGCGAAGCGGTCTCCCTGGGGATCGTCGCCGAAGCGCGTCTCGCGCGTCGCCTCGGCATCGCCGACGACGAGACGACGACCAGGCAGGAGCGCATGCTCGAGACGCTCGGGCTTCCGGTCCGGGCTCCATCGATCGACGTCGAGCCGATCGTCTCGGCGATGGCGCGCGACAAGAAGGCAAAGGACGGACGCGTTCCATTCGTGCTGGCGCCTCGCATCGGCGCTTTTCGAATCGTCTACGACGTCCCCACCACCGAAATCCACGCGGTCATCGCCTCCCTCGGGTCGTGATGTCCGAGGCAGGGTTGACAACGGAAACTTGTGGTCCGTATAACTCGCATGGGATGTCTGGGGAAGATCAGGCGATCGTCGGCGCCATCCGCCGGCAGGAGGAGCGGCTGGCGCGGGATCCCGCTTCCCTCGCCTTTGCGCAGCTGGCCGATCTGTATCGCAAGGCCGGGCGGACGCGTGACGCCGTGGCGCTCTGCCGCAATGGGCTCGCGCGTTATCCTCACTACACAACGGCCCGCCTCATCCTGGCCAAAGCGCTCGTGGCCGACGGTCAGCTCGCTCCCGCGCAGGTCGAGCTCGAGGCTATTCTCGAGGTGAGCCCCGAGGACGCCCAGAGCCACCGCCTGGCGGCGGAGATCCAGCGTCGGCTCGGTCACATCGACGAGGCCGTGAGGCATCTGGAAGCGGCCATCGCGCTCGATTCGAGCGACCGCGAGTCGCAGGCGCTGCTGTCGCTGCTGCGCGCCGCGGCGCCGGGGGCCGTCGAGGCGACCGGCCTGGCCCGGGTACTGAGCGACGATACGTTCGCGACGGTCACCTTCGGCGCGCTCTGCCTCGAGCAGGGCTGCGTCGAGGAGGCCGCGCAGATCTTCACCCGGATTCTGCGAAAGAATCCGGATCATCGAGAGGCGCGCGAGAGGCTGGAGGGTGCGCTGCGCGCGCGTCAGCGACGGAAAGGCTAGATTCGATGCAGGTGTCAACCGCGGAGTTCAAGAAGGGGCTGCGTATCGTCTTCGACGGCAACCCCTACACGATCGTCGACTTCCAGCACGTGAAGCCGGGCAAAGGCGGCGCGTTCGTCCGGACGAAGCTCAAGCACATGAAGCTCGGCAAGGTCATCGACAACACCTTCCGCTCCGGCGAGAAGGTCGAGCTGGTCGACTTCGAAGAGAAGCACATGCAGTTCCTCTACCGTGACGACCGCTACAACTTCATGGACACCGAGACATACGAGCAGGTCTCCCTGTCGGCCGATGAGGTCGGCGACGCCCGCGAGTACCTGAAGGAGAACACCGAGGTGGACGTCCTCTACATCGCCGGCTCGCCGACGGCGGTCGAGCTCCCCAACTTCGTCGAGCTCGCGATCGCCCGCACCGACCCGGGCGTCCGCGGTGACACCGCCCAGGGCGGGACGAAACCGGCGACCCTCGAGACCGGCGCCGTGGTCAACGTTCCGTTGTTCCTGAGTGAGGGCGACGTGGTCAAGGTGGACACTCGGACCGGCGAGTATCTCGGGCGCGTCGCCACGGCGGGCTCCTGATGGCGCGGCGCCGCCGCCAATCCGGTACGGGCGAGAGCGCGACCGTCGAGCTCGCGCGGCGCCTCGGCACCTTGCTGACCGAGCTCGGGCTCTCCGAGATCGACGTGACGGTCGGCGAAGTCCGGGTTCGGCTGCAGCGCGGCGTCGCCACCCCGATTTCGTTCGCCGCCGCGCCGGTGGTGACGTCCGTGGAACGGCCGGCGGGGATGGTCTCGCCCGAGGTCGAGTCGGGCTCGGGGGTCACGATCGAGGCGCCGATGGTCGGAACCTTCTACCGGGCGTCGTCGCCGACGGCCGAGCCATACGTGAGCGAAGGCGACGTCGTGAAGGAAGGCCAGATCCTCTGCATCATCGAAGCGATGAAGCTCATGAACGAGATCGAATCCAAGGTAGCGGGTCGGGTCGTCAAGATCTTCGTCGAAAACGCGCACCCCGTCGAGTTCGGCCAATCCCTGTTCCTGATCGACCCCGCCCGCTGAGCACGGGCGTGCCGCTCATCCCTAACGTCCGCCTGCTCGCCCTCGCCGCGCTGCTGCTCGGCGCCGCGGCGCTGCTGCTCGGCTGGCGCGAAGGCCGTCGCTACGAGCGGAGCGCCTCTGAGCGAGCCGTCGTGTTCGCCTCCCTCGGTGCCCGCGATGCTCAGGCGCTCACCGAGGAAGCCATCCGCCTGTACGGTGCCGGCCAGTTTCCGCGCGCGTGCGAAAAGTTCGGCCGCGCCGCGGCGGACGACCCGGCGAGCGCGGCCCGACGTCAGGACGTCATCCGATGCTTCGAAGGCTGGGGCTGGCACGCGCTTCGCGAGGGGCGACCGGACGAGGCGTCCCTGCTGTTCAAGCACGGATTGATCGAGACACCGGACGATCCAGGCCTCTTGAAAGGCCTGGGCGTCGCCGCGGTCCACGCCGGGCGGCCGGACGATGCCCTCGCCCCGCTCGAGCGCGCCGCGCGGGCGGAGTACGATCCGGAGGTCCGGCTGCTGCTTGCCCATCTCCACGACCGCCGCGACAACCCGGCGCAGGCCGTCGTGAATCTGAGAGCGGTGCTCGAGCGCGAGCCGTCCAACGAATCGGCGCGCCGACTGCTCGAGAAGGTCGAGCGGGAGTGGCGCGCGGAGGCCGGCTTCCGGCGAGAGATCACGCCGCGCTTCGTCGTGAAGTATCGCGACACGCTCGACGCCGAGGCGCGGCGCGAGATCGTCACGCAGCTCGAGGCGGCGGCTGCGCGCGTGACCCGGATGCTCGCCTACACCCCGCAGCAGCGGACGACGGTCGTGCTGTACGAGCACCACGAGTTCCGCGACGTGACGCGCGTCCACGCGTGGGCCACCGGACTGTTCGACGGGAAGATCCGCCTCCCAGTCGGCCGCGTCCGGCCGCCCGCCACCGAGCTCGAACGGCTGGTCGTGCACGAATACGCCCATGCCGCCATTCACGATCTGGCGCGCGGTCGGGCGCCGCGGTGGCTCCACGAGGGATTGGCTCAGGTCCTCGAGGGCGCGACCTCGGATCCGATACTGCGGGCTCCGTCAGGCCTCACCCTCGCGGGTGTGGAGGCGCTGGCCGGCGATCAAGATCCGCTTCGTGCCCGCGCCGGCTACAACATCGCGCTCTGGATCGTCCGGGATCTCCTCGATCGTGGGGGCGGCATGGAGTCGCTGCGCGAGCTGCTGGCCCGCCTCGGCGCCGGCGAGTCGATTGCCGAGGCGATGCCGCGCGTCTACGGCCTCCGGCTGACCGAGCTCGAGTCCCAGTGGCGGCGGATCCTGGGCGGCTGATCCGTGTTCCATAAGGTCCTGATCGCGAACAGGGGCGAGATCGCGCTACGAATCATCCGCACGTGCCGCGAGCTCGGCATCCGCTCGGTGCTCGCTCACTCGAAGGCCGATGCCCACTCCCTACCGATGCGTCTCGCCGACGAGACGATCTGTGTCGGCCCCGACTCGGCCCGAGAAAGCTATCTCAATATTCCAGCGATCATCTCCGCCGCCGCCGTGACCGACAGCGAGGCCATCCATCCGGGCTACGGGTTTCTCGCCGAGAACCCCGCCTTTGCCGAGGTGTGCCGGGCGTGCTCGATCACGTTCATCGGCCCGTCGCCCGAGGCGATCCGGCTGATGGGCGACAAGGCCCAGGCGCGCCAGATCGCGATGCAGGCGGGCGTCCCGGTCATCCCGGGCAGCGAGGTCGCGCTGAAGGGCTCCGCGGAGGCGCTCGAGGTCGCCGACCGGATCGGCTATCCGATCATGTTCAAGGCCGCCGCCGGCGGGGGCGGCCGCGGGATGCGGATCGTCAGGGAGCGCGGCGAAGTCGTCCAGGCGTTCGACGCCTGCCAGTCGGAAGCCGGCGCGGCCTTCGGCTCGTCGGAGGTCTATTGCGAGAAGTTCGTTCAGAACGCCCGGCACGTCGAGGTCCAGGTGCTCGGCGACCGCAACGGTATCCGGGTCCATCTCGGCGAGCGAGACTGCTCGGTCCAGCGACGCCACCAGAAGCTTCTCGAGGAATCGCCGGCGCCGCTCCTGGCTGCCAAGACGCGCGATGGGCTGCTCCAGGCCGCGCTCACCGTGGCGGCGGCCGTCAACTACGTCAGCGCGGGCACCGTCGAGTTCCTCGTGGACGAAGACGGCAATTTCTACTTCATCGAGATGAACACCCGGATCCAGGTCGAGCACCCCGTGACCGAGCTCGTTACCGGGATCGACATCGTCCGGGAGCAGATCCGGATCGCCGGCGGCGAGCCCCTCGGCTATCGGCAGGACGCGGTGCGGTTCGAGGGCCACGCGATGGAATGCCGCGTCAATGCGGAAGATCCCGAGACGTTCGCTCCGAGCGCCGGCCGCGTCACCATGTGGGTGCCGCCCGGTGGCTTCAATGTCCGCGTCGATAGCCACCTGATGGCGCCCTACGCGGTCCCGCCGTTCTACGACTCGCTGCTCGCCAAGATCATCGTGCGGGGCGCGAGCCGTGAGGAAGCGATCGACCGGATGCGCCGGGCGCTGCGCGAAACGGTGCTCGAAGGCGTCAAAACCTCCATCCCGTTCCATTTGAGACTGCTCGACGATCCGGCGTTCCAGGAGGGTCACGTCAACAAGGTCGAGATGGTCAGACGTCGAGGCTGATGGACCCCTCGCTGTACGTCATCCTCGATCGGGCGGCCGCCCGGGGCCGCGATCTCGAGGAGATCCTGGACGCGACGATTGCCGGTGGCTGCCGCCTGATCCAGCTCCGTGAGAAGGAGTGGCCTTCCGGGCGACTCCTGCCGCTGGCCGAGCGGCTGCGCGAGCGGTGTCGCCGGGGCAGCGTGACGTTCATCGTGAACGACCGGGTCGATCTGGCCATCGCCGTCGGCGCCGACGGCGTTCACCTCGGCCAGGACGATCTGCCCACCCGCGCCGCCCGGCCGCTGCTTCGGCCAGGCATGGTGCTGGGGCGCTCGACCCACAGCGTCGCCCAGGCTCGAGAGGCGCAGTCGGAGGGTGCCGACTACATCGCGGTCGGCTCGATGTTCCCGACGCAGACCAAGCCTGATTTCGAGCTCGTCGGGCCGGAGCTGATCCGCGCGGTGCGGCCCGCGACCAAGTCGCCGCTGATCGGCATCGGCGGAATAACCCGTGAGAACGTCGCCGAGGTGATCCGCGCCGGCGCCGACGGCGTGGCGGTGATCTCGGCCGTCTGCGGAGCGCCCGATCCCGCCGCCGCGACCCGCGAATTCCTCGCGGCGATCCGCGCGGAACGTGACTTGAACCGGCGCGGGCCGCTATAATGGCGCCGCGCCGACCGGCACTCACCACGTGACCGAACGTGACTGAAAATGTAAGGAGGGCACCGATGATGCGTCACAGGGTCTACCTCGTTCTTGCGCTCGTCGCCGTTCTGGCCGTGGCGTGGCTCCCGGCCTCGATGGTGGAAGGGCAAGGCGGCAAGGGCACCATCAAGATCGCGACGCAGAGTCCTCTCAGCGGCGGTCAGGCGGCGCTCGGCGAGGGCATCAAGCTCGGCGCGCAGCTGGCGGTCGAGAAGTTCAAGGGAGCCCTGGAGAAGCAGGGCTTCAAGGTGGAGCTGGTCCCCTTCGACGACCAGGCCAAGCCCGACGTCGGCGTCGCCAACGCGAAGAACATCATCGCCGACAAGGACATTCTCGCCATCGTCGGTCACCTGAACTCGGGCGTGGCGATCCCGTCGTCCGAGGTCTACAAGGAAGTCTCGCTCGCGATGATCTCGCCGGCGAACACGAATCCGGTCATCACCGACCGCGGCTACCCGAACGTCAACCGCGTGTGCGGGCGTGACGATGTCCAGGGTGTCGTCGGCTCCGAGTTCGCGCACGCGACGATGAAGGCAAAGACCGTCTACATCATCCACGACAAGACTCCGTACGGTCAGGGCGTCGCCGAGTTCTTCAAGGCCGACGCCGAGAAGAAGGGCATCAAGGTCCTCGGCTTCGAGGGCACCGAAGAAAAGTCGAACTTCGACCCGATCGTCACGCCGATGAAGGCGAAGAACCCGGACGTGATCTACTTCGGCGGCATCTACGATCAGGCCGCGCCCTTCTTCAAGCAGTCCCGCGAGAAGGGCGTCAAGGGCAAGTTCTTCGGCCCGGACGGAATGGACTCGTCCGACCTGACCAAGATCGCCGGAAAGGCCGTGGTCGGCATGTACTACACCTCGGCGGCCGGTCCGGCCTCGGAGCTGCCGCGGGCCAAGGCGTTCGTCGAGGAGTTCAAGAAGAAGTTCGGGAAAAACCCCGAGCCGTACGCGGCCGAGGCCTACGACGCCGCCACGATCGCCCTCAAGGGTATCGAGGCCGCCGCGAAGGGCGGCAAGGTGCCGAGCCGCGAGGACGTCGCGACCGCGATCCGCAGCACCAAGCTCCCCAACGGCATCACCGGCGACATCGAGTTCGACGGCAAGGGCGACCGCAAGAAGGCGCTCTACTTCGTCCTGCAGGTTGCCAGCGACGACCCCGGAAAGTGGGGCAACAACAAGATCGTCAAGCAGCTGGCGATCGCCGCTCCCGCCGCCAAGAAATAGGCGCTGTCCGACCCCTCAGACTTTGTGGCCTAGCACGCATGGACTTCGAGCTACTCGTCGGGATCTTTCCGCAAGTTCTTCTCGACGGCATCATTCTCGGCTTCATGTACGCTCTCATCGCGCTCGGCTACACGATGGTGTACGGCGTCCTCGAGTTCATCAACTTCGCGCATTCCGAGATCTTCATCGCCGGCGCCTTCGTCGGAGTCGAGGTCCTGCTGGGGCTCAAGAGCATCGGCCTCCTCGACAGCCTCCCGTGGCCGCTCGTGCTGCTGCTGGTCCTGATCGCGGGCATGGCCTCCAGCGGGCTGCTCGCCGTCACCGTGGAGCGGATCGCCTACCGTCCGCTGCGCGGCGCGCCCCGGCTGATCCCGCTGATCTCCGCCATCGGGATCTCGTTCTTTCTCCAGGACCTCATCCGGCTCGTCGAGTCGCTCTGGCGCAACGCCTTCAACCTGGTCTACCCGACGATGGACGTCCTCAACCACCGCTTCGAGCTCACCGAGACGATCGATGTGTCGGTCAAGTCCCTGGTGGTCATCGGCGGCGCGTTGCTCATGCTCTGGGCCCTGCACCTCATCGTGAACCGCACGAAGGTCGGCACCGCGATCCGCGCGGTCGCCGAAGACCAGGCGGCGGCGAGCCTGATGGGGATCGACGTCAACCGGATCATCTCGCTCACGTTCCTGATCGGCGGCGCGATGGGCGGCGCCGCGGGCGTGCTCTTCGGTGTGCAGTACGGGCTGATCAATCCCTATAGCGGTTTCATTCCAGGGCTGAAGGCCTTTACCGCGGCGGTGCTCGGCGGGATCGGGAACATTCCGGGTGCGATGGTCGGCGGGCTCGTCCTCGGGCTCCTCGAGGCGTTCGCCGCGGCCTATCTCTCGCTGCTCACCGGCGGCGCTTTCGGCGCCGAATACAAGGACATTCTCGCCTTCTCGATCCTGATCCTGATCCTGATCTTCAGGCCCAAGGGTCTTCTCGGCGAGATCGTGCGGGAGCGGGCTTGATCTACTCGCCGATCGCCGTGGCGCTGGTGGCGCTGTCAGCGCTCGCGGTCGCCACGTTTCCGCGCTCCGTCCTCGTGTTCCTTCTCTTCCAGGGCTCGCTCCTGTTCGTCTTCAAGGCGCGGATCCCCGAGCGGCTCCGCTGGGGCCTCCTGGCAATCGCGCTCCTGGTGCTGATGCCGACCATCGGATATTTCAACAGCTACTACCTCGAGGTCGCGACCCAGGTCGGCATCTTCGTCGCGCTGGCGCTCGGCCTCAACATCGTCGTCGGCCTGGCCGGGCTTTTGGATCTCGGGTACGTGGCCTTCTTCGCGGTCGGCGCCTACTCCTGGGCCATCTTCGGCTCACCGCACGCCAACATCATCTTCGGCGGCGAGGCCTTCCCGCTGGCGGGCTGGTGGTTCTACGTGTTCCTCTTCGTCGGCCTCGGGACCGCCGCGGTCACCGGAATCCTGCTCGGCCTGCCGGTGCTGCGCCTGCACGGCGACTATCTCGCCATCGTCACGCTCGGCTTCGGCGAGGTCATCCGCGTCCTCGCCAACAACCTCGACAAGCCGATCAACTTCACCAACGGCCCCAAAGGCATCACGCCGATCTCGCGGCCGCCGACGCCGTTCGGGCTTCCGTACGGCGAGTACTTCTACTTCCTGGCTCTCCTCATCGTCGTCGCGGTCATCATCGTCAACCGCCGGCTCGAGGATTCCCACATCGGCCGGGCGTGGGAGGCGATCCGCGAGGACGAGCTGGCGGCCAGAGCCATGGGCGTGCCGCTCGTGCGGATGAAGCTGATGGCATTCGCCTGCGGCGCGTCGTTCGCCGGCGTCATGGGTGTGTTGTTCTCGGCCAAGCAGGTCTTCATCAATCCCGAGTCGTTCACGTTCCTCGAGTCGATTGGCGTCCTGGCGATGGTCATCCTCGGCGGGATGGGCTCGATACCCGGCGCGATCGTCGGCGCCACCGTCGTGACCGTGCTCAACCTCCAGGTCTTGAAGGGGTTCTCCCTCTGGCTCAATGAGCTCAAGAACGCGGGCGTGACCATCTTCGGCTTCAGCCTCGCCGATCTCCCGACCCAGTTCGAGCCGGCCAAGTACGAGCGGATGGTCTTCGGCATCATCCTCGTCCTGATGATGATCTTCCGCCCGCAAGGTATCTTCCCCGCGCGGCGCCGCCAGCGCGAGCTGGCGTCCTAGGGTCCCCGACCATGCCGTCCCTGTTCGAAGCGCGTGGCGTCACGAAGAGGTTCGGGGGACTCACGGCGCTGCATGGAGTCGACCTCGCGGTCGACCGGGGGATCGCCTCGATCATTGGGCCGAACGGCGCCGGGAAGACGACGCTCTTCAACATCTTCACGGGGCTCTACGCCGCGGACGAAGGCAGCGTCACCTTCCGTGACCAGGCGCTCCTCGGCCTGCGCCCCGATCAGATCACCGCGCTGGGCATCTGCCGGACGTTCCAGAACATCCGGCTCTTCGCCAACATGACGGCGATCGAGAACGTCCTGGTCGGGATGAATTCTCGGATCACGCTCCGCCTCTGGGACGTGCTCACGCGAAATCCGGGCTTCCACCGGACCGAGTCCGAGCTGGCCGCTCGCGCCGTCGGCTTGCTCGACCGCGTCGGCCTCCAGGCCACTGCGAACGTCGTCGCGCGCAATCTCCCGTACGGCGATCGGCGTCGGCTCGAGCTGGCCCGGGCGCTCGCGTCCGAGCCCGCGCTCTTGCTCCTGGACGAACCGACTGCCGGGATGACGCAGGGCGAGGCGAGTGCCTTGATGCATCTCTTGCGCGGGCTCGTCGCCGACCTCCACCTCGCCATCATCCTGATCGAGCACAACATGCGCGTGGTCATGGAGGTCTCCGATCGCGTGACCGTGCTGGATCACGGCGAGAAGATCGCAGAGGGTGCACCCCGCGAGGTCCAGAGTAACGAGCGCGTGATCGAGGCCTATCTGGGCAAGCGCGGCGTCGGGCCGAGGGCCAGGTCGGGTGCTTAAGGTCGAGTCGATCGACGTCGCCTACGGCGAGATCCGCGCGCTGAAGGGCGTGGGGCTCGAGGTGGGCCGGGGCGAGATCGTCACGATCCTCGGCAACAACGGCGCCGGCAAGACGACCACGCTCAAGACGATCTCCGGGCTCCTCCACCCGACCCGCGGCGCCATCATGCTCGAGGACGAATCGCTCCTCGCCGTGCCGCCGCACGCGATCGTCTCGCGCGGCATCGCCCACGTACCGGAGGGCCGCCGGATCTTCAATCGCCTGACGGTGCGCGAGAATCTCATGATGGGCGCCTATCTCAGGAGCGATGCCGGCGTCGGCACCGACCTCGAGCGGGTCTTCGGGCTGTTTCCACGGCTGGCCGAGCGCCTCACCCAGGTGGCCGGCACCCTCTCGGGCGGCGAGCAGCAGATGCTCGCGATCGGGCGCGCGCTCATGGCGAATCCACGTCTCCTGCTGCTCGACGAGCCGAGCATGGGCCTGGCCCCCGTCCTCGTCCAGCAGATCTTCGACACGATCAGCGACATCAACCGCCAGGGGATGACGATTCTCCTGGTCGAGCAGAACGCCGCGATGGCGCTCTCCATCGCCCACCGAGGGTACGTGCTCGAGACCGGCTCCATCGCGCTGGCGGGAACCGCGGCCGAGCTCTCGGAGAACGCCGATGTCCGCAGAGCGTATCTGGGCGAATAGCACGGTCGCGGGGCTCCTGCTCCTCGCCGCACTCCTGATCTTTCCCAACCTCGACGATCGGTACCTCTGGGATGACGAGGCCGAGACCGCCCTCCTCGCGAAGAACGTCCTGCGCTTCGGCGTGCCCGTCGCCTGGGACGGCGTGAGCCTCATCTCCCAGGAGTGCGGCTCGGACTATGACATCAACTATCTCTGGCGGCAGACGCCGTGGCTACCCATCTATCTCACCGCCGCCTCCTTCGCGCTGCTCGACGCCGGCACCTTCACCGCCCGACTTCCGTTCGCGCTCCTGGGTCTTCTCTGCGTGCCCTCGATGTACGTGCTCGCGCGCCGGGTGTTCGCCGACCGGGCAACGGCGCTCATCGCTGCCGGCTCTCTGCTTCTCTCGGTGCCCTTTCTCTTGCACGTCCGCCAGTGCCGCTACTACAGCGTGGCGATCTTCGCCGCGATCTGGATCCTCTACTTCTTCTTCAGCCTGCGGAGGTCCCCACGCCTGGCCGCCGCGGGGCTGGCGCTGGCGCTCAGCGTGCTCCTGCATACGAGCCAACTCCTCTTCTTCGGCGCCGCCGCGGGGCTGGCGCTCGGCTTTCTCATCGTCGTCTTCGACCGCGCGGTCCTGCCGTGGCTCACCGCCGCCCTCGTCGCGCCGGTTCTCGTGAATCTTCCCTGGCTCCTGGCGTCGGACCTTGGCGGAAAGAGCCGCCTGCTGCTCTCCCTCAACTCGGTGGTGCAATTCGGCGGGAACGTCGCGCGATATGCGTCAAAGATCGAGCTCTATGCGTTCCCGGCGTTGCTCCTCGCCGCGGGCCTCGTGCTGGTCGCCGTCGCCGCCGGGACGCGCATGGCTCTCGGCGCTGCCGAGACCCGCGCGGGCCTCTTTCTCGTCGCTTTCGTGGTCGCCCACGTTCTCGTCGTCGCGACGGTGCCGTTCGTGTTTTTTCGGTACCTGCTCACGCTCCTGCCCGCCCTGGCGCTCCTTCAGGCCTGGATTGTCCGAGCCCTCGGCGCACGGAGCCGAGTGCTCGCCGCCGTCATCTTGCTGTTGGCGCTCGTGCCGGACAGGGCGGACCTCGTCAACGGCCGACTCTCGGTCACGCTGGCCAAGTACGTGGAAGAGATCACTCATCACGTCCAGGGGCCCCTCGAGGGGATCGTCCACCATTTGAAGACCAGCGCTCGGCCGGGGGACCGGGTCTTCATCTCGTACGGCGATCTGCCGCTCCGCTTCTATACCGGCCTGGAGGTGCGTGGCGGGCAGGGGTGCCAGAGCCTGGCGGGCTGGCCAGCGCCGGACTGGGTGATCGTCCGTTACTTCTTTAGATTCCAGTCCACGGCCCCGGGCGCGACGGCAGACACCGAGCGCACGCTCCAGTACCTGCGAGCGAACGTCACCCTGCCGCGCTATCGGCGCGTCGACCTCCCCCTGGCCGACACGATTTGGGAAAACATCCCCGAGCCGGGTTGGCACGTCTTCCGGGAGCCGGGCGAACGGCCGAAGGTCACGCTCTACGTGAAGGCGCGCGAGTGAACCTCGTGTTGAGCTCCCGGGTGTGGGTGACGCTGCTCTGCCTGCTCGGTGCTCTGCGTGTCTGGGTGTTCGCGGCCGCGTTGCCGCCCTTCCACCCTCTGGACGAAGCCTTCCACTATGACCTGGTCGTCAAGTACGCGCGCGGCCACGTCCCCGTTCGGCTCACCGACGAGCGGTTGGATCCGGCCACCCGAGAAGCGATCGTGCGGTTCGGCACCGGCATCTCGAACCCTCGCTCCGACTCGATCCTTCTGCACCGCAGTCCTGAATACCTGAACCCGCGTCCGCCCGATGGAATGCCGCCACCGGTGTGGACGGCACCTCCCGCGATAGGCGCGGCCGCAGTGCCGTGGGGGATGCGCGACTGGGATCGCCTCAACTACGAAGCCGTCGAGCCGCCGCTCTATTACCTGGTCGCCGGCGCCTGGTATCGCTTGGGGACCGCCCTCGGGCTCTCGGGGGGCCGGCTCTTCTACTGGACCCGATTCCTCAACGCGCTCCTGGAAGCGGCGATCGTCGCGGTAGCGGTCGGTGCGGCACGGCTCGCCATGACGGAGGCGCCCGCGCTCGCCGTCGGCGTCGCGCTCTTCGTCGCGCTCGTGCCACGGGGGAGCTTCTACGGCGTGAGCAATGATGCCCTGGCGCCTCTGACGAGTGGGCTCGCATTCTACGCACTCCTGCGGCTCGCGCGTGAGTCGGCGCCCTCCCTGGCGCTCTCGATCGGAGCTGGCGCTCTGGTAGCCGCGGCGCTACTCACCAAAACGACGGCCATTGCGATGCTTCTGGTCCTCGGGGTCGCGCTGGCCGGCCGCCGTCCGTGGGCGAGTCGCGCTGAAGCCATCGGAGCCCTCACGACGCTCGCGAGCATGGCGGTCCCGCTCCTCGCGTGGCAGAGTCTCTACTGGATCGCGGGAGAGCCGTCAGGGCCGACGCAGAAAGCGATGGCGCTCGGGTGGACACCGAAAGGTCTGGACGAGCTCTGGCCGCACCCGATTTTCGGGCTCCCGTTCGTGACCGTGTTTCTTCGCGGACTGCTCGCGACCTTCTGGCGCGGCGATCTCGTCTGGCACCTGGCTCCGATCGGCTGGCCCCACCTGGACCTCGTGTACGCCGGCTCCACCCTCGTCTGCGTGGTGGCCGCGATCGTCAGGCGCCCCCGGTGGGCTCAAGTCGGCATTTGGAGCTCGGCCGCCGCCGTTCTCGGCACCATCGCGTTCCTCGCGCTGCTGTCAATCCGGTTCCACTTCGGTGCTCGCACGCAACACCCGTCACCGAGCTCACCGTACTTCACGGCAGGGCGCCTCCTTCTCGCCGTGCTCGTGCCCATCGCGCTGCTCTACGTCAGCGGCCTTGCTCGGATTCTGAGGGACGATCGCCGCGCCGTCGTCGCGCTCGCGGTGCTGCTCCTCGTGCTCACTGGCGCCGAAGTGGCGACGACTCGTGCGATCTTCGGCAGTCCCTACAACTGGTTTCATCTGCCCTAGCCGGCCGGTGCGTCGCGCCGTCTATACTGATTCGTTCACAGAGGGAGGAACTGCATGATCGGCGAGGGCCTGCACTTCGAGCAGCACGAGATCGGCGCCACGTTCCGCACGCTCGGCCGGACGGTGTCGGAGACCGACATCGTGAACTTCGTCAACCTCTTTGGCTTCACCGAACCGCTCTTCATGGACATGGAATATGTCGCGCGAGAGTCTCTGTTCAAACGTCGCGCCGCGCCCGGCGCCATGACCTTCGCCCTCTCCGAAGGGCTGATCATGCAGACGGGGCTCATCCACGGCACCGGCATGGCGTACCTCGGGAGCGAGGTGCGCGTGACGGCGCCGGTGCTCGAGGGGGACACGCTCACCGTGGAGGTGGAGGTCGCCGACAAGCGTGAGACGAAGAAGCCCGACCGCGGTATCGTCACGTATCGCCACCGTGTCCTGAACCAGCGTGGCGAGCTGGTGCTGGAGGCTCGAGTTCAGCGGATGATCCGTCGTGCGCAGCGCTGAGCCTCGCGTACGATCCGGTGGCGGAAGAGAGGCCGTCCTGTGAGTGGAAGAATCGTCCAGATCAGCATCTCGCGCGGGGGCGTTCCGAAGACTGCGGTCGCGCAAGCGCGTGTCACGCCGGTGGGACTCGAGGGAGACGCGCACCGTAACACCGAGCACCACGGAGGCGCCGAGCGGGCCGTGTGTCTCTATGCCATGGAGGCGATCACGAGCCTCCGGGCCGAGGGTCACGCGATCGAGCCCGGCACCATCGGCGAGAACGTGACGGTCGAGGGTTTGGACTGGTCGGCCGTCGCCCCAGAGTGTCACCTGCTCCTCGGCGACACCGTGCTCCTTCAGATCACCCGCTATACGAGCCCCTGCATGAACATCATGCGGGCCTTCAAGGGCGGTGATTTCACCCGCGTGTCCCAGAAACGGCATCCCGGCTGGAGCCGCGTCTATGCCCGCGTCCTGGTGCCGGGCCGCATCCGTCAGGGCGACCCGGCGCGCTTGCTCGACGAGGTCGAGACCGCCGAGGTCACCGCCGCAGCGTCCAGGTGATCCGCCACGCCGAGGTCGTCATCATCGGAGGCGGCGTGACCGGCGCCTCCATTGCCTTCCACCTGGCGGCGGTCGGTGTGCGTGACGTCCTCGTCCTCGAGCGCAACTCCCTCGCCTCTGGTGGCACCGGCTGGTCGGTCGGCATCGTCCGCCAGCTCTACCCCACCCCGGAGACCAGCCAGATGGTCGTGCGGTCCCTGGCCGCGTTCCGCGGCTTTCGCGACGTCGTCGGCGGCGAGTCGGGCTACATCGACTGCGGCGTGGTCATCGGCGTTTCGGCTGCGATGCGTCCCAAGCTCGAGGAAACGGTCATACGCCAGCGATCGTTCGGTGTTCGTGCCGAGGTGCTCGAGCCCCGCGACCTCGCCCGTATCGAGCCGCGGATCAACGGCGATCACCTCGGCGCCGTCCTTTACGAACCGGAATCGGGTTACGGCGACCCGACCGCCGTCACCACCGGCTACGCCGCGGCGGCCCGACGGCGGGGCGTCCGCATCGAGCAGGGTGTCGAGGTCGTCGCAATCCGAACAGCGGGCGACCACGTCACCGGCGTCGAGACCGCCTCGGGTGATCGTGTCGACACGCCCGTGGTCGTCAACGCGGCCGGGCTCTGGTCCGGCGCCGTCGCGCAACTGGCCGGCATCGCGCTTCCGATCATCGTTGGCCGCCATCCCGTCTTCGTCGTCGAGCGCGACGCCGGGTTCGGGCGGCCGCATCTCGTGTACCTCGATCTCGCGGGCGGCAGCTACGCGCGTCCCGAAACGGGTGGTCTTACGCTGACCGGCTCGCTTACCGACGATGAGGCACAGCATCCGATGGCGCCGGAGCTGCTCGGCTCCGACGTGAGCCTCGGCGACGCGGCGGACGTCCTCGAGCGCACAGGGCGCGCGATCCCACGCCTCGCCGAGGCCCGCTATCGACGCGGGTGGGTCGGCGCCTTTGACATCACGCCCGACTGGATGCCGATCATCGACGAGTCGCCGGTGCGCGGCCTTTGGATCGCGGCCGGGATGAGCGGGCACGGCTTCAAGCTCTCACCGGCGGTCGGGGAGATGATGGCCGCGCTGATCACCGGGGCGGCGCCACCAGTGGATCCGGCGCCGTTCGCGTTCGGGCGCTTCACCGCGACGAGCCCGAGCGGGACATTCGTAGCGTCCTACCTCGGGTGATTGTCGCCTTCGTCAGGACCGGACGAGCTCCAGCTCGACCTCGAACGTGGTACCGACGCCTTCGAGGCTCTCGACGCTGATCCGGCCGCCGTACGCCTCCACGATGCTCTTGGTGATAGCGAGCCCGAGGCCCGTGCCCGCGATCTCACTGGTCGCCTTATTCTTGACCCGGTAGAACTTGTCGAAGACATGTGGCAGGTCGCGGGCGGGGATGCCCATGCCCGTGTCGGTCACACGAATCCGCACCGTCTCGGCTCCATCGCCAGCGGGCCACAACGCCGCCGCAACGCTCACACGGCCCCCCGCGGGCGTGTATTTGACGCCGTTGTCGATGAGGTTGATCAAGACCTGGCGCACGCGGCTCGGAACCGCCGAGATGATCGCCTCCTCGGCCAGCTCGGCGTGCAGCTCGATGCTCTTGGTCTCGGCCCGTGGCCTCACCATCCGGAGCGCCTCGCCAATCACTGGAATCAGGTCCATCGGCTCGCGGGCCGCGTCGAGCCCGGCCTCGATCTTGCCTATGTCGAGCAGGTCCGAAACGAGATCCGCCATGTGCTGCGCTGAGCTCCGGATGTCCTCGCATCGACTCGCGTGGTTTTCGTCTCGCGGTCCGGCCATCCGCATCAGGTCCGCCATGCCGGCGATGACGGTGATGGGCCCCTTGAGGTCGTGGGAAACCGTGTTCACGAAGTCGTTCTTCATCTGCTCCAGGTTCTTGAGCAGCGTGATGTCGCGGAGGACCGCGGCCAGACCGACCGGCTCACCGAACGGCGTGGTCACCTGCACGAGGCTCGCCTGAGCGGTCCGTCCATCGGGCAGCGGCAGCTCGTAGATCCCCGGCCGCCCGGCCTCGAAGAGCTCGAGCAGCGGGGCGTAGCGCACGGCCGCAGCCAGCGGTCGGCCCTCGATGGCGTCCGGAGTGAGACCCAGCATCGGACGCACCGCTGCATTGGCGAGCAGCACGAGCCCGGCAGGGTTCGTCGCGATCACGGCGTCCGCGGAGCTGCCCAGCACGGCGAGCATCGTCATGCGCTCTCCGCCGAGCTTGTCGTAGGCCCGCGACGTCTCGAGCGCCGATGACAGCCCGGACGCCATCAGCTGGGCGATCTGGAGATCGTCGTCTCCGTAAACGATCGGCGGCCGACCAGCGAAGAGCAGCGCGCCGAGCACTTCGAGGCCGCTCCGGATCGGCACGACCAGAGCCGCGCGCAGGCCCGCGGCGGCGAGCACGCCTTCGAGATCGGGCGCTCCGTCCTCGGCGGCGAGATCCTCGACGACGTAGGCCTTGCTCGTGCTGATCGTCCGTCCCGGCAGGCCCTCGTCCAGGGAGAACACTCGCCGGCTCATCGCGCCATCCTCGAGGTCCACCTGCGAGTGCACGAGATAGCCGCCCTTCTCGGGATCCTGAAGGCAGACGGCGAGATAGTCGCAGGGCACGGCAGCCCAGGCCTGGTCGCCGAGCGTTTGGAAGAAGTGGCTGGGAATCGGCGAGCGGAACAGCTCGGCGAGGATCTCGCTGAGCCGTGTCAGGCGCTCGATCCGGGTCACGCGGACACCGAGGCGGCGCCGCAGTGGGTCCGGGCGAGATCCGCGAGCTGTTCCCCGCCCGGCACGGGATCGATGGGACCGACAACGGTGAGGTAGCGGATCACGCCTTCCTTGTCGACGAGGAAGATGCCCTGCTCCTGGGCGGTCATGGCGTGGTGATGCAGACGACGCAGGAAGTTGCGGTTCATCACGTCAAACCAGGCGCCCCGGATCTGGTTGACGGCGTCTCCGTGCGTGAACGCGTGGGCGAAGCTCACGACCGCCGTCCGCGTCGCCTCGAGCGCCCTCAAGTCGCCCAGGCCATAGACGGCGTAGAGGCGCTTGTCGGGATCGCAGACGAATGGGAACGGCAGGACTGACTCGCCGAAGTACCGGCGAGCGCTCTCGAGCAGGTTGGGCGCAACCTGGATCACTTCGGTATCGAAGGCCCGCAGAGCGTCATATCCGGCCCGTACCCCGTCGGTGTAGACGCGGCAGAAGGGACACGTGAACCCACGTGAGAACCATACGATCACGTTGGAGCGGCCGCGGTACCAGGCCAGGTCCACCATGGAGCCGCTGAGCGAAGGCAACGAGAAGCGTGGCGCAATCTCGCCGACAGACGGGCGTCCAGCCTCGAGGGTCTCGGTCGCGGTCATGTGTTGGACCTTGAGGTTTCCTCGCGGATCAGACCGCAAGACGCATACCAGGGCGCAACCGTACATTGTTAAAGGGACTTTACGGAGATCCTAGGGAGTCGCCGCTGACCAATTTCCGGCATAAGTGATCAGGATTGATCCGCTGGTAGCCTCTCTCGCGAGCCCCCAATTTCCCTGAAGAAGCGCTTGGCGACCGGGTGGAGCGATATGTAGATGCCAACGAGCGCGGTCTGCGGAGTGAGATGCCGGGGCGGCAGGGTGCGCAGCGTGAAACTGGGGCACGTGTTCCGTCGACGCGCCTGGAGGCGATCGTAGCGACTCGCTTCGGTTGGGTCCAACTCGGCGAGGGAGCTACGCCACAATCATCGCTACAGGACAGTCAGGCAAGAAGCAAACCACGCGCGTCAGATCTGTCAGAAAGAAAATGTCGCCATTGTGCCGCCGAAGGTGCGAGAACAAAACTACGCCGTAGAATCAGGGGTTTGAGGCTAGATCCTACGCTAGCCGGCATCTACAGAGCTGCCGACGGCTGGCTCAACGCTTGCAGCCGGACCGTCCGGAGGAGCGAGATCTCGACCATGACGACCGTGAGCGGCGTCACGCCAGTCACGATCGAATCGGAAGTGACTCGACATGTCAACGTCGACGTCGCGGTACAAGGAACGGACCGAGCATGCTCAGCAGCTGTCCGGCTGACCAAGCGCCCGAACGTCTGGACCTGGGCACTGCTTGTCCTGGTGATCCTGGGCGCCGCGGCGATCCGGCTACGCCTTCTGGACGCACCCCTGGATCGCGACGAGGGCGAGTATGCGTATTTCGGCCAGCTGCTGCTCCAAGGCATCCCGCCGTATGCGCAAGCGTACAACTTCAAGATGCCTGGCATCTACGCCCTCTACGCCCTCATGCTCGCCGTCCTCGGGGAGACCAGCGCGGGCATTCACCTCGGACTGCTGGGTGCCACTTCCCTGACGATCGTTCTGCTGTTCCTGGTCGCGACGCGGCTGTTCGAGGCTCGCGTGGCCCTCGTCGCCGCCGCCACCTTCGCGGTCCTCGCCTTGAGCCCGCGGTTTTTCTTTATGGCCGCGTACGCCGAACACTTTGTGTTACCGCCAGCCCTGGCGGGGGTGCTCGTCCTGCTGGCCGCCGGCGATCGGCGCGGTGTTGCGCGATTCCTCGCCAGCGGCGTGCTCTTCGGCACGGCCTTCATCGTCAAGCAGAGCGGCGCGGCCTTCGCGCTCTTCGCCGTCCTTTACGTTCTGACCGACACGCGCTATGACGCGCGCCGGCGGCTCGCCGCCAGCGGGGCGCTCGTCGCCGGAGCCCTGGCACCGTTCGCGACGGTATGCCTGCTCATGCTCCAGGCGGGCACCTTTGCGAGCTTCTGGTTCTGGACGGTCACATACGCGTCCAAGTACGGAACGGCGATGTCGCTCGCAGCGGGAAAATTCCATCTCGGGCAAGCGCTACGCTGGATCCTGCCCACGTCATATCTCGTCGCCGCGCTCGCGGGCCTCGGGCTCTCCGCGCTCTTCTGGGACGCCAAGGCTCGCGCCAGCCGCCGCTTCATCACGCTCCTGCTCGGGACTTCGCTGCTCGCGACCTCCGCGGGGCTCTACTTCCGGCCCCAGTACTTCATCCTCATGCTTCCCGTACTCGGGATCCTCGCTGGCGTCGCCGTCGACGCCATCGCTCGACGCCTCATGGCAATTCAACCGACGCTGCGATACGGGATCCCGATCGCGCTGGCCGTAATACCGCTCATCCACCTCATCTACCTAGAGCGTGCGATGCTCTTCACCGATTCACCGCGCCGGGTGCTCCGCACCATCTACGGGGTCAATCCGTTCCCCGAGTCCGTCGAGATCGCGCGGTACATCAACGAGCGCACGTCGACAGACGAGCGGATCGCCGTGGTCGGCTCAGAGCCCCAGATCTACTTCTACGCGCGGCGGCTGGCGGCGACCGGATACATCTACACCTTCGCGCTGATGGAACACCAGCCGTACGCCGTGGGGATGCAGCGCCAGATGATCTACGAGATCGAGGCCTGGAACCCACGGTTCGTCGTGTTCGTCAACGTCTACACATCGTGGATACGCACGCCGCACTCGGACAAGACGATCTTTACCTGGTTCGACCAGTACCAGAGACGTTTCGATCGTGTTGGCTTCGTCGAGATCGTGTCGCCCGAGCAGACGCGATACGTCTGGGGAGCGGAGGCGGCAGTCTACACTCCACGCTCCGACGTCTGGCTCGCGATCTTCGAGCGCAAGGCGACGACACGGGAGACCGATGAGAGCTCCGGGCCTGAACGTCGAGCTGCCCGAGATCGGTGAACGGCCCCGGACGCTCGGCCGCCCCGCGCGCCGCGCGACGAGCTGTTCGTCTATCGCCCACACCGTGGGCTGGGAGCGCGCGCTCGCCGTCGTGCTCTTGCTCCAACTCGTTGCGTCGGCGGTGTTGGTCGGTGTCATGGGACTGAGGAGTCCAGGCAATGCCCACCCGGACGAAATCCTACACTTCCATGCCGGACAATATTTTCGCGAGCACTGGCTGCCTCCGCCGGTCGGCGCGCCCGAGGCGGCGACGACGTACAGCTCTTACGGCATGTCCTATCTGGACGAAGCGGATATCGTCTACTGGGTTTTCGGGGAGGCCGTGGCCCTCGGCAAGCGCTTGGGTCTAGCGCCCGTCGCGGCGATGCGGTGGTTTCAAATGACGCTCTACTGGAGCCTGGTCGCCTGGATGATTTCCCGCGCGCGCACGTTCACGCCGGCGCTGGCCTTCCTGCTGCTCACCCCACAGGTCTGGTACGTCTTTTCGTATATCAACGGGGACGCGCTTCCCTTCGCGCTGCTCACAGTGGTTCTCGTGGAGCTGGGTTGGCCCGACTCCAGTGTCCGTTCCTTTCTGAGTGGGATTCAGGCGAGACCGGGCGTGGGCGTGTTCGTCGTCGCAGGGTCCCTCGGGCTCCTGGCCCTCTCCAAGCTGAACTACCTCGTCAGCATCGCGTTTGTCGGCTGGGTCTTCCTGTGGCTCAGGGGCGAAGTGCGCTGGAGGCGCGTGGCACTGGTCGCGCTGATCGCGGCTGCGATCGCGCTTCCCTGGGCGACGTATCACAGCTGGGTCAACGATTTTCACACCGGCCAGAATATCGTGGAGCACGCCGAAAAGGTGGCCGTGCCGGGAATGAAGCCATCCGCTCAGGCGAGCCCAACGTCTTTTCCATACATGGCGCTACGGGCCAAAGGCGTGTCGATGTGGGACGTACTCGTGACGCTGGACTGGGTCGGGCTCTCCTTTCGAAGCTTCTGCGGCCTCTATGGATGGATGAGCATCGCGGCCCCTGGCTGGCTCTACCAGGTCTTTGCAGGGCTGTATGCCAGCTTGCTGGCGATTGTCATCCTCCCGACCGTGCTGCGAGGGTCGCCAAACGCGAGGCTGTTGCTGACCGGCTTCCAGGTCTGCGCGATGCTGGTAGTCGCACAATCGGTCTACCGTTCATGGGTCTTCGATTTTCAAGGACAGGGCCGCTATCTCTTTCCCATCCTGCCGATGCTGTTCTTCTGCTGGCGGCAGTGTGAAGCGACCGCTCTGCGTCTCCCGGCTCTTGGCGTGGCCGTGATGATGGGAGGTCTCGGGCTGCTGTCCTTTGCACTGATCGGGCTGGGCGCACTCGCATGAGAGTCGCATAGCGTGAGAAACGCTTGACCTCCAAGGCCACGTGCGCGAGCGGATGCCCGAGGCGCTCTCAGTGAGAAAGAGTATCAGCCCCGCGCGGCTGGCCGTCGTCTGGACGAACTGGACCCTGAATGCCGAGCTGATCCGTCATCGCGTCCAGAAGAGCGGCGACACGCCGGAAGAACGGATCGAGCACGCCGAGACCTACACACTCCCGAGGCAGGTGACCCGGCAGTGAGCGCGCGCGACTTTCGGGACCTTCGCGAGTTCAAGTCGTGGAACGACGCGATGGTGGAGAAGTACGACGTCGAGCAGTTTCACAACCACCCGAGCTCTCTCGTTCGGTACATCGAACGCAAGCGCATCCGTCGCATCTTTGCCCTGCTCGCCCCACGGCCCGGCGATCGGGTCCTGGAAATCGGCTGCGGCGCCGGACACCTTCTCGCCCAGGTCCCCTCTGCGCAGGGATTCGGGATCGACCTCGCCGAATCGCTCCTGGCGAAGGCGGCGCGACGCCTGAACAAGCGCGGCACGCTCGTGCAGGGCGACGCCGAGCACCTGCCATTCCGGGATGGCGCATGGGAACGCGTCTACTGCTCGGAGGTCCTAGAGCATCTTCCCTCGCCAGCCGCCGCGCTCACCGAAATGCACCGGATCGTCGCGGGCGGAGGTGTCGCCGTCGTCTCGGTGCCGAACGAGCGGCTGATCAACACGCTCAAGGCGATGCTTCGAACGAGCGGCCTCTACCGCGTCCTGCTGGGCTCGCGCTCCGGAGAATACCAGATGCCGGAGCGCATGGACGACGAGTGGCACCTGCACGTCTTCGATCTCGCTGGGCTCCTCGCGCTGATCCCACCGGGGCTGCGCGTCACGCACATCGAAGGCGTCCCGTTCCGCTGGCTCCCCCTGCGCTACGTCGTGCGCTGTGAATCACGTATTTCACCTTTCCCGAGACCGAGGGCCAGCGCCACATGATCAGCAGAACACCCGATCGTCTACCGTCATCTGATCATGCGTGATCCTGGCCTTCAACAGTCCGTCGCATGCGACGTGCGCTGCCTCTGCGGGTCAGCCGCGGCCGACGTGGCGTGTAGCGGTGTGCGAGATCTCGAATACGACGCGCCCGGGACGTATCGATGGGTGAAATGCCACGGCTGTGGTCTCGTTCGCCTCGACCCGTCTCCGACACGCGACGTCTTGAGCCGCGCGTACCCCGACCACTATCACGCGTATGCGAAGCCGCGGTCGGCGATCACTCGGGCACTCGTTCGCCTCTCAAAGCGCAGGGCGGCGGAACGGCTCGCGTCGTATCTGCCCCCAGGAGGCACGATCCTCGATGTCGGCTGCTCCACCGGCGAGCTTCTGGCGGCAGTCGGTAGGCTCGGGCGCTACCGGCTCTGGGGCGTCGAGTACAAGCCAGAGGCGGCGAACGAAGCCGAGGCTCGCAGGATCCGCGTATGGCGCGGCGAATTCGAGCATGCTGACGTGCCTCCGGAGTCGGCGGACGTCGTCGTGCTCCAGCACGTGCTCGAGCACGTGATGGATCCAGCCGAGACACTGGGAAAGATCCGACGGATCCTCAGGCCGTCGGGTTGGCTCTTCGGCGAGGTCCCCAACATCGATTCCTGGGACGCACGCATTTTCGGCCGCTATTGGGGCGGGGGTCACGCCCCCCGTCACTTGTGGCACTTTACCTCGCACACCCTGGGCGACGCGCTCGAGCGCTCTGGGTTCGAGGCCGTGACGATCAAGCCGGTACTGCACACAGGGCACTGGGCGCTGTCGGTGCAGAACGCGCTGCGACGGCACAAACGCGATTGCCGCGGGCTGACGTCGGGACGGGCCTGGTACTATGCCCCGCTCCTGGTGGCGCTGGTGCCGATCAATGCCCTAGAGGCGTTGCTGTCGAAGACCGGCGTCATCCGTTTCCAAGCGAGGCGACCATCGTGACACCCTTGACTGCGTCCCAACCGTCTCAGCCGGAGGCGACTCTGAGCATCCCACGGCCGACTCTTTCGCGGGAAGACTTGATGCGGCTCCGTGTCCGCGATCCGCTCCAGACCGTGGTCTATCTCCTCAGCGTCGGCGTTGGGATCGTGCTGGCAGTCTGCCTCTACGTGTGGGCCCCAGGGCCGGTCACGCTGATCGCCGCCTTCGTCCTCATCGCGGGTCTGCAGCACCACCTTTCGATCGTCCACCACGAGGCGGTGCACCACTTGCTCTTCGCCAGTCGCCGGTGGAACGAGCTCATCGGCTGCGTCGCGGCCTATCCCGTCGGCTTCACGATGGCCTACCGCCGGCAGCACTTCGACCATCACAACCTGCTCGGCACGGATCGAGACCCGGACCTTCCGAATTATCGGTCCTACCCGACCACGCTCTCCACGATGCTGCTCGCGATCGCGAAAGATCTCTCGGGCGTCGCCGCCGTGACACAATTCATGCGGCAGAGTCGACATACTCCGCGACCGCCTTCGATGGACGAACCGTTCTCTCCGAAGAGCCGACGGGATGTCGTCGGATTGGCGGCTGCCCAGCTCGGTGTCCTCGCCGCGTTCTGGGCCGTCGGGCATCCGACCCTCTACCTCACGCTGTGGCTCTTGCCGCTCGTCACCCTGGCAAAGACGCTCACGCATCTCCGAAACATCGCCCGGCACGCGCAGATTCGGGACGTCGGGGATCCTGAGCTCTCGCGGTATCGAACGACCCGCGTCGGTCCGATCGAGCGCTTCTTCTTCGCGCCCATGAATTTCAACTACCATGCCGAGCATCACTTCTATCCGATGATCCCGTGGCACAATCTCCCGGAAGCTCATCGCCTCCTGTCCAGCCACCCCGCGTATGCCAAAGCCGTCGAGACCGAGCGGGGCGTGCTCCACTTCATCTTCCGCAAGGCTGTTCAGCCTGCTGGAGCGGCGTGATGTCCGAGCTCGAGGCCGTCTCGGTCGTTCTGCCGGTCCTCAACGAACGCGACAACCTCGAGCTGCTCCACGCGCGCCTCGTCGAAGCGCTCAAGCCGCTCGGGCGCGAGTACGAGATCATCTACGTGGACGACGGCTCCAGCGATGGCTCGTGGGACGTGCTGCGAAGGCTTGCGGCTCAGGACTCGCACGTGCGCCTGGTCCGGCTGCGCAAGAACTTCGGCCAGACGCCCGCCCTCGCGGCGGGGTTCGCCCATTCGCGCCATCCGATTCTCATCACGCTCGACGCCGACCTCCAGAACGATCCCCGCGACATTCCACGGCTGCTCGAGACTCTCGGCGACTCGCACGATGTGGTGTCGGGGTGGCGCCGACAGCGGAACGACCTCTGGCTCTCGAGGCGCGTGCCGTCGAACGTGGCGAACTTCCTGATCCGAGCGGTCAGCGGTGTGCCCCTCCACGACTTCGGCTGTACGCTCAAGGCCTACCGGCGCGAGGTCATCCAGGACGTGAGCCTTTACGGGGACATGCACCGGTTCCTGCCGGTGCTCGCCGCATGGGTCGGCGGGAGGGTGACCGAGATGGAGGTGACCCATCATCCGCGGACCAGGGGCGTGTCGAAGTATGGCTTGACGCGGATCTACAAGGTCTTGGTCGACCTGATCACGCTGAAGTTCATCGGCGACTTCTCGTCGCGCCCCAACTACATCTTCGGAGGTTTCGGGCTCTTGAACCTCGCCCTCGGCCTCCTCGCCTTCGTCGTCGTCGGCTATCGCGTCCTGTTCCTGCGACATCTGGAGGCGACGCCGCTTGTCTTCCTGATGGTGCTGTTCTCGATCACGGGCACCCTCTCGTTGTTCATCGGCTTTCTGGCCGACATCATCATCCGCGGCTTCTACGACCCGCAACGCAAGCCCACCTACTACGTCCGCGATACAGTGGGCGTCGACCGGCCGGACTAGGCGACGTGTGCGGCATCGTCGGTAACGTCCTCGCGCGCGGGGACCGGACGCCGGATCCGGCTGTCCTGAAGCGGATGAACGATCGGCTCGTGCACCGGGGCCCCGATGATGAGGGATTCTTCCTCGACGGGCCGGCCGGGCTGGCGATGCGCCGGCTCAAGATCATCGACCTCGCCAGCGGTCACCAGCCGATGAGCGACGAGCATCAACGCGTCTGGGCGGTCTTCAACGGCGAGATCTACAACTACCGTGAGCTTACCGCACAGCTCACCGCGCGCGGCCACACCTTTGCCACGCGCTCCGACACCGAGGTGCTCGTCCACGGGTACGAGGAGCGTGGCATCAGCTCGCTCGGCGACCTCGAGGGGATGTTCGCGATCGCGCTCTGGGACGCTCCGGCGCGCACGCTCGTCCTCGCGCGCGACCGGCTCGGGATCAAGCCGCTCTACTATGCCCTCCTGGCGGACCAGATCGTCTTCGCCTCCGAGCTCAAGGCTCTCGTCGATCATCCGGCGGTCGACCGCACGCTCGATCTCACGGCGCTGTCGCGCTACCTTGCCCACGAGTACGTCCCAGCGCCGGCATCGATCTTCCGCTCGATCCGAAAGCTCCCGGCCGGTCACTGGCTGACGTATACGGAAGGGCGCGTCAAGATCGAGCCGTACTGGAGTCTCCCCTTCCGCCCCGACCGCACACTCGGCGACGCGGACGCGGTCGAGATGCTCCGCGGCGCGCTCGACCTCGCGGTGCGCCAGCACCTGGTCAGCGACGTGCCGCTCGGCGTCTTTCTCTCCGGGGGGATCGACTCGAGCGCGGTCGCGGCCTTTGCTGTCCGCCATTTCTCGGGGCGCCTCCAGACCTTCTCG
>QHSQ01000306.1 GCA_003221615.1 Candidatus Rokuibacteriota bacterium | reverse complement strand
ACCTGCCCGTTGACGTTCGCAGCGGCGTCGCTCGCGAGGTAGACCACGATCGGCGCGACGTTGTCGGGATCGCGATCGGTCCCGACCGCTTGCTCGCTCGGCCACTTACCGGTCTGCTCGAAAACGGCGCGGCCGCGCGGCGTCGAGTCGATCATGCGCGTGGCGCCACTCGGCATGATCGCGTTCACGGTCACGCCGTACTTCGCCATCGCGTTCGCGGTGGACCAGGTGAGCCCGATGATCCCGGCCTTCGCGGCGGCGTAGTTGGGCTGGCCCGGCGCGCCGAGCGCCGACACCGACGACATGCTGATGATGCGGCCGCTCTTCTGCTCGCGCATCGAGACCGAGGCCGCGCGGACGACGTTGAACATGCCCTTGAGGTGCACGTTGACCACCGCGTCCCACTCGTCCTCGGTCATGTTGAAGATCATCCGGTCGCGCAGGATACCGGCCACGTGCACCACGATGTCGATCCGGCCCCACGCGTCGATGGCCTGCTGGACCATCGCCGCGGCCTGGCCGAAGTCGGCCACCGAGCCGTAGTTGGCCGTCGCGGTGCCGCCGTACTTGACGATCTCGTCGACGACCGTCTGGGCGGGCGTGTTTTCCCGGCCCTCACCGCTCAGGGAGGCGCCGAGGTCGTTGACGACCACCTTCGCTCCCGCCGCGGCCAGCGCGATCGCGATCCCGCGTCCGATTCCCCGTCCGGCCCCTGTCACCAGCGCTGTCTTTCCGTCGAGCATGCCCATGGTCACTCCGCCAACGGTCGATAGTAAGGGTTCCCTGCCTTGACCCACGCTCCGAGCATCTCGCGGAACTCTCGGCCCATCGGATCGATCCCGCGCATCGGCATCGTCCCGCGTCGGATCGTGAAGTCGTGGGGCGCCAGCTCGCCGGCCCTCGCGAAATGGCGCGCGGCCGCCTCGGTCCGCCCCTGATTGAACAGCCATTCACCCAGCCCGAACTCGGCGCGCGCCCGCTGGTCGTCGTCGGTCGGCAACGACTGCAGCGCGCGAATGCGAGCCTCGGGCAAGGCCGTCGTCTCGCCGCGCACCCAGGCGCGGAGCGCCGAGAGATGCGCGGCCGCCTGCAGCCCGGTGATGTGCTTGAAGGTGTCGGTACCGAAGGCGACGTCGTTGGGGCGCACGATGCGCCCGCGCTCGTCGATCCAGAGGATCGTCGGCACGTTCACGAGGTTGTAGAGATCGGCGAGCACGTGCGTCGTGTCGATCAGCGACGGGTGTGTGGGCTTCGCCGCCTCGATCCACGGCCGCGCGTCCTCGGCGCTCTTGTCGATGGCTACCGTGATCACCGTGAAGCCGAGCCCCCGGAGCTCCTCGTGTAGAGCCTGCCAGACCGGCAGGTCGAGACGGCAACCTCACCAGGAGGCATAGGCCACCAGCAGGATCTTCTTTCCGCGATGCTGGGAGAGCGAATGCCGCCGCCCGTCCAGGTCGGGAAGCCTGAAGTCAGGCGCCTCGAGCGAGGCGAGCGCTTTCGCCCGCTCGGCCGCGCTCACGCCGAGATAGGCGGCGCGCTCGTCGCGATCGACCGCCACCGGCCGGCCGGACGTCTCGGCGCGCTTGGCGTGTGCGGTGCCCTCGGCCTCATCGAGCTCTGTCGCGCGTCCGTCGTCGATGACCGTGAACCGTCTGTTCTCCGTCATGCCTCGCCTCTTCGCTTCGTTCGACCGGACCCTTCGCTCAGGACCCGCCGTCGGGCCCGCCCTCGCGCGCCGCCACCGCGACGTCCACGCTCCAGTCGCGCGCGACCGTCGGGCTCATCACGATCTCCTCGATCACGGTCCGCGGGGGCAGGGTCGCGCACAGCAGCACGGCGCGCGCGACGTCCTCCGGCTGCATCATCGTCGCCCGCGCCTTGTCGTCGGGCACCAGGGGCCGCCGCGACAAGATCGGCGTATCGACTTCGCCCGGCATGATCGTCGTGGCCCGGATGCCCTTGGCGCGCAGCACGTTGTGGACGTGCCCCATCAGGTTGCGCACGCCCGCCTTGGCCGCGCCGTACGGCGCGCCGCCGATGAGACCAGGCCGCAGCGCCGCCGCCGAGGACACCGTGACGATGGTGCCGCCGCCCCGCTCGATCATGTCCGGCAGCACGGCCTGGGTCAGCGTGTAGACGGCGTTCAGGTTGACGTTGATCACGCCGTCCCACTCGTCCTTCGGCACCCAGCGGATCGACCGGGCCCGGCTCGAATAGCCGGCGTTGTTGACGAGCACGTCGACCCGGCCGAACGTCTCGATCGTCCACCGGACGAGCCCCACCGCGGCCTCACGATCCTCGATGTCGACGGCGCGTGCCGCCGCCCGCCCATGGGCCGCGCCGATCTCGCCGACGACGGCGTCCAGCGGCGCCTTGCGGCGGCCCGTCACCACGACCTGGGCACCCTCGGACGCCAAGAGCTTTGCCGTCTCCCGGCCGATCCCACTGCCAGCGCCGGTGACGATCGCAACCTGTCCCTCGAGCACGCCCATCCAGGGCCCTCCTAGGCCAGACGAGAATACTATGTTGTAGCGGGGGCCGTGAGGCCGGCCGCGTTCTTATTTCCAGGCCCAGGTCGGCTGCTCGAAGTGGGCGACTCGCGTGGGCCGGCCGTGCACGACGACCTCGCGGATCTGGTAGAGGACGGCGGCGGTCGGCGCGTGGATGAGGGACGACAGCAGCGGGACCTGGATCACGGGACGGTCGCTCTCGGGAATGGTAATCAGTCGCGGGACGCCGGGCTTGTCGAGCTCGGTCAACGGCACGAGATACACGTGCGCGACCTCGGCGGGATTGGGCGCCAGCTCGACGTGCTCGCCGGCCCACGCGACGACGGGCGTGATGATGAAGCCCGAGCGCGTGCCGTAGTCGTCGAGGAACCCGAGCACCGAGCTCGCCTCGAGCCCGAGACCGACCTCCTCTCTGAGCTCGCGCAGCGCCGCGCCCTCGGCGGTCTCGCCGGCGTCGATCCGTCCGCCCGGCAGCGCCCACTGCCGCGCGTGCGCGCGCAAGGTGGCCGTGCGCCGGGTCAGGAGAAAGCAGGCGCGCCCTTCTTCGTCTGGGAGGAGCACGACTGCGACCGCGGCGGGGCGGCGGCCGTCAGGGGCGATCGGCTGGCGCGCGAAGCCGGCGAGGTTCTTTTGCACCCGCTCTCTGAGCGCGGCGTCGAATCGACTCGCGTCGTCATCGGCCATTCGGCTCTAGTTCGCCAACGGGTGCAACACGTCGATTGCGTAGGCGACGTTCAAACGCTCGCCCATCCACCCCGGCATGGCGGTCTTCGCGTGGATGACGATCCCCTCCGTGTCGTGACACGCCCGCACCATTACAGCAGGATCGTCCGGCACTTTGGAGGTGGGTGGAACCTCGGGTATGAGCCGCCCGTCCGGAAGGCGAAACCGAAGCTCGCCGTCGGGCTCCCGAACAAGCTGATAGCCCTCCTCGTGCACCGCCCGATGGTGCCGGCGACACAGTAGCGCCAGATTCGACAGCGTCGTCGGGCCACCTTGAGCCCAGTGACGGATGTGATGGCCCTGCCCCACTCGCACCGTGCAGCCCGGGAAACGGCAGCCACGGTCCCGGTGATGCAGCGCGCGGCGTAGCGCCGGCGGAATCGTCCGGGTCCGGGCGCCTACCTCCACGACATGGCCGTCGAGCCCGTGTGTCATCACCACCTTGTTGGCGTCGCAAGCCAGGCGTCGCGACGTTTCCGCGGAGACGCGGGCGCCCTCTTCGAGAACGGACTGCCCGGGAGCATCCGGATCGGCGAGCGGCGCGGCATCCACGTGGACGACAACCTGGTAGCGCTCGCCGGGTGCACCGGGATCGATGCCGTGATGCAGCGCTGTCTCCGCGAGCAGCGCGAGCGCGTCGGCCTGCTGCTGGGCCATGGTGGGCGTTTCCGCGGAACCGTCTTTCGGGCTGTCGAAGTCTTGTGGGCGGGTCTGCGCATACAGGGTCTCGCGCGCCGCATTGAGCGCCTGCATGAGCACGGCGCCGACCTCGGGCGTCAGCCGCCCGCGGATCACCACCATACCGTCCCCGCTTTGATACACCTGCAGTTCGCGGCGGGCGTGCCGCCGCGCATTGTCTTGCGCCTCCGACTTGCGATCCATCCATCGCCAACCGCGCACAATGCGCTCGACGTGGTCGGCGGTACCGGCGCGGCCCACCGCCAGCAGTCGCTCCTCGGTCTCGGACGTGGCCACGCGCGTGAGCGCCCGCACCTTGGCGTACGAGAGCTCGCCATGCGCCAGGGCGTGAGCCAGCCGCGGCAACCTCTCGAGGGCGTGCGCGACCCGGACTCGTTCGCGGGCTGCGCCGATGTCGGGCCCCACACGCCAGCTCAGCCAGGCGGCGCAGGAGCGAAAGCCTGTGTTCCAGCCGGCACGGTCATCGAATTCGCGGATCAGATCGAGCAAGCGCGCCGTCGCGGCGTCGAGGTGAGCCGACAGCTCGGCGATCTCGTCACCGAGTCGATCGAGTGAGCGAGCTTCCATGACGAGTCCCCCTTTCATGGGGCGACTCTATACCCGAGATTTCCGAGCGAGCTTTCGCACTGCGATCCACATTTTTTCGCCAGACGCTCGCGCGCGATCATTTCCGAGCTTCTATGGCGCGCTGGCGCGCAATCCATCGAGCGCTGCCGACAACAGACGCTCGAGCTCCGAAAACCTGTCAAGCGGAAATTTCGGGCCCCGGCGAGATCATCCAAGCCCCCAGCTCCGCACGCGCGAGGGGACGATCTTGAACATGACGCGGTTGGCCGGCATGGACTTGCCGCCCCAGAGCCGCTCGAGGCCTCGATACTTTGCGTGGAAGCGCTCGATGAGCGCGCGGCGCTCCGGGCCGTCGGACAAAAACTCGGCGCGGCCCTGCAGAGTGACCCCGCGCACCTCGCCGCTGCCCGACACGGCCTCGGCCACGACCGACACACGCGGGTCGCGACGCAGGTTCCGGACCTTCTGTGTGTCGGCGACGCTGATCATGGTCACCGACGTCGGCGCGTGCAGGAACCACATCGGCATCGCCATCGGAGCGCCGTCGGCCTGCACCGTGGCCAGCACGGCGACCTCTTTGGAGGCGAGAAACCCCTGGATGCGACCGTCGTCGAGGGCCATCTAGTACGCGGGCACCTTGCCGGCCGTCACGCCGGTCTTGCGCACGGCCGCGACCTCCTCGGCGGCCTTGACCGCCATGAAGCGGCTGTCGCTGGCGAGCGTGACGAACTGGTAGCCGGCGGCGATCATCTTCAGCGCGTAGGCGGCGGTGCCGTTGTGGATGCCGGCGGCCACGCCGTGACGCTTGCACGCCTCGACGATCTTCTGCTGCGCCTCCACCACCGGTGGGTCGGTCTGGTCCAGGCGCGGCTTACAGCCCATCGTGAGCGAGAGATCCGACGGGCCGACGTAGACCGCGTCGACTCCGGGTACGCGCAGGATGTCGTCGATGTTCTTCACGGCCTCGGCGGTCTCGATCATCGGCATCACGATCAGATCGTCGTTGGCGTGGTCGCCGTAGTCGGCGCCCGCGTAGATCGAGGCGCGCACCGGGCCCCAGCTGCGGTAGCCGCGCGGGGCGTACTTGCAGGCGGCCACCAGCGCCTCGGCCTGGGCCCGCGTGTTGATCATCGGACAGATCACGCCGTACACGCCCGCGTCGAGGATCTTCATGAGGAGCGCCGGGTCGTTCCACGGCACGCGGGCCAGCGGGATCACCGGCGTCGTCGAGATGGCCTGGAGCATCGTCACCGCGGTCTGGTAGTCGACCACGCCGTGCTGCATGTCGACCGTCAGCGAGTCGAAGCCCTGGTGGGCCATCACCTCCGCCGAGAACGAGCTCGGAATCGACAGCCATCCGTTCACGACGGCCTCACCGCGCGCCCAGATCTTTCGTAGCGTGTTCTCTCTCACAACGATCTCCTGTTTATGTGGGAAGGGGGCTCCGCCTCCCTCTCGATTCCCCCTAAACCTGCGTGAGCTCGGGGCGGCACACCGTCCGGAAATTACACCACTTGCAGATTCTCAGATCTTCGGCCTTCTCGAAGTCGTCGATCGCAGCGACGTTCGCGGCGGGATCGACGAGGTAGGCTTTCATCGAGCGCACGGAGAGGCGGAGCTGCTCCTTGATCGCCGCGAGCCGCTCGTCGCTCCACGTGAGCTGTGTGACCTCCGGCTCGCGCAGGTTCGCCTC
>QHSQ01000305.1 GCA_003221615.1 Candidatus Rokuibacteriota bacterium | reverse complement strand
AGATGCTGATCTTCGAGGCGGTTCCTGGCGCGTCGAGTGGCGCCAGCCGAAAATGAGATGCAGGTCCCGCCTGTCGCGGCTCCGCCGTTTCCTGAGCCTTGCCGTCGGCGCCTGTGTGCTGGCATGGTCGTCATCGGCATCCGGATATCGACCGTTTGTCTCCACCGACGCCGCGGTCGCGGATCCGAAGGAGATCGAGATCGAGCTCGGCTACTTCACGCTCGAGCGAACGAAAGACGAAAACACGTTCATCATCCCCCGGGCCGTCGTCAACTACGGACTGTTCAAGAACTGGGAAGCCGTGGCCGAATTCGCAATCCAGCGGGCACCCGATGCGGAGATGGACGTCATCGATCCGGCGATTTCCTTGAAAGGCGTCCTGAAGGAAGGGGTCCTTCAGGATAAAGATGGACTCGGGTTGGCGGTCGAAGCGAGCGCGCTTCTTCCGTCGACCGAAAAGGGAGAAGGTAGGTTCGGTTTCGAGGGCATCGCCATCCTGAGTGACAAGCTCGGCCCCTTCACGTTCCATCTCAACGGCGGGCTCGGCATCGAACGATCGACCGGTGACCTGGTCGGGATATGGGGAGTGATCGGCGAGCTTCCCGTGTCAAAGGGTTTTCGACTTGTCGGTGAGGTCAATGGAGAGAAGCCGCGGCGCGAGGATCAGCGCGATTCGGCGCTCCTCGGCATCATCTGGCAGCCTTGGTCCGAAAAGAACGTGTGGTTCGACGCGGGTATTCGGCGAGGTTTCACGAGTGCCGCTCCCGACTGGCAGTTCACACTCGGAATCACATTCAGCTTTACCGCGTCATCGGCAGCGACGAGTCCAGCCCCCGCAGGCGAATTGTTTCGCGGGACTCGCGCGAGCTTTGGAATGCGATAGAGCTCCAACCGGATCGCTGTAAGGGTGTCCGATCAACTCCTACTCTACGCCGCGGGAACATTGCGGGCTATTGCGGCCGCGACAACGGGCGTATCGGTCGGCGCCTACCTGAAAAGCCTCGGCTACGGCGCCGCGACGGTCGGCTATGTGACAAGCGCCGGCCTCGCGGGCGCAACTGTCGCGATGCTCCTCGCGACGCTCGGCGCTGATAGAGTAGGTCGCCGCCGAGCGCTCGTCCTGCTCTCCGCGCTCGGCGCTGTCGGCGGGACGGCGGTCTTGTGGCCCCTTCCCGCGTTGCTCCTGATCGGGGTCGCCTTCTTCGCCATGTGGAACGGAATGGGCCGCGACCGCGGCGCCGCCTCGATGCTCGAGCAGGCCATGCTCCCCGCGACGGCGACAGAGCACACGCGCACGACTGTTTTCGCACGCTACAACGCTCTGCAGGACACGGGCAACGCGCTCGGATTCCTTCTCGTCTCAGCGTTGCTCGCCGTTCCGATCTGGACTGCGGAGCCCTCACCGGCGAATACGGGTGAGCTCCGCCTCATGCTCGCCGTCTACCCCGCCTCGAGTCTCGCCTCGATCGCCCTCTATGCATGCCTATCATCCTCGGTTGAAGCTCCGACCGATATTCGCCGATCGCCGCTCTCGCGCGAAGGACGGCGGGTCGTCACGCGACTGTCGGCGCTCTTCGCGCTCGATAGCCTCGGCGGGGGCTTCGTCTCAGCTGCGCTCGTGTCGTACTTCTTTTTCGAGCGGTTCGGTGCGCCAGTCGAAATTGTGGCGGCTCTCTTCTGTGCTGCACGTGTGTTGAACGCCCTGTCCCACCTGGCGGCGGCCCGGCTCGCGCGTTGGATAGGATTGGTGAACACGATGGTCTTCACGCATATTCCGTCGAGCTTGTTCCTCGCCTCGGCGGCGATCGTTCCTTCTTTTCCTGTGGCCGCGGCGCTCTTTCTCGTACGGGAGTCGCTGGCGGAGATGGACGTTCCGACGCGCCAGTCCTACGTGATGGCAGTTGTACGCCCGGAGGAGCGAATCGTCGCTTCGGGAGTGACGAACCTCGTCCGCCTGGCCGGCTGGGCCGCCGCACCAGCAATCGGTGGCGCTCTCATGGAGGGCTTTTCCCTTGCCGTCCCACTCATCGTCGGCGCTGCGTTAAAGATCGCCTATGACGTTGCCCTCTGGCTCTCGTTCCACCGGCTCGCTCCTCCTGAAGAGCACCCAGCGGGCGATGGCTGATGCAATCGTAGCCTCGCTACTTCGAGGCCTCCGGTTTCTTGGTATTGGTCAGATCCAACGCCGCCTTCAAGCCCCGCGCGAGCTTCATCGCATCGTCGTTCGCCCAGAAGTGCATGTAGAACAACCGCGGGTTGTCGCCGAGGCCGTGATTGTGTAGCGCCGTCGGCTGGATACCGTGCTCGCGAAGCGCCTTGGCGACGCGATTTACCTCGCTCGCGATGAGCACGAAATCGCCTGTAATCGCCGCCTTGCCATCGCTGGTCGGCTGGAAGTTAAGCGCCGTGTTGATACCCTGGGCGGGCAGGAGTTCCATCCCGTTCTCGGTGATCTTTTCCGCACGCGCCACGCTGAACTGCAGCACCCCGTTGTTGGTGCGTCCATTGCGTCCGAGCGCGGCTTCCACTTGCTTCTGGTCGATCTCGGGGCCTCCACTCGCAACAGCGGCAGGCGCGCCGCTTGCCGCAGGCGCGGTCCCCAGCGGTGTGGCGCTCGCGGCGAGCGCTTCGCGCAGCGCCGTCGCAAGGCGCACGGGGTCACCGACCGCGCTGTAGTGCATGTACATCACATGTGGCGACATCTCGTTCAGATGATTGTGAACCGCGGTGATCGCGATGCCCTTTTCCAGCAGGCCCGCCATGACACCGGCGATCTCCTCATCCAACAGGACGAGGTCGCCCATCATCATCGTGCCGTTCCCCATCTTCTTGAAGGTCGCATAGGAACCAAGTGCGAAGCCGGCCTTCACGTCGACGCCCTGCACCTTCACCTTCAAATCGGTCCGCGGCATGGCGATGCGAAACACATCGCCTGGCTGCAGTTGTCCCGACTTCCCGAGCGCCTGTTCGACGGCCTTCCACTCCGAGTCCGACTGGGCCCTCGCGGTCAACGGAACGAAGCTGAGCACGGCAGCAACGATCGCGGCGATAAGGCTCGAGAAGCTCATGGTGGGCTCCTTCGCAAAGGTTTTCTCACCTGGCCGACGGCTGTGCCTTGTACAGTGCCGCCACGTGGCTCCACCGGATGTTCTCCATGAACGCATCGACGTACTTGGTTGCCGCCGCGCCGTAGTCCATGTGATAAGAGTGTTCGTACATGTCGAGGGCGAGGATCGGCGTACCGCCTGCGAGGCTGTGCGTGTGGTCCGCGGCCCACTGGTTGACGAGCTTGCGGTCGCGCGGCGAATAGGTGAGCAACACCCAGCCGGATCCACCACCCATCGCTTTGCCCATCGCCACGAACTCGGCCCGCCACCGGTCGACACTGCCGAAGTCATGGGTCAACGCATCGCGCAGCGCTCGATCAGGCTCGCCACCATCGCCGAGGCCATCGAAATAGAGCTCGTGCAGGATCATCGAGTTCGTCGCGATCAGCTCTTCCCGCTTGAGTCCATTGATGACGAACACGGGTGCCGTGGTGACGTCGAGGGTCGCGAACTGGGCAGCGATCGCGTTGAGACGCTTCACCGCGCCGGCGTAGTTGTTCTCGTGGTGGCTCACGATCAGCTTCTCCGACAGCCCCTTAAGCTTCTTGGGATCGCACGAGAGCGGTTTGATTTCGTACGGCATCGCTAGCCGCCTCCCACTACACCGCGGACCGTGAGGTCGCTGAACGCGGTGATCGAATCGGCCTTCGTCCACAGTCCTACTCGGCCAGACTTGAACCGCGAGTCGTGGTGATCGAGGTACGAAGTGCCGTCGAGCCAGGCTTGGATGTGATCGCCGACGGCCACCACGCGCATCAAGTGCCATTGGCCAAGCGGGGGCGCCTTCACGCTCGCGCTCGCCAGCTGACGGCGCCCGCGGTCGTAGTAGTAAAGCCGGAAATTGTTCTCGAGTCCGTTGGCGCGAACGACGTAATACTTGCCGTCGTTGAAGCGGAAGACGATGCCGCCCGACGCGTCTTCCTTCCCAGACAGCGGATCGAACTTCACCGAGATGTCGACATCCGAGTAGGGGCCGGACGGGGCAACGATCACGTTGAATGCATTCTTGGTCGCCTTTTGCATGAGGACCTTCTTACCGACAGGCGCGCCGGCCATGTCCTCGACGACCCATTGTCCGTCAACCGTGGTCCAACCCTGGATCCCCTTGGAGTCGAAGTCAAACTTCTCTGTGGGCACGTCGTTGGGGAGTTTCAGCTCCTCTGCGCCAACCGCCATACGAACTCGCAGCGCCACGACGCCGGCCGCCAGCGTCGTTTTCAGCAGCCCTCGGCGGGTCATGCCCATCGGGTCTTCATCACTTCTGACGGCTCAGTCGAGCTTCTCTGATACGGTCTTCCACTCGGAGCCTTTTACCAGCGTGACGTCGGCAACCGGGTGGCCATCCTTCAGGGCCGGCATGACGCTGACGGCGCGGTACCCTTTGTTCTCCTTCACCGCCTCGGTGGCCGCGGCGTCGAGCGAGCGCTTGGCTTTGGCCATCGCTTCACTCTGAGCCTTGGCGTGTGTGAGATCGTCGCCCTGAGTGATCGGCTCCGTCTTCGAAACCTTCCCGGTCTTGTGGTCCACGATCACCTCGGAGAACTTGTCGCCCTTCATGGTGTAGACGGAGAGCTGGAGCTTGCCGTCCTCCACTTCGTACTTCGCGGAGATCGGCTTACCTTCCTTTGCGCTGGCCGTCAGCCCACGCTGGAGCGGGATCTTCGCGTCATTCAGTGCCTTCGCCAACTCCGCATGCTCCTTGTCCGGCTGCTGTGACCATCCGACCGCCGTGACGAACACCAACACCGTCGAGACCACCACCGCAACCGTTGCTGCTTTCATGGTCGGCCCTCCACGCTGGTACTACGGTTTTTGGGAGCCCATCGAACATCGGCGTGCGCGCATGAGCACGCGCGATCAGTACTGACGGTCGGCGGCCAAGCGCTTAACGGTAGTTCATACTGGCCAACCCCGCCCCTTGTAATCATTGATACACCGCGGGTCAAACGTTACACTCTGCGCAGTGAGGGAGGGCTCAATGGCAGCCGAACCCACGATCGGCCGGATCCCTATTCGCGATCTCGTTCGCTACTACCTGCGCCTCGGCGTTCTCGGCTTTGGTGGGCCCGTCGCGCTGGTCGGTCAAATGGAGCGCGAGCTCGTCGGCGAGAAGAAATGGCTGACGAAGGAAGAGATGCGGGAAGGCATCGCGGTCTGCCAGTCCCTGCCCGGGCCGCTCGCGATCCAGGTCGGCATCTGGATCTCGTACATCCG
>QHSQ01000304.1 GCA_003221615.1 Candidatus Rokuibacteriota bacterium | reverse complement strand
AGCTCGTGCAGATCGTCGATGGCTCGGCGACGCTGCATATTATGACGGAGGACGGTCCGAAATCCTTTGCAGTGAGCGCCGGGATGATGGTCATCATGCCGCAAGGGACGTGGCACCGCTTCCACGCGCCTGAGGGGGTAAGCTTGCTGACCGCGACGCCAAAGCCGACGGAGCATCTGACAGTCGACGTCGAGGATCCGCGAACGCTCACAGCGGCGAAGCTGTCAAACACCATCGAGGAAAAGTGGCGCTGATTTCGTCGACTCACTCGAGGATCTCGCCCAGCACGCGCCCTTCGACGTCCGGCGTCGCGAGGCCCAGAAGCCGGGCGGCGGTCGGCGCGATGTCCACGAGTCGGACGCGTTCGAGGGCGACGCCGGCCCTCACGCCGGCGCCAGCGGCGATGAAGCCCGTCGGCATGCGCGGATGCGACGGCAGGTAGCCGTGCTGCCCGCCCGAGCCTGAAACGATCAGCGAGCCCCGGCAGCCGGAGCCCATCGCAAATCCCGGCGCGGCCGCGAGCGCGAAGGCGGCATTGGGCAGCGCGCCGAGCGCGTCGAGCTCCGCGCGCGACACGATCGTGTAGGCGTCGCGCGCCGCTTCACGGAGCGCCTTCTCGGCGGCAGCGGCCGTCGCGGCGTCGCGGGGCGGTTGGACGAGAATCGCCGCCGAGCCGCCCGCGATGTACGCGGTCGCTCGCCAGCCGTCGCCGGGTTCCGGGCAGCCGCGCAGCCCAGCGCGAGCGAGGAGCACGTTCGGATGCACGCTCTGGCGCGCATCCTCGAAGCCGTGATCGCCGGTAACGATGATCACCGAGCGATCGGCGAGGCCGGCCTCGGCCAGCGCGCGCCGTATGGCGCCCACGTGCGCGTCCACGCGAGCCACGGCCGCCTTCGTCTCCGCGCCCTCCCGGCCGATGCGGTGCTGGAAGTAATCGGTCTGGACCAGGTGCACGAGGAGCAAATTCGGGCGCGCCTGCCGGATCATCGCCGTGACCGTCTCGGTCAGGAATGCGTCCCACAGCACGACGTCCTTGAACATCTCGGCTTTCGGCGTCACGCCCAGACGGTCAAAGATCCCGGGCGTGCTGTCGGCGCGCAGTCGCTCGAGGGGCTCCTTCTGTGCGTAATAGTCTCGCTCGGGTACGAGCAGATCGATGCGCGCGCCGGCGGTAACGGGCCACGAGACCGCCGCGGTCGTCAGCCCCGCTGTGCGCGCCCACTCCCAGATCGGCGAGGCTCGGAGGTCGGAGACTTCCTCGTACCAGCGCCCGCGCGTGCCCGCGGCCGTTGGAATTGTGTTCGAGAGCACGCCGTGGCGCGCCGGTCTCACGCCCGTGACGATCGTCGCGTGGTTTGGATAGGTGACCGTGGGGAAGACGCCCTCCGCTGCCCGTGCGTGGCTCCCCGCCTTCAGCAGCGCACGCAGCTCCGGCGCCGCCCAGGAATCGTCGAGGTAGAACTCCGGGCGCAGGCCGTCGATCGAGACGATGACGACGTGGCGCGCGCGGCCGGGCCCCTGCGCGTGCACCGCGCAGCCGACCAGCGCGCCCAGCAGGGCCACGGCGGCGAGCAGGCGCCGGCGCGTCATGCGCTCGGGGCCGCGGGCCACCGCGTGCCCGCCGCTTCCTTCACCCGGGCCACCGAACTGGATGTCGCAGACGGCTCAGGTCTCGCTTGATCAGTACAAGCTTGGCCTTGAGCTCGGCCTTCTCCGCCTCGCTGGCGCCGAAGCTGAGCGTCCCGAAGCGGCCGAGGCTGACTGCCCCGTAGCCGAACCTGGCCGGGATGGCGAACAGGAGCAAGCCGGGGAGCGCCACCAAGGCCACACAAATCACGGTCGGGAGCGCGAGCGCGAAGCTCAGCAACAGCAGAGTTGTGCGGGCTCCCACTCGAATCCAGAACCAGGTCATAGGTCTCCTTGCCGTCCGCGCACGATCGCGGGCGGTCTAACGACGATCCGCGAGCGCAAGCTTGGCGCCCAACGCGACGAACGCGCCGGCGAAAGCACGACGCATCCACGTCAACATCACCTGGAACGCCGAGCGCGTCCCGACCTGCGTCTCCACACGGAGCGTGCCGCGCTCCCTCAGCGTGTTCCAGGGCATGTAGAGCAGATAGGCCACGCCCAGGTACTTGAGGGTCTGAACCGCGAGCGCGCTCGTGTGCAAGAGCGCGGCGAGCCCCATGATGGCCGCGGCCATGTGAGGCACGATGCCGAGCGTGCATCCGAAGGCCGCGACGACGCTTACGCGGGAGCCGCGCGAGAGGCCGGCTGCCAGCGTGTAGAGGACGCCGGTGCCGGGTGAAACGACGACGATGAGCGACGTGACCAGGAAGTCGATGCTCACGGTGACCCTCCCGGCGCGATTTTACAATCGCCGGCCAGCGCTTCATAATCCTCCGACCGCGTCAAATAAGGAGGCGTCATGGCCCGCATACCGCTCGCCACCCGAGAGCAGATCGCCGAGAAGGAACAGCCCGTCTACGACGCCTTCATGGCGAGCCGAACGAACCGGCCCAACATCGGCCCCTACTCGCTGCTCTTGCACATGCCGGAGATGGCGCAAAGACTCGAGGCTCTGCGCACGTACATCCGCGCCGAGGCGAGCCTGCCGCAAAAGCTCCAGGAGCTGGGCATGATCTCCGTGGCCAGGGAGATGGGCTGTGGCTTCATCTGGTACGCTCACGCCGCCCCGGCCCGACAGGCCGGTGTACGGGACGACGTCGTGGACAACATTCGCGAGCGGCGCGCGCCGACCGGCCTCGATGCGGAGGAGCAGATCGTCGTGGACTTCACGCGCGAGCTTCTTCAGGACCGCAAGGTCAGCCAGCAGACATTTGCCGCCGCCACGGCCCGATTCGGGCAGCGCGGCACCATGACCCTGACGAATCTGATCGCCTGTTATGCGGTGCTGGCGTACAACATGAACACCTACGACCTGGAGGCCCCGGCGCATCCGACGGAAAAGCCGTTGCCGAAGTAGAGGAGGGGGATTCGACCATGGTCAACGAAGCGCTGCGCACGATCCTGCCGGTCGCCGGGTGGAGCGACGAGCGCGCCCGCGGGATCGAGATCACCGGCGGCACCGATCCGATCCTGCCGACGCCGTTCCGCATCGGCGAGACCAGCGCCGCCGCGCTCGCGGCGGTGGGCCTCGCCGTCTCCGATCTGTGGGCGCTGCGCACCGGGCGCGGTCAGGACGTCGCGGTCGATACGCGCCAGGCCACCGCCTCGCTGCGCAGCGGACACTACTTGAAGATGGACGGCGCGCACGTGTCGACCGAGCGCAACGCGGTGATGGGCGTCTATCCGGCCAAGAACGGCCGCTGGAGCTATCTGCACTGCAACTTCCCGAACCATCGTGCCGCCGCGCTGAGTGTGCTCGGTGTACCGGAAGATCGCGAGGCGGTGCGCAAGGCCGTCGCGCAGTGGGATGCGCTCGAGCTGGAGGAGGCGATCATCGCCGCGAAGGGCGCCGGGGGCATGGTGCGCACCATGGACGAATGGGCCAAGCACCCGCAGGCCGCCGCGATCGCCTCGCTGCCGCTGATGGAGCTCGTCAAGATCGGCGAGAGCTCGCCGGAGAAGCTCCCCGACGGCGATCGGCCGTTGTCGGGCATCCGCGTGCTCGACCTGACACGGGTCCTCGCCGGGCCGACGTGTGCGCGCACCCTGGCCGAGCACGGCGCCGACGTCTTGAAGATCACCGGCGCGCACCTGCCGAATCTCGGCTACCAGGAATACGACACCGGCCACGGCAAGCTCTCGGCTCATCTCGATCTGCGCGAGCCGAAGGACATCGAGATCTTGCGCGGGCTCGTCCGTGAGACCGACGTGTTCTCTCAAGGCTATCGGCCGGGGACCCTCGGCGATCGTGGGTTCTCGCCCGAGGCGCTGGCGAAGCTGCGGCCCGGCATCGTCTTCGTCTCGCTCTGCGCCTTCAGCCACGTCGGCCCGTGGGCGTCACGCCGTGGCTTCGACACGGTGGTGCAGACGGTCAGCGGGATCACCAGCCGCCAGGGCGAGCTGTTCCCGGGTAGCGCGCCGGGCCCGCAGTTCTACCCGGTGTCCGCGATCGACTATCTGACCGGTTACCTGATGGCCTTCGGCGCGCTCGTGGCTCTCGCCCGCCGGGCCCGCGAGGGCGGCAGCTGGCTCGTGCGGATCTCGCTCGCGCAGACGGGGCGCTGGCTCGTCGGCCGCGGTCAAGTGCCGGAGACCCAGCTCGAGGACGTGCCGAAGGAATTCACTCCGGAAGAGCTGGAGCGCTGGTCGATCACGAGCGAGACGCCGGTAGGTCGCCTGCGTCACCTCGGCCCGGTGCTGCGCCTCTCCAAGACGCCACCGCGTTGGGCGCGGCCTTCAGTGCCTCTCGGTCACAACGAGCCGGTGTGGCCGGCGCGAGCCAGGTAGAGGCGCGAGCGAAAGTAGAAAGGATCGCCATGAACAAGATCGTCAAATCGCCCGAGCAGGCCGTTGCGGACATTCCGAACGGAGCCACGGTTGCCATCGCCGGCTTCGGTGTCGCGCACCGCTTTGCGACGGCCCTGATCTGCGCGCTGCGTGATCAGGGCACGAAGGAGCTCACGCTCGTCTGCAACTCGCTCGGTGATGCCGGCGCGACCCGGGGTCAGATCCTCGCCGAGAACCACCAGGTCAAGAAGCTGATCGCGGCGTTCTCCGTACGCCCGGGCACTCCGACCGCGAGTGAGGAGCAGATCGCGGCCGGAAAGATGGAGGTCGAGCTGGTCCCCCAGGGGATCCTCGTCGAGCGCTGCCGCGCCGGCGGCGCCGGGCTCGCCGCGTTCTACTCGCCGACCGGAGTGCACACCGACCTTGCGACGGGCCGCGAGATCCGCGACTTCGACGGCAAGCCCTACGTGCTCGAGCACGCGATCCACGTGGACTACGCTCTCCTGAGGGGCTATCGCGCGGACACCCTCGGCAACGTCCAGTTCCGTGGGGGCAGCCAGAACTTCAATCCGGCCTTCGCCAAGGCCGCCCGGGTCGCGATCGTGGAGGTGGACGAGATCGTGGAGCCCGGCGCGATCGCGCCCGAGCTGATCGATCTGCCCGGCATCTTCGTGTCGCGCGTCGTCAAGACGACGCACGTCGTCGACGGCAAGGCGTGGCGCCGGCCTCAACGGCGGCCCGCGGATCAGCCGCGCCTCTACGACGGCAAGCCCGCGCTGACCCGCGAGGGTATCGCGAGGAACGCGGCCAAGCTGGTCAAGGAAGGCACCTACGTGAACCTCGGCGTCGGCATTCCCACGATGGTCTCGAACTACCTCGAGGGCCGCGACGTGATCCTGCACGCCGAGAACGGCGTTCTCGGCTACGGCCGGATGGTCACAGAGGAGCACGAGATCGACCCGGATATCTACAACGCGGCCGGCCAGTTCGTCGCGCTGAAGCCCGGCGCGTCGTTCTTCGACAGCGTCGCCTCTTTCGAGATGGCACGCGGCGGCCGGATCGACACGGTGATCCTCGGTGCGTACGAGGTCGATCAGCAGGGCGGCGTCGCCAACTGGAGCACGGCCGATGCGAAGCGCGGCGGCATCGGCGGCGCGATGGATCTGCTGTCCGGCAAGGGCGATCTGATCATCGTGATGGAGCACGTGGACAGCAAGGGCCGCCCGAAGCTGCGACGGAAGTGCACCTATCCCCTGACCGGCAAAGGGTGCGTCAGCTACGTCGTGACCGACCTGGCGCTGCTGCGCTGGGACGGCGGCCGCTTCGTCCTCGACGCCGTGGCGCCGGGATTCACTCCCAAGGACGTGATCGCGCTGACGGAGATGGACGTCAAGGTCGCGCCGAACGTTCGCACGATGGAGTGACAGCGGAGGCAAGACATGCGAGCCGTGACCTTTTCGCGATTGGGTGGCCCTGAGGTACTCGAGGTGTCGGACCTGCCCGAGCCGAAGCCCGGACCCGGCGAGGTGCGCATCCGCGTCGCGGCGGCGACCGTCAACCAGACCGACATCAGCTTCCGCAGCGGACGGCAGCTGACCACGGCCCAGCTGTCCGAGATGGGTGTGCTGCCACCCTACATTCCCGGTATGGAGCTGGCCGGAGTGGTGGACGCCGTCGGCGAGGGCACGAGCTGGCGCACGGGTGACCGCGTGATGGCGATCGTCAATCCGCGCCGTCCGGGCGGTGGCGCTCAGGCCGAGCTGGTGGTCGTTCCGGCCGCGTCCGTCGCCCGCGTGCCCGAGGGAACGAGCCTGGAGGCCGCCGCCACTCTGCCGATGAACGGGCTGACCGTGCGCCTCGCGCTGGACCGTCTCGCGCTCGAGCCGGGACAGACCCTGGGGGTCACCGGCGCGGCCGGCGCAGTCGGCGGCTACGCGGTCGAGCTCGGCGTCAGCGACGGACTGCGGGTGATCGGCGTGGCACGGCCGCAGGACGAAGCGCTGGTGAAGCGCTTCGGCGCGAAGACCTTCATACCCAGCGGCGACGCGGCAATCCGTGCCGTCTATGACGCGGCTCCCGGGGGCGTCGATGGACTGATCGACGCGGCGGTGCTCGACGCCGCCGTCCTGCCCGCGATCCGAGATGGCGGCAAGCTGGCGACCGTGCGCGGCTTCGCCGGCCCATCCGAGCGAGCCATCACGATCGTTCCGGTGCGGGTCGCTTCGTATGTGCACAACCAGGAAGCGCTCGATCGGCTGGGCCGGCTCGTCGCTGAAGGACGACTTACCCTGCGCGTGGCGGAGACTTTTCCGCCCGAACGGGCGGCGGACGCGCAACGCAAGATGAGCGCCGGCGGGACTCGAGGACGGCTCGTGATCGTTTTCTAGTCGCGGTCTCAGCAAAGGAGTGACGCAATGACCAATGCCAAAGGACCTCTGAACGGGATCCGCGTGATCGACCTGGGCCGCCATCAGGCGGGACCCCGCTGCGCCCAGGTGCTCGCCCGTCTGGGGGCAGAGGTCATCAAGATCGAGCGCATCGGAGGCGAGGAAACTCGCTACCACTCGCCATGGGTGCGCAAGCAGAGCGCGTACTGGGTCCAGTACAACAGCGGCAAAAAGAGCCTGAGCATGGACTTGCGTACGGCGGAAGGAAAGACGGCCCTGCGCCGGCTGATCAAGGTCTCCGACGTGCTCGTACAGAACTTCCGCCCGGGGACCATCGGCGAGATGGGTTTCGGGTACGACGCGCTGAAGACGCTGAACCCCCGCATCATCATGGTCAACGTCTCCGCATACGGGCAATTCGGGCCCTACCGCGATCAGATCGGGTACGACCCCATCGGCCAGACCATGTCGGGCATCGCCATGGTCACCGGCGAAGAGGGCATGCCGCCGATACGCGCGGGGGTTCCCATCATCGACCGCACCACGGCGCTCCACTCTGCGATCGGGACTCTCGCGGCCCTGCACGAGCGAAACATCTCTGGAGAGGGGCAGAGCATCGACGTCTGTCTGGCCGACTCCGGCTACAGCCTGACCGAGATCCCCATCACCGCCTACCACGGGGCCGGAACCGAGCCCCAGCGGGGCAAGTCCGATTCAGCTCCCAGTGGCATGTACCCCTGCAAGGATGGCTGGGTCCTCATCGCCGCTGGGGATCAGCACCACTGGCATCGAGTGTGCGCAGCGCTCGGCAAGCCGGAGTGGCAGCAAGATCCGCGCTTCACCACCCGCCGCGAGCGCAGCAAGCATGCGGAGGTCGTGAACGAGGCGATGCGTGAGCTGATGGGCACCATGACGATGAAGGACGCCATCGCCCACTTCACGCGCCACGACGTGGTCGCGGCTCCGGTGAACACGATTGCACAGGCGTCCCAAGATCCTCACCCCTGGGAGCGCCGGGCCATGGTCGAGGTCCCCGATTTTCTGGCCGGAACCATTGCCGTCTCCGGTGACTTCTGGCACTTCAGCCGCACTCCAGCGGTTGTTGGATCCACGCCGAAAGTGGGCGAGCACAACGAGGAGATTCTGGGTGGCCTCCTGGGCTATTCCCAGGACGAGATCGCCAAGCTGTATGCGAACGGCGTGATCTCGAACTCGCACCACTACGACACGCTGTCCGGCTGAGTGCCGGGGTCCAATCTCGACGAACGAGGAGACGACTATGGCGAGACTACCTGTGGCGACGAGAGAGAGCGTTCCCGAAGGCCAGCGGACGATCTTCGACGAGATGGTGAAAGGGCTTGGAGCTGTTCCCCGCTACGGCCCAGGCTCGGTCCTGATCCATGTGCCGAAAGCGCACCAGTGGGCCACCCTCCTGAACCACTACCTGCGCGACGAATCCTCGCTGCCGAAAAAGATCC
>QHSQ01000302.1 GCA_003221615.1 Candidatus Rokuibacteriota bacterium | reverse complement strand
AAGCGTGACCGCTAGATAGTCGGCCCGCCGCAAGACCTCGTCGAGCGCGTCGGGCCCCGCGAGCAGCGACAACCCATCGGCTGCGGAGCTTCTCACGTCGCGCCGGATCGCGCACACGTCCATGTCGAACGCCCGGGCGCGCCGCACGAGGGCCTGTCCGATCCGACCGTAGCCCAGAATGCCGAGCGTCTTTCCCGCCAGCTCCG
>QHSQ01000303.1 GCA_003221615.1 Candidatus Rokuibacteriota bacterium | reverse complement strand
ACCGCGGCCGGCAAGCCCTCGAGCACCATCCCGAAGAGCATGACCAGGACCGACACGGCCACGAGGAACAGCCACGGCGTGGAGTAGAGCGGCCGCAGAATTTCACCGAGCAGCGCCGGGACACCCAGCATGCCCATGAGGAACTGATAGATGCTCGCCACCGCGAGCAGGAAGATCACGGCCGCGGTGAGAAGCGCGGTCTCGTGGAGCAAGGTCCACATCTCACGCACGGTCACGTTCCTGTAGTAGAAGACAGCGGCGGCTACCGCGTACGCGGCCACCAGCGCGCCGGCCTCGGTGGCCGTGAAGACTCCAAAGAAGAATCCGAGGACGATCACGACCGGGACTACCAGCGGCACCAGCGACGCGCGAAACGCGACGCCCAGGCTCGCCCAGCTGGGCCGCTCGTCCTTGGGCCAGCCGAGCCGGTGGGCCTGAAGGAAGATGACGGCCATCAGGCACGCGGCGGTGACGGCGGCCGGGATGAAACCGCCCAGGAAGATCGCGACGACCGACGTGTCCATGATCTGGCCGAGGACGATCATGAAGATGGCCGGCGGCACGAGAATGCCCATGGCCGTCGCCGACGCCACCAGCGAGGCCGCGTGCTCGGGCCGGTAGCCGGCGCGCAGCATCGGCGGCGTCAGCATCGAGCCGATCGCCGAGACGTCCGCGATCGTCGAGCCCGAGATTCCCGAGAAGAAGTACTCCGCCAGCACCACCGACATGCCGAGCCCTCCGCGCACCCAGCCCACGAGCCCGCGCGCGAGGTTGACGAGCGCGTAGGACATCCCGCAGCGCTCCATCAGCGCGCCGGCGAAGACGAACGTCGGCACGGCCAGGAGCACCCAGCTCTGTGAGCCCGCCACCAGGGCTGACGGCAGCTTCTGCAAGGAGAAGTTGCCGAGCACGAGGCCGAGCATGCCCGAGAGCCCCAGCGCGAAGACGATCGGCGCCGAGAGCGCGACCAGGACCACGAAGACGATGACGACCGCGGCGACCATCGTCTAGGTCGAGCCGCCCGAGAGCTGCCCCCAGTGTCCGCGACCGGCGACGACGTCCGACAGCGCGATCAGCCCGTAGACGACCATGAGCACGCCGCCGGCCACCGAAGAGAGGTAGAGCCAGCGGAGGTTCAGCACGAGCGCGGGAGAAAACGACTGGCTGTTCAGCTCGGCCACTTGCCAGCCGTAGACGGCCACGAGCGTGCCGAAGGCCACGATCAAGAGACAATGAGCCGCGAACACGGCTCGGCGCACGGGCACGGGAAACCGCTCGACGAGGATATGCACGGCGAAGTGGGTGCCGCGACGGATGCCCAGGGCTGCGCCAATGAAAGTGAGCCAGGCCAACGACCACTCGCCCACTTCCTCGACCCAGAAGAAGCGGATGGAGGGCAGGTCGAAGCTCGCCGAGAGCCACGTCATCACGTAGCGGAGAAACACGCCAACGAGCATGTCCACCATGACGACGACCATCAGCGCGGTGATGAAGACGTGAGGTATCGCCCCGAGCCACGACAATCGCGCGCGCATGGCGCGCGGATGGTAAAGTTGCCACGCCACGAAGTCAAGCTACGGTGGTGCGCGTAGCGCGACTCTGACGAAGGAGGATAGCCCATGCGAGGACGACTCTTCGGTGCGGTGGCGGTGGTCCTACTGGTGGCCGTCGCACCGTCGGGCGGCCGCAGCCCGGCTGCAGGCCAGGCCAAGCCGGCCGTGAAGAAGCTGGACTTCCCGCACGTCACGCCTCCGCCAGAGTCGAGCGCGACGGCGTTCAAGTGGATGAGCGAGGAGCTGACCAAGCGCTCGGGTGGCGCCCTCAACGTCGTGTTCCACGGCGGCACTCTGCTCACCAAGGAGCTGGAGATCATGGACGCCGTGAAGTCCGGCAACGTGGCCATCGGGAATCCGGCCGGTGCCGCGTGCACCGTCTTCCCGGAGATGTGCGTGTTCCTGACGCCGTTTCTCGTCCGTGACTACAACCACGCCTACGCCATGTTCAACGGCGAGATCGGCAAGAACCTCGATGAGACCTTCCAGAAGAAGTACAAAGTGAAGGTCCTCTTCTTCTACGACTACGGCTTCCGACACTTCTGGAACAACCGGCGACCTATCACCACGCCGGCCGACCTCAAGGGGCTCAAGATGCGCGTTCAGCAGGGACGCGTCTTCGCGGACACCGTGAACGGCCTGGGCGCCAGCGCGGTGCCGATGCCGTGGGGCGAGGTCATCCCGGCCGCGCAGCAGGGCGTCATCGACGGCGCCGACCTGCCCGTGGTCAACATCAACGCGCTCAAGGCCTATGAAGTCGCGAAGTACGCGTCGATGACGTACCACAACTATGGTCCCACCGTCCTGGTGATGAACCTGGACATCTGGCGCGGGCTCACGCCCGACCAGCAGAAGCTCTTCGTCGAGGTCGGCCGAGAAGCGCAGATGAAGATCCGCGAAATGACCGAATCGGTCGACAACTTCCAGAAAGCGAAGGAGATCCTCGAGCCCAAGGGCATGAAGGTGAATCAGGCCGACGTCGCCTCGTTCCGCAAGATCGCCGAGGAGAGGATCTGGCCTCAGTACCGGCAGCAGTACGCCGAGATGTGGGACAAGATCGTCAATACCCGCTGAGGAGGATGCAATGGCCGTGACCGTCGGTTTCATCGGTGTCGGAAACATGGGCAACCCAATGGCCGCCAACGTGCTGAAGGCGTTCCCGATGACCGTCTTCGACATGAACCCCAAGGCGATGGAGAATCTCATCCAGGGCGGCGCCAAGCGCGCCGGCTCGCCGCGGGAGGTCGTCGAGAGCTCCGAGATCGTCTTCACCTCGCTGCCGGCTTCGCCGGACGTCGAGGCGGTCTATCTCGAGGCCGGCGGGCTCGTCGATCGCGCCAAGCCCGGGACGATCCTGATCGACCTCAGCAGCGTGCTCCCGTCCACGCCGAAGAAGATCGAGCCTCGCGCCAAGGCCCGCGGCGTCCACTTCCTCGAGGCGCCCGTGAGCGGCGGCGTCAGCGGCGCCCGCGCGGCCACGCTGGCGATCATGGTCGGCGGCGAAGCCGAGCCCTTGCAGCGCGCCACGCCGGTCTTGCGCGCCATCGGCCCGAACATCTTCCACGTGGGGCCGGTCGGCGCCGGCAACACGGTGAAGGCGATCAACAACATGCTGGCGTCGGTCAACTCGTGCGCCATGATGGAGGGCCTGGCCCTCGGCGTGAAGGCCGGCCTCGATCCGATGACGATCTACGAAGTGGTCAAGGCCAGCAGCGGCGGCAGCAAGGCGCTCGAGCGCATCCCGAAGGCGCTGATCCCGCGCGACTTCGAGCCCGGCTTCAAGGTCGCGCTGATGAACAAGGACCTGGACACGTTCAACACGATCGCCAAGGAGCTCCACGTCCCCGTGAGCTTCGCGAACGTGGCCCAGCGCTACCAGCAGGCCGCGCTGGCGGCAGGTCTCGGTGAGCAGGACACCAGCGTCATCATGACGGTGATCGAGCGGCTCTCGGCGATCAAGGTCTCAGGCTGAAGCCGTCGGCTACTCGTAGAAAGCCGGCGCGTATTTCAGGCGGTCACTCTGCGCCTTGTCGTGGTTGATCCAGAGCTGCGCCTTGCGTTCCTCCAGGAGCGCGGCGATTCGCTTCATCGAGGCCAGCGTCTGCTCGCGATTGAAATTCAACGACGGCACGCGCTGGTGGGCCCAGTTGTCCTGGAAGTGCACCGCGTCGCCCGATAGCAGGAGGGCGCCGGTCTTCGGCAGCTGCACCAGGAGCGATTGATGGCCCGGCGTGTGACCCGGCGTGGAGACGATCTTCACGCTCCCGTCGCCGAACACGTCGTGATCGCCGGCGAGCTTCTTGATGGTCTGCGTCGCCACGAAGGTGGGCTTGGCGGGCCCGGCCATCGCCCAGTCGTACTCGGCTCCCTGGATCAGCACGGTCGATGACGGGAAGAGCGCGATGTTGCCGACGTGGTCGCCATGCGTGTGTGACACGGCGACGTAGGTGACGTCGGACGGCTTGACGCCGATCTGCTCGAGCTGCGCGGCGAGCGTCTTGACGCGACGGTACGTGATCGCGCCGCTGGCGACGACCATGCCGTCCGGCATCGCCGCGACGGCATCGGGAATGCCGGTGTCCCAGAGCAGCACGCCCTTGTCGTGCCGGATCAGATAGCAGTTGTCCGAGAACTCGATCGCTTTGCCTTCGTTGACCCCGGGCGACCAGCGCGACTGGTCCTTTCCGATGTTCTGCCCGCAATCGAGCACGTAGAGCTTCTCGATGCCGGCGTTCGCCGCGGCGACCCCCACGCCGAGCGCCGTGCCCATGACCACGACGAGCGCCACCAGAGTCTTCCACGTCATCGCCGTCCCTCCTCGACGAGAACTCTACCGGGCCGACCATCGACGCACAATCCCCCGCGCCGCAGCCGTGCGAACTCAGTTCCGCGGCGACTGCCGTGAGTGACCGACGGCGCGGACTTTCCGCGGCGCCGCGAGCCAGATGGCCAGGGCCGACAGCACCGAGCCGGCGATCGCGATCGAGAAGGCCGGCGTATAGCTGCCGGTGACGTCGTAGAGCGCGCCGGCTACCCACGGGCCCGCCGCACCGCCGCCGATCGCCGTCAGCATGAGCGTGCCGAAGACCGACCCGTAGTGGCGGCCTTCGAAGATCTCGGCGGGGATGGCGCCGATCACCGAGGTGAGGCCGTAGCCGAGCATCCCCTGCGAGGCGACCATGAAATAGAGCAGCGGCGCCGTCGGCGCACGACGGAGCGCGAGCAGCGCCAGCAAGCAGAGCACGAAGCCGAGGCTGCCCACCGTCCAGACCCACTCGCGTCCGATCCGGTCCGACAGATGTCCGAGCACGATCTGGCCTGGAACGCCGAACAGGCTCACGAGCCCGAGCGCCCAGCCGGCGTGGGTCGCGCTGAATCCAACCTCGACGAGGTACTTCGTCTGATGGACTTGCACGGCGTACCAGGCGAAGAGCCCGAAGAAGTATGCGACGGCGATCCACCAGAAGCGGCTCGTGCGGATGGCGCGGGCGAGCGTCCAGTCGACGGCCGCCCAGGCCGCGTCGACGACGTTCGTCCGCGTCGCGGCCGCCGTGCCGGCAGGGGCGACGTCGCCGTCGGGCCGCAGGCCGAGGTCCTCGGGCCTTCGCTTCAGGACCAGATTCAGCGGCGCCAGCACGCCCAGCACGAGGAACGCCAGCGCCCAGCAGGCCGCGCGCCAGCCGGCTCGCGCGATGAGCGCCTGCAGCCACGGCAGCAGGACGATCGAGCCCACGCCGACTCCGGAGAACGCGAGGCTCAACGCCAGTCCGCGCCGGCGCACGAACCAGTTCGGGAGGAACAGCGACTGGCCCGTGTAGCCAAGGCAGTTGGCGCCACCGCCGACGAGCACGCCGAGGGTCGCGTAGAGGTGCCACGGTCGGCTCACGAGCGGCGCCAGCATCAATCCGGCCGCCATCACCAGCACGCCCATCTCGATGACGACTCGCGGCCCGCGGCGATCCATCAGGCGCCCGACCAGCGGGCTGAAGACGGCCGAGACGAGAAAGCCGAACGAGAACGCACCCGCGGTCACGCCACGCTCCCAGCCGAACTCGTCGAGGATCGGCGGGAACAGCAGCGAGAACGCGGTACGGGCGTTGACGCCGACGGCCATGGTGACGAAGCCGGCGGCCACGATGATCCAGCCGTAGAAGACGGGCGCGCGCAGAGCGGAGTCGCCTGTCAGGTCAGCGTATACGGTTCAGCGGCGGCTCTCCTCGCGCGGTTCGCTGGATGTTCTCGGCGATCAGCGTGGCTCTGGCCTCCAGCATGCCCTCGGTCCAGCCGGACACGTGCGGGGTCATCAGCACGTTGGCGAGCTCGTGGAAGGG
>QHSQ01000296.1 GCA_003221615.1 Candidatus Rokuibacteriota bacterium | reverse complement strand
GTGAACGCGGTGATCGTTCGGCCCGCCGACCAGGACCGCGTGCCGCCGGGCCGCCATCTCGTCACGGGGTGGGCCTGGAGCGCGTCGGGGATCACGCGCGTCGAAGTGAGCACGGACGGTGGTGCATCGTGGCCCGAGAGCCATGTGGTCGCGCGGGGCCCGCGCCGACGTGGCAGCGCTTCGGATTCGAATGGGATGCCGCGGCGCCGGGCTCCTACGAGATTCGGGCTCGCGCCACCGACAGCCGGGGCTGGGTGCAACCGAACAGAGCGCGTAACGCCGTCCACGCTATCGGGGTCACGATCGTGCAATGACACTCGGTCTCGCGGGCCGGTCCGCTTCGCCGGGGAGTGAGGCGTGACACCGATGCGACCGGCCTCGTCCGGCTACGCAGAGGTGAACGGGTTCAAGCTCTATGGATCTCCGGCCGTGAGGAGGATGCGATGAAGTTCATGTTCATGATCTACCACGACGAGAACATGCTCGAGGCCCTGCCCAAGATGGAGATGCAAACCCTGATCGATTCCGCGCTCGACTACGACGACGAGATCCGGCGCAGCGGCCACTACATCGTCTCGAACGCGCTGCAACCTTCTCGGACCGCGCGGACCATCCGGGTCCGGGGCGGCACGATCTCCACCACGGACGGTCCATTCGCCGAGACGACGGAGCAGCTCGGAGGATTTTTTCTGATCGAGGCCAAGGACATCGACGAGGCGTGCGCGGTGGCCTCGAGGTTTCCGCCGGCGCGTATCGGAATCATCGAAGTCCGCCCGGTGCAGGAGCTGAGGCATTCCTAGTCGGACCGACGCGCCCATCAGCGAGTCTGCAGTCGACGCCGCGCGCGAGTCGATTGACGCGGTTTACCGGGCCGAGTCGCGGCGCGTGCTGGCCACGCTCATTCGTCTGCTCGGCGGCTTCGACCGCGCCGAGGAGGCGCTGCACGAAGCCTTCGCCGCCGCGATCGAGCGGTGGCCGCGCGAGGGTATGCCAGCCAATCCGCGGGCCTGGCTCATTTCGACCGGGCGCTTCAAGGCGATCGACGCCATGCGACGGCGCGCTCGGTTCGACGCTTCGCAGGCGGAGCTGGCCGAGCGCCTCGAGGCGGAAACCACTCGCTCCATGCCGGACGGCGCCCAGGACATCGAGGACGACCGGCTCCGTTTGATTTTCACGTGCTGCCATCCGGCCCTGACGCCGGACGCCCAGATCGCGCTGACCCTCCGCGAGGTCTGCGGCCTGACGACCGAAGAGATTGCGCGCGCCTTTCTCACCGCGCCGCCCACGCTCGCGCAGCGCATCGTCCGCGCCAAGGCGAAGATCCGTGACGCGCGCATCCCGTACGAAGTCCCGGCTCTGCCCGAGCTGCCGGATCGGCTCGACACGGTCCTGCACGTGACCTATCTGGTCTTCAACGAGGGCTATTCGGCCTCGTCGGGCGGCTCGCTGACACGGGCGGATCTTTCGGGCGAGGCGATTCGCCTGGGCCGGCTCCTGGTCGAGCTGCTTCCGGAGCCCGAGGCTCTGGGCTTGCTGGCGCTGATGCTGTTGCACGAGTCGCGGCGCAGCGCGCGCACCTCGTCCAGCGGCGAGCTGATCTTGCTGACCGATCAGGACCGCTCGCTCTGGGATCGCGCGCTGATCGCCGAGGGTGAAGCGCTCGTGGAGCGGGCGCTTGCCTCGCGCCGGATCGGCCCGTATACGCTCCAGGCCGCGATCGCGGCGGTGCATGCGGAGGCCTCCGTTGCTTCCGCGACCGACTGGACGCGGATCGTCGGCCTCTACGACGTGTTGATGCGGGCGGTGCCGTCGCCGGTGGTCGAGCTGAATCGCGCCGTCGCCGTCGCCATGCGTGACGGGCCTCTCGCGGGCCTGGCGCTGGTCGACACGATCCTGTCGCGCGGCGACCTCGCCGACTATCCGCTGGCGCACTCGGCGCGGGCCGAGCTGTGCCGTCGGCTCGGGAAGACTGGCGACGCGCGCGCCTCCTACGAGCGCGCGCTCGGTCTGACGCGGCAAGAGCCGCAGCGGCGCTTCCTCGAGCGACGCCTGACCGAACTGCGGGACTGAGCCGCCGAGGGCGAGATGTCCTCTCGAGGGGGCATGAGCCCGCGTCTATCTGAAGAACTGGCACACGTCGTTCTTGCCGCCCGTGCTGGAGCCGATCACCTTGCTGCTCGCATTCGGCCTGGGTCTCGGCGCCTACATGTCGTCGGGCATCCAGTGGAACGGCCGGTCCGTCGGCTACATGAACTTCGTCGCGCCCGGCATGCTCGCCTATGCGACGTTCATGACGGCGATCTTCCAGTCGCTTTTCGGCGCGTTCATCCGGATGCGCTATCAGCGCACATGGGAAGGTCAGCTCACGACGCAGATCGAGCTGCGGCACGTCGTATGGGGTGAGATCCTGTGGGCCGGCCTCTTGACGACGAGCTACGTCGCGATCGTCGGGCTCGTGCTCTCGAGCTGTCAGGCGCTCGGCCTGCTCCAGCTCGAGCTCGCGTACTTGCCGGTGGTCATTCCGATCGTCTTCGTCTCCGCCTGCGCGTTCGCCTCCCTGGGCCTGTGCTTCACCGCCCTCGTGCCGACGATCGACCACATGAATTTGCCGATCTTTCTCGTCATCCTGCCGCTGGGCTTCGTGTCGGCGACGTATTTCCCTCTCGGGCACCCGGTGCTAGCCGCGATCTCGACCGCGAATCCGCTGTATCACTTGGCGGAGGGCATCCGCGGGCTGCTCCTCGGCGACGGGGCCGGCTACCACCTCGCAGGCCTTGCCGGGCTCCTGACCGTGATGCTCGTGGTTCTCGTGCCGCTCGACATGCGCCTGTTGCGGAAGAGAGTGCTCGGCGACTGACGCCAGCGCGCCACTAGCGTCGCTCCTGCAGAAGCCAATCGATGACGTCTCGCGGGTCGGGTTCGGCACCGCCACGGAGCGGGGCGGGCTCCGGTTGCGCCGTCTGTCGGAGCTGTTGCTGCGCCATGGTTGGTCCAGGTTCGCTCGTGGACGCGGAGATGAGATCGCCGCGCAGTCGGTCGGATCGGGACGGCGCTTCTCCATCCGGCACCATCCTACGCTCCGGTTGAGTCACCGCGCGCCCGATGGCGACGGGTGAATGATTGATGCAGCCGCCCACGAGGACGTGCACGAAGCCGATGACGAACAACGAACGCAGGTGAGCCGAGGACCATCGCATAAGCGGGAAGCTAAGGGCATCATGCCCAGGTGTCAAGGGGGCGGAAGGGCGTTGACACGGCCGATCGAAAGTATCGTGAGGGCGTCCGGCGCCACGTGAAGTCCGGCGCCCCCGAACCCGCGGCCAAAGAAGCGCAGCACGCGCTCGAAGGCGCCGAGGCCGACGAGTTGCGCAAGGCCGAGTAGGCAGCAAAGGCGGGTCGTAAGAGGCAGATCGATCGGTTGACGACGACATAGCCACCCGCGTACGGTAGCCGCGCGCCAACCCAAAGGAGGCTCGCGACATGGACCAGCCCCGTCTCGGCGGAGAGGTGAATCGCAGGCGGTTCCTCAAGACGGCCGCGGGGACGACCGCCGGCGCCGCGCTGACGGCGTGGTCGCTGAAGCGCCCGGCGCCGGCCAGGGCGGCGGTGCGCTCCGACCGAGCTCGCGCCGCCGAGGCGAACCCCAAGCGCGGGGGCGTGCTCAAGTGGGCGGGGCCTGCGGAGGTGGCGCACTTCGACGTGCACCAAGGGGCGTTCCGCTTCGTCCTCGGGCAGATGTACAACAATCTCGTGCGCTTCAACCCCGCGGATGGCCTCAAGACGATCATCCCGGATCTCGCGGAGAGCTGGAAGGTGTCGTCGGACGGCAAGACCTACACCTTCAAGCTACGCGACGGCGTGAAGTTCCACGACGGGACTCCGTTCAGCTCGGCCGACGTGGTGGCCACGTTCTCGCGCATCATCTTTCCGCCGGCGGGCATGGCCAGCATCTACAAAGACCAGTTCGCGGCAGTGGACAAGGTCGAGGCGATCGATCGCCTCAACGTGCGGTTCATCCTCAAGGAGCCGCGGCCGTACTTCCTCGAGCTCTTCACGCCCTCGTCGATGGTCATCTACTCCAAGAAGGTCCTCGACGAGAACAACCAGGACCTGCGCAAGGTGATCGCTCCCGGCACCGGCGCCTTCATGTTCAAGGAGCGCAAGGTCGCCGAGAAGTGGGTGATGGTGCGGAACCCGAGCTACTGGGACCCGGAGATTCCCTATCTCGACGGCATCGAGATGCTGCACATCCCCGCGTGGACGGACCGTGGCACGGCGGTGCTCACTGCGCAGGCGGACTACTCTCCGAACGTCTCGCTCGAGACGCATCAGGAAGGACTCAAGCGCAAGGACATCGTGGGGACGGTGCGGTATCCGGGCGAGTTCAACTCCTACCAGGTGCACATCAACAACGAGCGCAAGCCCTTCAGCGACCCCCGGGTGCGGCGCGCGATCAACCTGGCGGTCAGCCGGCAGAATCTCATAAAGGCGTTCGGCACTCAGGAGCCGATCATGCTCACGCGCTGGATGACCCACGCCAGCGAATTCGCCACCTCCCTGAAGGAGCTCGAGGCTCTTCCCGGATATCGCGCGGACAAGAGCGCGGACATCGCCGAGGCGAAGAAGCTGATGGCCGCCGCGGGTCTGGCCGACGGGGTCAAGAACGTCGACTTCGTGTCGGCCTCGGTCGCGCCCCACGCCGAGATCCTGGCGCCTGCCTTCCAGGACGAGCTCAAGCGCACGCTCGGCATCGAGACCAAGATCCGCGTGATGGAGCGAGCGCTCCTCATCGAGGAGCTGAAGAAGGGCACCTTCGACATGATGGTGCAGACGGAGTACCGCTCGCCCATCGGGGATCCCGGGCCGGGCTGGGAGATGTGGCTGAAGACGGGCGGCTCCCTGAACTTCTCGCGCTACTCGAACCCGGAGTTCGACAAGCTGCTGAAGCAGATCAACAGCGACACGAACAAAGGCAAGCGCAAGCAGCTCTTCGCCCAGGGCATGGCCCTCCTGGACCAGACGGCGCCGCTCTACCTCATCGGATTCACCGACCATCTGCCCATGTGGCGGAACACCGTCAAGGGCCACAACAGCGAAGCCCGGGTCTTCTCGGAGCTGGGTCGCGTGGACACCTTCTGGCTGGATCGATAGCGGCTGGTGCGCAAGTATCTGGCTCAGCGCCTGCTCATCGCCATCCCCACGATCTTCGGCGTCACGCTCCTCATCTTCATCGCGATGCGCGTGCTGCCCGGAGATCCGCTGTCGGCGATCTCGGGCGAGGGCGGGGGCACGTACGTCCTCAACCAGGAGCAGCTCCGGGCCGCGCGGGCGAGCCTGGGCCTGGACCGGCCGTATGTGGTGCAGTACCTGGACTGGGTCAGGGACGTCCTGCGTGGCGATCTGGGAAAGTCGTTCTGGCGCGGCGAGCCCATCCGCGAGCTCATCTTCCGCCGGGCGCCGATCACCGGGCAGATCGCGCTGATGGCCGTGGTCCTCTCCTGGGTGATCGGCTTGCCGGTGGGCCTGGTCGGGGCATTGTGGCGGAACTCGCGGACCGACTATGTCTTCCGATTCGTGGTCACGCTCTTCATGGCCATCCCCAGCTTCTGGGTGGCGCTGATGATCGTCCTCTCTCTGGTCCTCACCTTCACATGGAGACCGCCCCTGACCATCGCGTACTTCTGGGACGACCCGGTCCGTAATCTCCAGATGACCGCGGGGCCAGCCCTGGCGCTCGGGATCGCGCTGGCCGCGATGATGGCGCGCATCACGCGCTCCTCGGTGCTGGAGGTGCTGGGAGAGGACTACGTGCGCACCGCTCGGGCCAAGGGTCTGCGCGAGCGCATCGTGGTGTGGCGTCACGCGCTGGTCAACGCCATGCTGCCCATTTTGACCGTGACGGGGACGGCGCTCGGCGCACTCCTGGGCGGGTCGGTGGCGGTCGAGCGCGCCTTCGGCGTTCCCGGGCTCGGCCTCGCGCTGGTGTTCGCCGTCGCCGAGCGCGACTGGATGCTCATCCA
>QHSQ01000003.1 GCA_003221615.1 Candidatus Rokuibacteriota bacterium | reverse complement strand
AACGCTGCCAGGTGGAGCCAGGCGCAGTGCACGGCTACTCGATGACATGGTCGGCCCGGAGGAGCAATGTCTGCGGAATTGTGATACCAAGCGCCTTCGCAGTCTTCATGTTGATCACCAGCTCAAACTTGGTGGGCTGTTCTACGGGGAGATCGGCAGGCTTGGCGCCTTTGAGGATTTTGTCGACGTAATAGGCAGTGCGGCGGTACAGGTCCGAGAAGTTGGGGCCATACTGCGACGCGCGAGACCCGTGGAAGAACCTCTTTCAGTAGCTCGAGTCGTTTCCCGCTCGCATCCGGGCCGGCATTGCTTAGCCCCGTGACGTTTCCGCCCGGTCGCGCGAGACTGGCCACGAGCCCGAAGGCAACCGGATCACTCGAGGCGCTGAAGATGATGGGGATCGTCTTGGTTGCGTTCTTGGCAGCCTGAGCCGCAGGGGTCACCGACGCGACGATCACATCAGGGTTCAGGCGGACCAACGCTTCGGCGTCTTGTGCGAGCTGCTCCGGCGTTGTGGCGAAACGAACTTCGAGTACGAGGTTCTTGCCCTCGACATAGCCGTGCTCACTGAGGCCTTGCTTGAAAACCGCGTTGATGGGCGGGAATCCGGCGGCCGGACCAGCCACCAGCACCGCGATGCGATACGTCCTGACGGCCTGCTGTGCCTCGAGGGTGGGCGGCACCAAGATGAGGCCGAGAATGAGAACGACCGCGAGTCCGATCAGCCGCACGAGCACCTCGGTGGAGAATGGCTGGCGGGAGTCTAGCAGACCAGCGCGACCATAGGGAGACGGCTGGGCGCTGGGTAGTCACGCCTCCAGGACCCGAAACCTCGCTATTCACCGCGACTCGCGGCAGTGTCTCACGCGCGCAGCGAAACTCATCGGATCGTACTCGCAAGGTCATCCAATCGTAGCGCCCGCACTCTACCGTCCCGTCGGCTCTCTGTAGCACCCCGCCGCCTTCGGCAAGCCTGTCGCGGGGATCATCGCATCGGGGCCGGCGTGCCCCGGAAAGAGGAATGATCATGAAAAGGACGACGGGGACTCGGTACGGCTACACGGCCAGAGGAGCATGGGCGGCGCGCCGCTGGCTCCTGGCGGCGATGGTGGGCTTGATGGTTGCAGCCATCACGACTGGCCTGGTGACGGGCGAGGGGTTTCGCGGCAAAGGCGACGACGACCTCGAAGACGCACACGGCGCGTACGCAATCGGTCTATGGGGCGATATGCCCTATTCGGACGTTCAAGCACTGACCGGCGTCCCGAACCTTATCGCGGACATGAACAAACAGGATCTCGCCTTCACTGTTCACGACGGGGATTTGAAGGGAGGCAACGGTATTGCCAATTCGGTCACACCCACGATTTGTTCCGACGCCCTGTACACGCAGGCATTCGGTTTTTTCAATGCCCTGAGGGCACCGGCCATCTTCACACCCGGCGACAATGACTGGACGGATTGCGATCGCCCCTCGAACGGTGGCTTCTCGTCACGCGAGCGTCTCGACCACGAGCGGCAGGTGTTCTTCAGCACGTCGTTCTCGCTCGGGCAACGTCGGTTGCGCCAGGAAGTGCGGACCGAGCCTCTGTGTCTCGGTGTGAACGGGTTCGTCCCCTGTGTCGAGAATCGCCGCTGGACGGCTGGTGGCGTCACCTACGCGACCCTGAACATCCAGGGCTCGTGCAACAATCTCTGCGACACGGCGCCAGATCCTGCCGAGTACGCCGCGCGGAACCTGGCCAACATCGCTTGGATGCAGACGACCTTCCACGTCGCGCTGAGCCGACGCTCGGCCGCGGTCATGCTCATCACGCAGGGCAACCATGGCTGGGACTTGACCGACGGGACGCGGGCTCCGCTGCGTGACCCGAAGACGCTCATGCAGACCGACGGCCAGCCTGACGGCTATCAGGACTTCCTCAGCGCGCTGCGCGACGAAGTGATCGCCTTCCGAAAGCCGGTTGCCTACGTGCACGGCGACTCGCACGACTTCCGCGTTGACAAGCCATTCCAGGATTCCAGTGGTCGTCGTCTCGAGAACTTCACGCGCGTCGAGACTTTCGGCGACAACGCCCCGAACGGCAACAACGACGTGCAGTGGGTGAAGGTGCTCGTGGACGCTCGAAGCCGCGAGGTCTTTGTCTATCAGCCTCAAATCGTGCCGGGGAACCGCACAGCCGTCCCGGTACCGTAGAGTCGGGTGACCGGCGCTTACCCGCGTCCTGCTAAGGCGTCGGCTCGAACTCGTAGCTGCCGCTATCGGCCATCAACGACAGGAACAGATGCCCGTCCTTCAGGGTGTATGACCGAACGAACGGCCATTGCTTGGCGAGGTGATCGTGCAACGATCCGGGCGGGCACATCGCGCGGGTAAGCGCGAGCGGGCCGAACCGGAGCTGGTTCGGTCCGGTCAAGATCCACGAACCCCGGCCACGGTTACAGTCGAACCGCACGCTCACGTTGCCGTCGGCCGCGAAGGCGACGGTGTACTTCGCCTTGTCGTCGGGCACCAGGACCGTGCCGTCGCCGCCCTGGAACTTCACAAGCTGCCACGATGTGCGGCCGATGCCCCCGAGGCGGACCTGGGGCGTTGGAGCGCAGCCGACCACGAGGCCCAGCGTCACTAGCAATAATAGAGATCGCTTCATGGGATGCCTCCCGCGCCATCTCGCTCCGAGGCTCGCCACCATGGCCATAGATATCAGCTCGCAATGCCACTGAACCGCATAATGACAGCGTCAAGGTCCCCCCGAACCGTGGTAGCCCGGGTCGCACGGCGCATATCCGCCGCCCGTAGCATGGCACAATTTCGGTGGCGGCGGGACCGGCGGCGGGAGCGGGCCGCAGCCGCTAACCAGCAGGGCGATGAGGGAAATGACGCCGGCGCGCCGCATCGCCGCCCGCGCCCCCGTGATGCCGGCGCCCATCACGCAGAGCCAGCCGACGACCTTCCACATCGCTGCTGCCTTCTAGTCCAACAGTGTCTCACCGGGCGCGACGGAAAATCGTGCCATGTTTCGGCGGCTGTGACCCCTGACCGATCCTTCGTGCATCCAAAGGGTGGGAGAAGACGCTGGTCAGAGGCCCATGCGATCCCTGAAGCCCAGAATGGACGGCCCGGAATGGACGAGCTAGGGCCCGGCTGTCCTGCGACGCCGCCGAGCTGTCTTCCCGGAGGAATACTTCGCCGCGTGCTCGAGCACATCGACGCCAACCGGCATCGCGCCCTGCCGCTGTCGGAGCTCAGCGCGCTCGCTCACATGAGCGCGTTCCATTTCGCCCGGCTCTTCAAGCAGAGCACGGGACTCTCACCCCATCGTTTCGTCATCGGCCGGCGGATCGAGCGCGCGAAGGAGCTGCTGGTGACTGACAGCGCATCGATCGCGTCGATCGCCCAGGCCGTGGGGTTTCGGACCGCGAGCCACTTCACGACCGTGTTTCATCGCGCGACCGGGGTGACCCCGAGTGCCTACCGTTCCGCGGCTCACGGCTCCTCATCGACGGCGACCGCGCCCGTCGCCTGAGCATCGCGACAGAGCCGGGCCGTTCGCCGACTGAGCCGCGAGCTCGACTGCCTCGCGGACTCGACTACTCTTTGGACTTCGTCAGCGCGGCCACGTCCCAACTGCCCCCGAGCGCCTTCACCAGGAGCACGCTGGCGTCCATGCGGCGCCGAAGGATGTCGATCTCGGTGCGCTGATTGGTGAGCGTCACGGTCTGGGCCGTGATCACCTGGAGATAGTTGTCGACACCGCCTCGATAGCGATTGGTGAAGAGCCGGAGCGATTCCTGGGCCGACTCCACGGCTCGCCGTTGCTGCTGGGACTCCTGCTCGAGGATGCGGAGCGCGGCCAGGTTGTCCTCGACCTGCTGGAAGGCACTCAGCGTGGTCTGGCGATAGGCGGCCACCGTCGCGTCGTAGCCGGCGCGGGCTATATCCGATGCGGCGTGTCGGCGGCCTCCATCGAACACTGTCTGCGTGATCGTCGCGCCCACCGCCCACAAGAGGCTCGACGCGTTCAGGACGTTGCCGAACGAGCTTCCCTCGAATCCGACGGAGGCGTTCAGGACCAGGGCCGGGAAATACGCCGCCTTCGCGATGCCGATCTGCTCGTTCGCTTCAGCCACGCGGCGCTCGGAGGCCGCGATGTCCGGGCGCCGTTCCAGCAGGTGGGACGGGATACCCACCGGGACGTCCGGCGGCCCGGCGGCGAGCGGGCGAGGGGGCAGGCTGAAGGTCGCGGGCGGCTCACCGATCAGAGTCGCGATGGCGTGCTCGAACTGCGCTCGTTGCACCGTGATGTCGGTGGCCTGCGCCCGGGTCGTGTCGAGCTGCGTCTGCGCTTGAGCGACGTCGGACTTCGGGGCCGCGCCGCCCTGGAAGCGGTTCATCGTGAGCGTGAGCGCCGCCTCGAAGGCCTTCACCGTCTCGTCCAGGAGCTGCTTCTGAGCGTCGGCGGCCCGCAGCTCGAAATAATCCATCGCCAGCTCGGCCTGGAGGCTGAGCCGGGCGGTCTCGAGATCGGCCTGCGTGGCCTGGGCCTCTTCTCGGGCCGCCGCCACCGTGCGGCGGATCCGGCCCCACAAGTCGATCTCGTACGACATGTCGAGCGAGAGCAAAAAGTCGCCGCTGCTACCCAGTTTCGCGGTTGGTGACAGGAACGGCTGATTGGCGGACTCGCGGACCGAGCTGGCGCCGACGCTGGTCGAGATCGTGGGAAACAGCGCGGCGCGATTGAGACGGACCATGGCACGGGCCGCACTCAACCGTGCTTCGGCGATCTTCAGATTCTGGTTGGCGGGGATTCGCTCCTCCAGCGCGTGGAGCTCGGGGTCTTCGAAGATCTCCCACCACCGGCCCCGCGGCAGGGAGTCGCTGGGCTGCGCCACTTTCCAGCCATCCGCCTCCTTGTAGGTCGGCGTCATGGGCACGGACGGCTTCGCGTAGTCCGGGCCGACCATGCAGCCACCGAGTACGAGCGCGGCGAGCCCGGCCAGGCCGGCGACTCGTCCCCTCATGGTCGGGTTCGGGCGGATGCGCTCACGACCCGCACGGGAGTGCCGCTGGTGAGCGAGTCCGACGGCGCCACGATGACCTGATCGGTCGGCTGCAGGCCGGCAGAGATCTCCACGGTGTTGCCATAATCATGGGCGATCGTGACCGGAACGAGTTGCGCTCGACCGTCCCGGACCACCCCGACCTGGAGTCCCTCGGCGCGGAAGAGCAGCGTGTTAGCGGGAATCGTGACCGTCGCGACCTGCCTGGGAAGCTTGAGGTGAACGAAGACGTAGGCCCCGGGCAGCAGCTCTCCGCCCGGATTGTCGACGTCCACCTCGACGTTCAGCGTGCGGGAGGCGAGGTCGATCGCGTTGGCGGTCCGCACGAGCTTGCCCTGGAACGACCGCCCGGGGAACTCATCGAGAGTGAGGGTCGCCGGGCTTCCGGGGCTCGCCGCTCGCGAGTAGACCTCGGGAACGGCCACGAACACGCGCAGCGTTTGGATCGCCGTCATGTGGAAGAGCTCCCGGCCCGCGGTACTCGTCGATCCGGCGTTGACCAGGACGCCGATGTCGACGTTGCGAGCCGTGATGACTCCATCGAACGGCGCGAAGATCTTCTCGAACGCCTGGAGTTGTTCGAGCCGCCCGACGTTCGCGATATTCGAATCGACGGTGGCTTTCATCGCGCTGAGCGCGCTCACCGCCACGTCCGTCTCCTGCTTGGAGACCGAGTCGCTCTCCAGGAGCGCCCGCCAGCGGTCGGCCGTGATCTGCGCCTGCCGCAGATTCGCCCTCGCCGTCTCGAGGTCGGCCCGGGCCTGTTGCAGTTGCTGGTCGACCTCGGGGGTCTCGATCTCGGCGAGTAGCTGTCCTGCCTTCACGTGCGCGCCGATGTCGAAGTACCAGCGCTTCACGTAGCCGTTCGTGCGGGCGAAGATCGGCGCGTCGGTGAAGGCCTGGGTCGTGCCCGGCAGGAGGATCTCCCGCGTCGACGCGCTCTGGGTCGGCGCTATCACGCTGACGACCGGAACGGCCGCATCCGCGGTCGTCCGCCTGAGCGTGGTGTCGGCCGCGTTCCGCGTCCGAACGCCCGAGTAGATGCCGAGGCCGAGGACACCCGTCACCAGGGCGAGTCCCAGCAGCAGTGCGGGGCGCGGCGAGCGCTGGCGCTCGCCCGGATCGACCGGTTCGGGTCTCGTCACGGCCTCGCTCGCGTGCTCCGTCGTCATCGCGTAGCCTCCGGCCGGCGCCGCCCGTGCAGCAGGGCGAACACCGACGGCACGAAGACGAGGGTGGCGAAGGTGGCGCACAGCAGGCCGCCGATGACGGCGCGCCCGAGCGGCGCGTTCTGCTCGCCACCCTCACCGAGCCCGAGTGCCATGGGCACCATGCCGATGATCATGGCCAGGGCGGTCATCAAGACGGGGCGGAAGCGGGTGAAGCCGGCCTCGACCGCGGCCATCGCCACGTCCCCGTGCTCCTGAAGCCGCTCCTTGGCGAAGGACACGACCAGGATGCTGTTGGCGGTCGCGACACCGACGCTCATGATGGCTCCCATCAGGGCGGGGACGCTGAGTGTCGTCCCGGTCAGGAACAGGAACACCACGATCCCGGCGAGCGCCGCCGGCAGCGCCATGATGATGATGAAGGGATCGAGCCAGGACTGGAAGTTCACGACGATCAGCAGGTAGACGAGGACGATGGAGAAGCCGAGTCCCGCGAGCAACCCGATGTACGCCGTCCGCATGGTCGCGAGCTGGCCGCGCACGGTGAGGAAGCTGCCCCGGGGCAGGAGCGGCCGGTGCGCGTCGACGATCCGCGCGATGTCACGGCCGACCGCGCCGAGGTCGCGGTCCTGCACGGCGCCGTGGATGTCTACGACCCGACGGATATTGTAGTGCGACAGCACGGCCATCTCGCTCGAGCGCGTGATCGACGCGACGTCGGTGAGGATGCCGGGTCGCGTCATGGTGGCGGCGCTGATCGGGATGTTCTCGATGTCGTGCAGGGACTGGATCCGGTATTGCGGCGTCTGGGTGGCGAGGTTGTAGCTGACCCCGTTCTGCCAGTTCAGGAAGAAGGTCGGGGTGGTCTGGAAGCTCCCGCTGAGGGAGACGAGCACGCTGCTGGCGAGGTCCCGAATGGTGAAGCCGCCCTGTCCCGCCTTCGTGCGGTCCACGGTGACGTCGAACTTCGGGTAGTCGAAGCGCTGCTGGATGCGCAGGTCGACCAGTCCCGGCACCTGACGGAGCTCGTTCAGCATCTGGTCCGCGAGGTGGCGATTGCCCTCGACGTTCGCTCCCTCGATCTGGATGTCGATCGGGGCGGGCAGCCCGAAGTTGATGATCTGGGTCACGATGTCGGCGGGCAAGAAGTAGAACGTCACGCCGGCGAACTGCTCCGGCAGCGTCTGCCTGAGGGCCCGGACGTAGTCCGCGGTGGGGCGATGGCCGGCTTTCAGGGACACGAGAATGTCCGCGTCGGCGGCGCCGATAACGCCGGACGAGCTGTGCATCCAGTTGATCGTGCTGTAGGGCAGTCCGATGTTGTCGATGATCACGTCCATGTCGCCGGCCGGGATCTCGCGCCGGATCGCCGCCTCCACGAGGTCGGTCAACCGCGCCGTCTCCTCGATCCGGGTGCCGGTCTGCGCGCGCAGGTGAAGGGTGAACTGACCGCTGTCGGTATCCGGGAAGAAGTTCTCGCCGAGTCGAGGAACGAGCAAGGCGGCCGAGAGACAGGTGACCAGGAACAGCGGGATGAAGACGACGCGCCGGCCGACGAGCATCGAGAGCAGCCGCCGGTAGGCGAGGCGTCCCCGCTCGAACCATCGTTCGAACGCCTGCTGCCCGCGGGCGAGCGGATTGCGCGACGGCGCCGCGCCCTCGACCGGCGGCGACAGCAGGTATCTGGCGATCGTGGGCACCAGTGTCCGCGACAGCAGATACGACGCGAGCATCGCGAAGATCACTGCCTCCGCCAACGGGACGAAGAGGTAGCGGGCGACCCCGCCCAGGAAGAACATCGGCAGGAACACGATGCAGATGCACAGCGTGGAGACGAGCGCCGGCACCGCGATCTGCTGGGCCCCGTCCAGGATGGCCTGGAGAACGGGCTTGCCCATGTCGAGGTTGCGGTTGATGTTCTCGACTTCCACGGTGGCGTCGTCCACGAGGATGCCGACGGCGAGCGCGAGCCCGCCGAGCGTCATGATGTTGATGGTCTCGCCGAGCAGGCTGAGGGTGATGACCGACGTCAGGATCGAGAGCGGGATGGACACCGCGATGATGATCGTGCTTCGCCAGCTCCCGAGGAAGAGCAGGATCATCATGGCGGTGAGGCAGGCGGCGATCACCGCCTCCCGGATCACGCCGCTCACCGCCGCCCGCACGAAGATGGACTGGTCCGCGACCGGCTGGACCTTGAGCTCCGGCGGAAGGGTCGGAATCACGCGGGGCAGCAGCCCGCGGATGCCGCCCACGACGTCGAGGGTGGACGCGCTGCCGGTCTTCAGAATGGTGAGGAGCGTGCCACGGTTGCCGTCCCGGCGGACGACGTTCGTCTGGGGCGCGAACCCGTCGCGCACGTAGGCGACGTCGCGCAGGTAGATCGTCGAATTGCCGACCACCTTGACCGGGAGGTCGTTCAGCTCGGCCACGGTCCGCGGGCTCGCGTTCAGGGCGACGTCGTATTCGAACTGGCCTATCTTGGCGGTGCCTGACGGCAGCACGATGTTCTGCTGGCCGAGGGCGGTGACGACGTCGGCCGGCGAGAGCCCTTTGGACTGGAGCAGCCGCGGGTCGAGGTCGACCATGACCTGGCGCTGCTTGCCGCCGTACGGGTAGGGGATGGACGCGCCCGGCACCGTCACGAGCTGGGTCCTCAAGAAGTTGAGGCCGACGTCGTTGAGCTCGGGCTCCGACAGGCCGGACAGGCCGAGCTGGAGAATCGGGACCGTCGACGCGCTGTAATTGATGATGAGGGGCGGCTGGATGCCGGGGGGCAGCTGGCGCAGGATGGTCTGCGAGACCGCCGTCACCTGAGCGTTCGCCGTGTCGAGGCGGGCATTCGGCTGCAGGAAGATCTTGACCATCGACTGGCCGTTGACAGTCGTCGACTCGAGGTGCTCGATGTTGTCCACCGTCGTCGTGAGCACCCGCTCGAACTGGGTGGTGATCCGCCCTTCCATCTCTTCGGGGTTCAGGCCGGTGAACTGCCACGCCACCGCGATCACGGGGATGTCGATGTTCGGAAAGATGTCGGTCGGCGTGCGGAGGATGAGCACCGGGCTCAGCAACAAGATGAGCACCGCCAGAACGACGAACGTGTACGGCCGCTGCAGCGCGACCCTGACGATCCACATGTCTTATGGATGCGGTGGCGGGCGCCGCGGGTTCACCGTGCCCCGCCACCGTCCAGGCTGTCCACCAGGTCAGGCAACGTCGCGCCCTAGACGGCGACGGCGTACCGCGACGTCGTCTGGGGCTCGCCGAGCCGGCCCCGCAGCAACGACCGCGCGCGATGAATGCGGGTCTTGACGTTCGCGGCGCTGAGGTTCAGTTGCTGGCCGATCTCCTCGTGCGAAAGGCCGTGCAGATCGCGCAGGACGAAGACCGTGCGGTAGTGCGTCGGGAGCTCGTCGATTGCCTCGGTCAGCTCGGCGCGAACCTCGGTTTGTCTGGCCGGGTCCTCGACGGCCAACGACCAGTCGCCGGGCAACCCGGTGTTGTGCGCGCTCTCGGCCAGCAGTCCGGGGACCGCGTCCGACGAGATGTCGCCCTCACGGCGTCGCCGCCCGCGAATCTTCTGATAGGCGGCGTTGGCCACGATGCGATAGAACCACGACCCGAACGCGGACTCGCCGCGAAAGCTGTCGATCTTGTTCACGACCGTCAGCAACGCGTCCTGCACCACTTCCTCGGCGTCCTGCGGCGCGCGCGTGATGCGGACGGCCAGGCGGTAGGCGCGGGCGCCGTAGATCTCAAGGAGACGCTCGGCGGCGCGCGGATCCTCGCAGCGCAGCGCCTCGATGAGCTCACGGTCGCGATCCACGCGGGGTCGAGGGCGGTGACGCTCGATGTCGGGCTCGGTCGTCGTGAATCCAGTCTCGAGAAACATGCTCAGCTCCTCCTGTCGAGGTCGTGTCTAACAGGAACAGGTGTACCGGGGCGCCGTGACCACGGCGTGTCGGGGGGCGTGAAAAATGACGTAGCAACCCGAGCGACGACTTCGTCCCGCGATGGAGCGCAGGGAACCGGCCATCTCAGGGGAGGCGTCGTACCCCACCAAAGTAGGGGTGGACGCCTGCCATCGGTATTACTACTCTACGAGCGACGGCGTGAAGAGCTGACCGACGAGGAGGACGATGAACGAGCTCGCTCTCGGGAGCAGTTCCGGAGCGATGAACGGCAGCGTGACGGAGCGACTCTGGCGGACCAGCGTGCGGTGCGGGTTGGGTGTCGCCGGTCTGGCGGTGTTGACGGTCGTCCTCGATCGACTCCACTTCCGGTCCGCGGCGCTCTACCTGATCGTCGTCGTCTTCGTGTCCCTGACGGGAGACTTCGTTGCGTCGGCCGTGGCCTCGATCGGTGGCGTGGTGTGCCTGTCGCACTTCCTGAGCCCGCCGGGCTCCCTGCTCGGGCTGGACCAGCCGCTCAACCTGGTGGCCCTGCTCGCCTTCGTGACGACGGCGTTCGTGGTGACTAGCCTGGTGTCGAGGCGGCGCGCGTCGTTCCAGGAGATCAAGGGCCTCCGCGACCAGCTCACGGTGGTGATCGATACGATTCCCGCGTTGACCGGGGTCACCCTGCCCAGCGGCTCGGTCGAGGTCGTCAACCGCGGGTGGCTGGACTACACGGGAATTCGCCTGGAGGATGCGCGCGGGTCGGGCTGGACACGCGCGCTTCATCCCGATGACCGTGAGCTATTCATCAGCAGAGGCCTCACGGCTCGGGAAACGCGGGAACCGTTCGAGCTCGAGCTGCGGTTGCGGCGCGCGGACGGAGTCTATCGGTGGTTCCTGATGCGCGTGGCGCCGCTACGCAACGAGCAAGGCGAGGTCGTCAGGTGGTACGGCGTGTCGATCGACATCGAAGACCGCAAGCTGGCCGAGGCGCTGCTGGCCGGAGAGAAGCGGCTTCTCGAGATGATGGCCAGAGGTGATGCGCTGGCGCTCATCCTCGATGCCTTGTGCCGCCTGGTCGAGGAGCAGTCCGGCAACGTCCTGTGCTCGGTCTTGATGCTCGATCGCGATGGGATCCACCTGCGGCACGGGGCGGCGCCCAGCCTGCCGAGAAGCTACACGGACGCCGTCGACGGCCTGGCCATCGGCCCTGGCGCGGGGTCGTGCGGGACGGCCGCGTACCGAGCCGAGCGCGTGATCGTGTCGGACATCGCCACCGACCCCCTGTGGGCCGACTACCGCGAGCTGGCCCTCGCGCACTCGCTGCGCGCATGCTGGTCCACTCCCATGCTCTCCTCCGATGGCCGGGTGGTCGGAACCTTCGCGATGTACTATCGCGAGCCCCGTCTCCCCCTTGCGCACGAGCAGGACATCATCGACCGGATCACGCCCATGGCGGCAGTCGCCGTCGAAAGGGTGCACGCCGAAGAGGCGCTGCGCCAGGCCCAGGCGGAGCTCGAGCGCGTGACCCGCGTGACCACCGTGGGCGAGCTGGCCGCATCGATCGCGCACGAAGTGAACCAGCCGTTGGCGGCGATCGTCGCGGACGCGTCGGCGTGTCTGCAGTGGCTGGCCACCGACCGCCCCGATCTGGACAGCGTCCGCGAGGCGCTCGGCGCCGTCGTGAAGGACGGCGAACGGGCCGCGGAGGTGATCGGTCGGATCCGCGCGCTCCTTTCGCGGACCGCGGTCGCGCGCGAGCCCTGCGATCTGGCGGGAGTCGTCCACGAGGTGCTCTCCCTCGTCGGCCCCGAGCTCAGGCGCCAGGGCATCGCGCTGCAGACGGTGTTGACTCCGGAGCTGCCGCCGGTCATGGGCGACCGGATTCAGCTGCAGCAGGTTCTCTTGAACTTGCTGGTGAATGCGGCGGAAGCGATGCGCGAGACGCCACCCGAGCGGCGACGGCTCGTCGTGCGCTCGAGCGTGGCGTCTCGGGACGACGAGGTGTGGGCGGTCCTCGCGGTGCAGGACACGGGAGTCGGCTTCAACGAGCTGGAGGAGTCGCGCCTGTTCGAGGCGTTCTACACCACGAAGCCGAACGGGCTCGGCATGGGACTCTCGATCAGCCGCTCGATCGTCGAGCGGCACGAAGGACGCCTCTGGGGCACGGCGAATCCCGACCACGGCGCCACCTTTCACGTCGCCCTGCCGGGGATGCGATGAGCTCGGATGCTCCCGTCGTCTTCATCGTGGACGATGACGAGGGTTTTCGCGACGCCCTCCGGCGCCTCATGAGCTCGATCGGTCTGGCCGTCCAGGTCTTCCCGACGGCCCAGGCTTTCCTCACGGCCTCCCGCCCCGATGCGCCGGGATGCCTGGTGCTCGATGTGCGTCTGCCGGGGCTGAGCGGACTTGATCTGCAGCGAGAGCTGGCCGCCGTGGACGCGTCGCTGCCGATCATCTTCCTCACGGGCTACGGCGACATCCCGATGTCGGTCCGGGCCATGAAAGCGGGCGCGGTCGAGTTCTTGACAAAGCCATTCCGCGAGCAGGATCTGCTCGACGCGATCCGCCACGCGATCGATCGCCACCGCGTCGTCCGCGCGGAGCGGCGCGAGCTCGTCGAGCTCCGTCACCGGTACGACTCTCTCACCCCGCGCGAGCGCGACGTGATGGCCGGCGTCATCGCCGGTCTGCTCAACAAGCAGATCGCCGCCGAGCTGGGGACGAGCGAGGTCACCGTCAAGGAGCAACGCGGCCACGTGATGCACAAGATGCAGGCGGGGTCGGTGGCCGAGCTCGTGCGGACCGCCGCGCGCCTCGGCATCGTCCCGGCCGCGCGTCGTGGGGATGGCTGACCGAATCTCCTCGGGCCTCGGCTCCGGGATGGAACACCGACCACGGCGCCACCTTCCAGTTCGCGTTGCCCTCGGTGCCCTGATCCCCAGCGCCGCGTGCTGCGTCCGGGGTGCCTCCACCCCACCAACGTAGGGTAGACGCGGCGCGCCGGCCGCCCTAGCCTGAAGGTATGAGCGAGCGATATGCGGGGATGATCTCCGTCGTCGACGATGACGCGTCCCTGCGTCGATCCGTGCGGAACCTCCTGATGTCGGTCGGCTTCGAGGTCCAGGCGTTCGCCTCGGCGGAAGAGTTTCTCGAATCTCCCCAGCGCGCGAACACCGGCTGTCTGGTGCTCGATCTACGTCTCACCGGCATGAGCGGCCTCGACCTTCTCAAGCATCTGGCGGCCGTCGGCTCACGAATTCCCGTGATCATTCTCACGGCGCACGGTGACGACGAGGTGCGCCGGCGCGTCCTCCAGGCCGGCGCGGTCGCATTACTCGGCAAACCGTTTCGCGGCGACGCCCTGCTCGACGCCGTGAGAACGTCCCTGAACCGATGACGCGCTCGAGCGGAAGCGTGAAGCCCAAGGCCTGCCTCGCCCTGACCTTGCTCGGAGGGTTCGATGCTCGCGGCCGCTCCGGTTCCCCGCTGGTCTTTTCGACGAAGAAAGCCCGGGCGCTCCTGGCGTACCTGGCCCTGCCGCTCGGCCGCGCCCACCCGCGCGAGAAGCTGGCGACGTTGCTCTGGGGCGACATGCCCGATGCGCAATCGCGCGGCAACTTGCGTCAAGCCTTGTCCCGGATCCAGAAGGCGTTCGCCGGAGCGAACGTCCCTGCGATACGTTTCGAGGGCGACACCATCGCGCTCGATCCGTCCACGGTCGAGGTCGACGTGGCCGCCTTCGAGAGATTGCTCGCCGACGGCCGGCCTGGCGCGCTCGAGCAGGCCGTCGAGCGCTACCGGGGAGATCTGCTCGAAGGGCTGGCGCTGCGCGAACACGCGTTCGACGAGTGGCTGAACTCCGAGCGAGAGCGTCTGCACGAGCTGGCCACCAAGGCGCTCGGACGCCTACTGGCCCACCAGAGCACGACTGAAGCGGACGAGCAAACACTCCGGACCGCTCGACGGCTGCTCGAGCTCGATCCTCTCGAGGAGGCCGCGCACCGGCTCGTGATGCGCCTGCATTGGCGGCATGGCCGCCGGGCGGCGGCACTGCGTCAGTACCAGCTCTGCGTCGATCTTCTCGAGCGTGAGCTGCGCGCCGAGCCCGAGGCCGAAACCAGACAGCTGTACCAGGAGATCTTGAGATCGCGTGTACGCCGTCTCGACCAGGTCGAGTCGCCCGGCCCCGTCGCCGACGTCGAGACGACCGTGGCTCCACCGCAGTCGCCCGCCGCGGCCGAGCCGGCCATGCCGCTGGTGGGGAGAGAGGACGAGGCGGCGAAATTCCGCGCGCTGCTCGACGAGGTGCGCGCCGGAGAGCCCCGGGTCATCGCCCTCATTGGCGAGGCCGGCGTCGGCAAGAGCCGCCTCCTGGACGAGCTTGCGGCGCTGGCCGCCCGACGGGGACTTCGGGTCCTCTCGGCGCGCTCGTACGAGTCCGAGCAAGTGCTGCCGTTCGGACCATGGGTCGATGCGCTGCGCTCCGGCGGCGTCGTCGACGATCACGAGGTGCTCCGTGAGCTCTCGCCGGCGCTCCGGACCGAGCTGGCCCGGCTGCTTCCCGAGCTCGGTGACGGACAGCGCACGGGCGCGCTCGGGACGAACCCGTTGCGCGTCTTCACCGCGTTCGCGCGGCTCATCGCGGTGGCCGGCGCGCGCCGGCCGCTGGTGATCGTGCTCGACGACTTTCACTGGGCCGACGAGATGAGCGTCCGCCTCCTGGCCTTCCTCGGCCGCCGTCTCGGCGGCTCGGCGACGTTGCTGGCGGTGTCTGTCCGCGCCGAGGGGCTGCCCGACACCCCGCTACTCCGGCGAACGCTCGACGAGCTGTCGAACGAGGCTCTCCTGGCGCGGACCGAGGTTCGGCCGCTCTCGCAGCCAGACACGCTGCGCCTGGTCCGACAGGCCGCGGCCCCGGAGGCGAGCACGGAGACCGCGGAACGGCTCGCGGCGCAGGCCTGGCGACTCGGCGAAGGCAACCCGTTCGTCGTCCTCGAAGCCGTGCGGGTCTGGTGCGCGCAGGGAGCGCCGGTGCTCGACGGTCTGTCTCTTCCCGAGCGCGTGAGGCGCTCGATCGTGGATCGACTCGAGCGATTCGACGACCGGACGGGGCAGCTCGTCAGCGTGGCGGCGGTGATCGGCCGCGACTTCGACGTCGGCCTCCTGTTGCAGGCGAGCGGTCTCGGCGACCGCGAGGCGGTGGCGGGATTCGAGTCATTGCTGCGCAACGGGATCCTTGCTCGCGACGGGGAGCGTCTGCGTTTTCGACACGAGCGAGTCCGTGACGCAGCCGCCGGTCGTCTCTCGGCTCCGCGTCGCGCGCTCATCCACCGGCAAATCGCCGAGAGCCTCGAGCGGCTGTCCCCGTCCGACCATCCGCCACATCTCGAGCTCGGTCGGCACTATCGCGACGGCGAGGTCTGGGACAACGCGCTGGCCCACTTCCGGATGGCCGCGCGGCTGGCGGCCGCCCGCTCGGCGTACGAGGAGGCCGTGGCCTCCTACTCCGAGGCGCTGGACGTCTGTCGGCAGGCATCCTCGCGGCGCGAGATCGACGTGGCACGCGTCGACGTGCAGGTCGAGCTCGGCTCGGCGCTCCACGCTGTCGGCGACGTCGAGCGCGCACTCGATCACTATCGAAGCGCCGAGGCGGGGGCGGTGGTGCTCGGCGATCGAGGACGCGCGGCCTGGATCGTCGCGGCCATGAGCTATGCCCATACGTCCCTGGGACAGCACCGGACGGCAATCGAGCACGCGCGTCGCGCGCTGCAGGTCCCGGGCGGCGGCGCCGACAACCCGGCGCTCCGGATCTGGGTGCAGCAGAGCCTCGTGCGCACGGCGTACGCCGTCGGCGACTACCAGGCGGCCGTCTCCGTGGCCCGGGCGACCCTCGACACGCTGGCCGACCATCCGGCCGATGAGCCCTTCGGCCCGGCACTCCTCACGCCGGTCGTGCCATCGGTCGGTGTTCGTGGGCTCCTGGCGCTCGCGCTGAGCTCGCGCGGCCAGTTCAACGACGCGCTGGCCGAAGGAGCCGAAACAGTACGCATCGCGGAAAAGGTGAACCGGTCTCCCGAGCTGGCCTGGGCCAGCTATTGCCTCGGACGGACGGTCCTCGAGCGGGGCTACGCCGACCAGGCGGTCGAGTATCTGGAGCGCGCCCTGGCGCTCACGCGCGAGTGGGAGCCCGCCACGCCTGAGCCCCGAACCGGACTACACCCGCTCGCGGACGTCACGGGGGCCACGCTGGCCTTGGCCCACGCGGCGACGGGCCAGCTCGCCTCGGCGATCAACCTCGCCGCCGCCAGCGTCAATGCCATGAGCTCGAAGCAACTCTGCTGCGTCCGGGTGCTCGAGATCCAGGGAGGCGTGCTACTCGCCGCCCAGCGGTTCGACGAGGCGACGTCGGTCGCGAGCGTGGCGCTCGAGACGGCCCGTGCCCGGGGCGAACGGGCACACGAAGCCTGGGCTCTTCGGTTACTGGCTGACATCGCCCGCCGGCAGCAGCCCGGGTCAGTCGAGCCGGCCGTGGGCCACTTCGACAGCGCGCTGGCCCTGGCCGACCAGCTCGAGCTGCGACCGCTCCGCGCGCAGTGCCGCCTCGAACGGGCCGAGACCCTGTACCACGCTGGTCGTCACGATCAGATCGAGCAGAGCCTCGGACTGGCCATCGAGGACTTTCGCGCGATGGAGATGACCGGATGGCTGCGCCGCGCCGAGGCGCTCGAGGAGGCGCTGACCGCGAGGACGTGAACCGCGCCCGGCGGACGTTACCCCCGCGGCGCTATGGCTCGACCTGCTCGATCGACGTCGCCACGACGCGATTGTACTCCGCGGCAATGATCCCGGTCACGACGACCACGTCGTCCCTCTCCAGACGCTGATACTCGTCCTGGGACACCTGCGTGAGATCGACGCTGATGCTCTGACTGCCGTCGGTGGCGACTACCATCGTCTCTCCCGCGATCCACAGCACGCGCGCCTGAAAATAGATTGGATCGCCGTCGGCTGCGCTGGCGGTGACGGGCAGCAAGCTCACCAGAGCCAACACCGTCAATGTCACGAGGACGCGTGATCCACGAACGTCGACCCAGGACATCGAGAACCTCCTCTGTACTGATTACGACGCGGCTGGGCTCGAAGACGTTGCAGCGGGAAGCGCCGAGCCCGATGGCCGTGGCCATGGGGCAGCCCTGGGGTGAATCACGAGGCGAGCGACGGGCATCACATGAGTTGTCGACGGTTCGCGCGGCGTTCGAGGCTCTACGGCGACCGGCGACAGGGAGACTTGGTGATGGATCCGCGATCAGTATCGACCGAGGTCAGACTGCCGAACAACGAGGAACCCATGGCGCCGGTCACGATCTTCGACGCGAACGGCTCGATCGTCCGGGTCGTAGCGGCCACGGAGTTCCGCCGGGACACGACGATGCGCGTCGAACCGGGCGCGCGACGCGGGACCGCGCGACACGCCATCCTTCATTCGCCTTTGCGGCGTCGATCGTAGGAGATGGCATAGGCAGCCGATCGGGCCAGCAGGATCGGATCGGCCGAGAGGTCGATGCCGTCCGTCCGGTTGGAGGGGTCGAAGATCAGGCGCTGCTCGTCGTCGGCGCTCGTCGGGGAGATGCCCGTGACTTCCAGACGCCCGAGCTCGATCACGCGCCGCGCCTCGGGCCACAGGGCGGTCACGTCGTCCGTCGCGTCGCCTGCCTCGGCCACCTGCAGGAGCAGCTGGAACGCCACCGGACCTGTCCGCAGCCGGCCCTCCAGCTCCTCGCGCAGGAAGCTCGGGCTTCGCTTGCCGGCCTCGTCAGGGGAGAGGAAGGCCTCGCCGGCCTGCGGCACGAAGCGATAGCGGCCGAATCGGCTCGTGCCATCCGCCGCGGTGAAGCGGAACGCGTGCTCGGCATGGTAGGTCGCCTGGGCATAGCTGGCCGGCACCGGCTTCTTCATCAGGCGCTCGACGAAGGCGCGTCCGGCGGGATGGGCGGCGAGAAAGCGCGGAACCGCATCGGGGTCGGGCCGGCCGCTGGCCGACGCGGGGAGCTGAGCCCTCAGGAACTCGAGCAGCTCCTCGGGCGTCCGCGCGATGAATCCTTCGACGGAGTTGGCGAGGATGTCGGCGCTCTTGCCGTCGGAGAGCTGAAACTTGACCGCGATCGAGCGCACGTTGGGGACGCCATCGTGTACGTCGGGGTTCCCGTTGGAATTGGCGAACCGGACCGTGGTCGCCACCGACTGGCCTGTGAAATGGGGCGCCCGACTGACGCGGGAAGCATCCGCCGACGCGCGAAACGCTCCCGAGCAGACGAGGCCCTTGGCGTGGACGGGACGGAAGCCGGGATGCGGGCCGGCTAGCGCCCTCATGGCTTCGACGATCTGACGGATGACCGGTTCCGGCGTAGCCGATGTCGACATGTGCGCGTCTCCTTCCCGGCGTTCCGGCGCAGGGTGAGCGAGAGTCTCAAATCGAAATGTAGATTACGCCCTCCTGCGCGGTAAGGTCGTTTCATCTCGCGAATCCGCGAAATGCTTCGTCGCCGCGCGGTCTCAGAATCCGAAGCTGCTCAGACCGGGGTGATCGTCAGCCCGCCGGGCGCGGGAGATCTGTTCTTAGACGGTCGGGCGCGGCGATCGTACCGGTCGCCGCGCGTCTTTTCGCAGGAACGGACAGCCAACACATCCGGCATCGAGGCGTCGTGGTGTCTCGTCTCAAGTAGTGGAGGAAGTAGATGATGTTCACTTTGAAGAGCTTGCGGAGGCTGGTTGTCGGCACCGCCGTCGCCCTGGCGACGACAGGTCTTGTCCTGACGGTGCCGCTGAGCGCCGCGGGACGGGAAGGCGGCGGCGACCACGGTCACTTCGACGGACACGTCGACGGGCACTTTGACGGACGGGGCTTCGGGTCTCCACACGGCTTTGCCGGAGCCCCTGGCCACTTCCGTGCGGTCGACCCGGGTCACTGGCGCGACGGCCACTGGAACCACGGATTCCACGACGGGCGGCTAGGCTGGTGGTGGGTCGTCGACGACGGGTGGTATTACTACCCGAACGCGACGTATCCCTACCCGCAGTACTGGTACTACTGTCCGAGCGCCGGCGAGTACTACCCGTACGCCTCGGCATGTCCCGAGGGCTGGACGCCGGTGATTCCGCAGTAGACGCCATCCGCGTCGGAGAGCTGCGCGCGTTGTCGTGGCCGCGGTCCGCTTGGGCCGCGGCTCACACATCTTCTCCATCGGCGCCGTCGTTCACTCGAGTGCGAACGGCCGCACCGACGTGTTCCAGCCGGCCCTGACACGCGACGCACGTGGTCGCATCGGGAACGGCGAGGAGCCGTTTCGCGGGAATCGTCGCTCCGCACTCCGAGCAGACGCCGTACTCCCCGTTGTTCACTCGCGTCAATGCGACATCTAACCGCTTGGCTTGTTCCATCAAACGGGAGGCGACAAGATGCTCCTGCTCTTGATGCTCGAGGCCCTGGGCGAGGTCGAGGAAATTCCCTCCACCCACTTCGGCGATCGGCGCGTCGGCGCCTCGATGCAGTCGATCGGCGATCCCGTCGAGCTCTGCGGTCAGCCGGCGCCTGATCTGATCATTCTTTTCGATTCTCGCGACTGCGGTCACTTTGTTGGCCATTGCCATTCCCCTCTCGCGGCTTGAGATGACGGTCACGTGCGGCTGGTTGCAAGAGCTCGTAGAGGACGCCGTCCAGTCCAGTGGGCCGCCGCCGCACCTTGCCGGTTCTTGCGTGAATCACCCGCGCCGCCCGCCCCCGGTCGCGACGTGAGCATCCAATCAGACGCGGGCGTGAACAGCGGACGGAGCCCCGTGATGAGTCGATACGCGACTGAGGAGGAAGCGATGACCAGGGCTTCTGTTCTTGGCTACTCGGCGGACGGACGTCGACGCCGGTCCACGTCTGAAAACTCATGATCCACGACAACATCCTCGGTACGATCGGCCGCACTCCAATCGTGCGAATCCAGCGGCTGGCACCGCGCCACGCCGCGATGTTCGTGAAGTGCGAGTTCTTCAATCCGCTCGCGTCGGTCAAAGACCGCCTTGCG
>QHSQ01000002.1 GCA_003221615.1 Candidatus Rokuibacteriota bacterium | reverse complement strand
GAAGGCGCTGGGTCTGACGATTCCCCACTTGCTCCGGCTCCGGGCGGATGAGGTCATCGAGTGATCACGATCGCGCGCGGAGCTCGCCGGCGCTCAACGCTCGGAGGATGACGATCGCATGGCCCTGAAAGACAGGATCACGCTCGGCATGTCGCTTCCCCACCGCTCGCCGGAGCCGATCGACATGAATGTCGTGTGCCAAGTCGCGCAGCGCGCCGAGGCGCTCGGCTTTCGCGACCTGTGGGTCACCGAGAATACGCTCGATCACGTCTTCTCTTTTGACCCGATGGTGGTGTTGACCTACGCGGCCGCGCTGACCAGGTCGATCCGCGTTGGCGTTTCGGTGGTCGTTCTGCCTATCCAGAATCCCATTCATGTCGCGCACCAGGTCGCGACACTCGACTACGCGAGCAATGGCCGAGCGATCCTCGGCGTCGGCCTGGGCCGTGATCAGCACTACACGCAATTCCAGGTGCCACGCGACCACCGTGTGCGGCGCTTTCGTGAAGGAGTCGAGCTCATCAAGGCCCTGTGGACCGAGCCGAAGGTGAACTACCGGGGCACCATTTTTCAGCTCGACGCCGGCGCCATGTCGCCGAAGCCCGTGCAAACGCCGCATCCGCCGATCTGGATGGGAGGCGGGCACCCCGACGCGCTTCGCAGGGCCTCCGCCATCGCCGACGGATGGATGGGCGCCGGCGGCTCGAGCCACGCCGACTTCAAGCGAGCGGTCCCCTTGCTCCGCGAGCATCTCGAGAAGGCCCGGCGCGATCCCAAGACGTTTCCGATCTCGAAGCGCGTGTTCCTGTCAGTCCACGAGCGCGCGGACGTCGCCCGGACCGAGCTTCACCGCTGGTTCAGCGTGGTCTACCATAACCCCGTGACGCCATGAAGAGCTCAGGGCTCAATGAGATGTTCGATCCGCCTCAGCAGCGGGCTACTCAGGAGCGACGGTTGGTGGGCTGGCAGGTCGACCCAGACGGGGAACTCCCGACCGGTGATTTTGCGGGCTTTGGTGGGACCGCCCAGGGACATCAGGGTCGGCCACGACTCCGAGAGATCGGGATTCGCCAGCAGCAGTAATCCGCGGCCGAGATAGCCATCGGCTACGCCGGTTGGCGTCAGGGCCGCATCAGCCACGACGCGTGCCAGCTCCGCCTGGCCGAGGAGCCGCCGGGTAGCGCCCGCATCCCAGGCGAGGACCGGACAGAGCCCCGGGCCTGTCTGACCTAGGGCCGCCAGCCAATGGCGGCGAGCGAAGACGAGGAATCGGCGGTAGGCGTCGCCGAGCCCGTCAGGGGCGTCCTCGTGCTCCTTCAAGAGAATCGATGGGAAAGGGGCATCCGGCAGGCTATACGCACGGATCAGCGCCCCGGGCGAAGGGCACCCAAAGGGGGCCACGCGAGCCAGAAAGCTCGTCAGCGCCTCACCGTCGAGGGCGGCCTGCGGAATCGCCAGCACGTAGTACGTCGCGTCCGGTCGGGTGAGGGTGGTGACCAGCACCTCGCCGGGCGGCCAGGGCGGGCTGTCTCCGTTGCCGGCCACGCCGAGCTCCTCGCCGCTGCAACGACGTTGCTGGATGCTCATGCTCCGGTTAACATGCCAGACATCATCTCCAAGGAGGGCCAAATGGCCGAAGGCAAATGTCACGTCGAGATCGTGTACTGCGTCGTCTGAGGGTACCTGCCGGTGGCCGTCAGTGTGGCGGCCGAGCTTTCCTCGATCAACTATCGGGAAACGGCGATCACCCTCACCCCATCCGATAGCGGCCGGTTCGAAGTGTACCTCGACGGCAAGAAGCTCTACGACCGGAAGGCGCCGGGAGCCGTCGATTTCCTGCCGGCACTGAAGGAGATCCACAAGATCCGCGACGCGATCAAAGAGATCTTCGCCGGGGCGCAGCCGACACCGGCCGCCCACTAGGAGAGCCCTCATGGCGTTCGGCACTCATCACGTGCACGTGAAGACGCGCGACCCCAAGCAGACGATGCAGTTCTACGTCGACAACCTCGGCGCGACCTTGATCGCCGACATGGGTGCGCGTGGCTATCGCGTGAACCTGCACGGGCTGCAGCTCAACATCACCGGGCTCATCGACACGCAGCGCCGCGAGCAGCATTACGGCCTCGAGCACATCGCGGTCGACACCGACGACTATTCGGGTACCCTGGCCCAGTTCCGGGCCAAGGGCGTCCGCATCCTGGAAGAGCTTCCGCCCAACAATGGCCGGCGCGTCTGCTTCCTGGAGGCGCCGGATGGAGTGCAGATCGAAGTGATCGAGAAGGTGTAAACCCATGGGCGCCCCCGGCCAGCCCGGCCCACCTGACGTCGTCAAGCAGCAGGTCGCCGCGCACTGGAACCGGCGGGCGCCCGGATTCGACGAAGACTTCGGCCACAGCATCCGCACGGCGGCCGAGCGCGCCGCGTGGGATCGCATCCTCAATCTCGTTCTTCCGGCCGGCGGCAGGCTCGACGCGCTCGACGCCGGGTGCGGCACCGGCTTTCTCACCTTCGAGCTCGCCGGCCGGGGCCATCGCGTCACCGGCGTCGACTTCGCGCCGGCCATGATCGCCGAGGCGCGGCGCAAGGCCGCGGAGCGCGCCGTGTCCGCGCGATTAGAAGAGGCCGACGCCGAGCAGCTTCCGTTCGCGGCCGCCAGCTTCGACCTCGTGATCAGCCGCCACCTGCTCTGGACGCTCCCGCACCCGGAAGCCGCGATCGACGAGTGGATCCGTGTGCTGCGTCCCGGCGGACGCCTCGTCGTCGTGGACGGCCAGTTCGACCCAGGCGTCCTGACGCTGCCGGCTGGCAGCGCGCGCTCGAGCCAGGAGTACGCGGCGATCGGCGACCAGCTTCCTTTCCTGGGTGGAAGATCGCGCGAAGAGATCGAGCGGCTCCTCACCGCGCACGGCCTCCGGACCGTCCGTAGCGACCCGCTGCACGATCTGGTCGCCGCCCAGGCACAGCGGATGGTCGACGAGGGGCGTGAGCCGCGCACGCATCGACGCTACGTGGTCTGGGGCGACGTCGCGCCCCGATAGATCGGAACGGAGACGACCGACCATGATCCGACTCGTGCTCGCGACGGTGCTTGTCATCGGTCTCGTCTCGAACGCCGCGGCGCAGCCGAAGCCGGCGACCTCGACGAAGCCCGAAGGCGAGATGCGCTGGGCGCTCTACGTGACTCTGGCGCCGGCCTGGTTCGACCCGAGCGAGACGACCGCGGGCTTCATCACGCCGTTCTGGATCCTCTACGCGATGCACGACGCGCTCGTGAAGCCGATGCCCGGCAATCTCATGGCCCCGAGCCTCGCCGAATCGTGGACGGTGAGCGCCGACCAGAAGGTCTACGAGTTCAAGCTGCGCGAGGGCGTCAAGTTCCACAACGGCGATCCCTTCACCGCCGAGGACGTGCGGTTCAGCTTCCAGCGCTCGAAGGTCGGCAAGGTCCTGAAAGAGCGGGTGCGCGACGTCGAGATCGTCAGCCCCTCGCGGGTGCGCTTCCACCTGCACGAGCCCTTCCCCGACTTCATGGCCTTCTACGGCACCCTGGCCACGGGCGCCGCCTGGATCGTGCCGAAGAAATACGTCGAGAGCGTCGGCGACGACGGCTTCAAGAAACGGCCGGTCGGGCTCGGGCCCTACAAGTTCGTGAGCCACACCCCCGGGATCGAGCTGATCATGGAGGCCTACGAGGGCTACTGGCGCAAGACGCCGTCGGTGAAGCGGCTCGTGTTCAAGACGGTGCCGGACGCCACGACCCGCGCGGCCATGCTGAAGAACGGCGAGGTGGACGTGGCGTACATGCTCGACGCGCCGACCGCGCTCGAGCTCAAGCGCGACCCGACGATCCGGCTGGCCTTCTCGGGGGCGATCGGCATCCACTACCTGGACTTCTTCGATCAGTGGGATCCGAAATCGCCCTGGCACGATCGGCGCGTGCGGCTGGCCGCCGTCATGGCCGTCGATCGGCGATCGCTCAACGAGTCCGAGACGCTCGGCGCCTCGCGGCTGACCGGCGCGATGGTGCCGCGCAAGTTCGAGTTCGCGCTGCCGCTCGAGCCCTATCCCTACGATCCGGCGAAGTCCAAACAGCTCCTCGCGGAAGCCGGGTACCCGAACGGCTTCGACGCCGGCGATCTCTATCCCTATCCGCCGTACTTCTCGACCGGTGAGACGATCGCGGGCTACTTCGGCGCGGGCGGCATCAAGATCAAGGTGCGTACGATGGAGCGCGCGGCGCTCCAGACCGCGTGGTCCAGCAAGAAGCTCCACGGCCTGTGCATGTGCACGGTGGCGAGCTACGGCAACGCGGCGACCCGGCTGGCCGACACGGTGCCGAGCGACGGCGCCTATGCGCGCGGCCAGGATCCGGACGTGGAGGCGCTCTACAAGCAACAGTCGCGCGAGACGGACCGGCGCAAGCGTGAAGCGATGCTGCACCAGATCCAGCAGCTCCTCCACGAGCGCGTGCGCTTCGGGCCGCTCTGGGAATTCATCTGGCCGAGCGGCGTCGGGCCGCGCGTCGCCGAGCCCGCGCTGATGCTGATCGATCCGTACCCCTGGTCGGCGCCGCTCGAAGACGTGCGGCTGAAGCCCCGCTAGTCCGCGCGCGGGACGCGGGAGGGAGCCGACATGGCACGCGTGAAACCGATCGTCGACCGGGACGACGTCGCTCCCGAGCACCGCGCGCTTTTCGCCGAGCTGGCGGCTCTCCGCGGCCGGATCAGCGGCCCGTCCACGATCGTGTTGTGGAGCCCCGGCCTCGCCCGCCCCTGGAACGAGATCAGCGAATACCTCCACCGGCAGAGCATCGTCGAGCCGCCGCACGCCGAGCTCGCCGTCTCCGCGACGGCCCGAGAAAAGGACTGCGCCTACATCTGGAACGCGCACGTGCCGCTCGCGCGAAAGGCCGGCGTGCCCGCGGCGACCCTCGACGCGGTTCGCGAGCGTCGGCCCGTGACCGGACTGTCGGGGGCCGAGGCGAGCGTCGTCCTCTTCGTCCGGCAGCTCATCCAGAACAACCGCGTCGAGTCCGACGTGTTCGACCAGCTCCTCGAGGCTCACGGCCCGCGCTGGCTGGTCGAGCTCACGGTGTGGGTCGGTCGCTATCAGGCGCTCGCCGGCATCCTGAACGGGTTCGAGGTCACGCCGACTTCTCCCACTGACGTGTTGCCGGCGGTGCCGCGCCCGCCCGCGACGCAGTCGAAAGTCCGCGCTCCGCTCCCCACGCCTCGCGTCGAGCCCGTCACCCGCCGGGATCAGCTCGCCGAGACGGATCGCGACGTCTTCGACGCGGTGACCGAAGGTCGGGGCAGCGTGCGCGGCCCGTTCGGCATGCTGCTGCACAGCCCGGTGCTCTGCCGGCGGCACCTCGACGTCGGGACCTACCTCCGATTCAAGTCGAGACTCGAGCCCGCTTCGCGGGAGCTGGCGATCGTCGCCACCGCGCGCGAGAAGGACTGCCCCTACCTCTGGGCGGCGCACGCGCCGGCGGCCCGCAAGGCCGGCGTCAGCGACACGGCGGTCGGCGCCGTGCGCGATCACGGCGATCTCACGAGGGTACCGCCCGCCGAGCGCGACATCGCCGACTACGTGCGGCAGCTTTCACGAACCAACGCCGTGGCCCAGGCCCTGTTCGATCGCCTCCAGAGCCGGCACGGCGTACCGTGGCTCGTCGAGCTCACCTGTCTCGTCGGTCACTACGGCATCGTCACCGCCATCCTGAACGCCTTCGAGGTCGCGTCGGCGCCCGGCGCCGAGCCACTTCCGCTGGCGACCGACACGAAAGGACCATAATGCTCCTCAGCGAACGCCGCAAACAGTATCGTCGAGTCCTCGAAGGCAGTGCCTGCGTCCACCCCGCGTCGGTGTTCGACGCGATGTCGGCGCGCATGGCCGAATCGCTGGGGTTCGAGGTCGGCATGTTCGCAGGCTCGATCGCCTCGGGGACGGTGCTCGGCGCGCCGGATCTCGTCGTCTTGACGCTGACCGAGTTCGCCGCGCAGATCCGACGCATCACGCGCGGGAGCGACCTGCCGCTCATGGTGGACGCCGACCACGGCTACGGGAACGCGCTCAACGTGATGCGCACGGTGGAGGAGCTGGAGTCGGCGGGTGTCGCCGGCTTCACCATCGAAGACACGGTGCTCCCGACCGCGTTCGGCGGCCAGGCGGAAGCCTTGATTTCGGTCGACGAGATGCTGGGGAAGCTCAGGGGCGCCGTGGCCGCGCGCCAGGATCCCTCGCTGGTCGTCATCGGTCGCACCGGCGCGCTTCGCCGCGGCGGCATCGCCGAGGCGGAAAAGCGCGTCAAGGCGTATCAGGAAACCGGAGTGGACGCGATCTTTCTCGCGGGCGCGACCAGGCGCGAAGAGGTCGAGGCGATGCGCCGCGCCACGAGGCTGCCGCTCATGCTGGGCGGCGCGCCGCCCGAGCTATCCGACCGGAACTATCTCGCGGCTCAGGGCGTACGCATCGCGCTGCAAGGCCATCACCCCTTCTACGCGGCGGCCAAGGCGGTGTATGACACGCTCAAGTACCTGCGCGAGGGCGGATCGCCCGCCGGGCTCAAGGACCGCGTCGCCTCCGAAGAGCTGCTGAAGGTCGCCTTGAAGCAGGACGAGTACAAGCGCCGACAGGCGACCTATCTGCGCTGAGCTGGCTCCTCGTCCTCGACGGCTACCACAAACGAGGGATTAGCCGGTACCGCACCCTCCGCGCATAGAGGTCGTAACCCGGCAGCTCGCGCCTGAGGAACCGCTCCTCGATATGGATCCGTAGCACGAGGAGGCCGGCGGGAATGCCGGCCAGGATCGTCGCGGCGTAGGATTCGAGCCACAGCGGCATTCCGACGAACAGCATGATCGCACCCGCGTACATCGGGTGTCGCACCAGGCTGTAGAGCCCGCTGTCGATCGCCACCTGCCGACGGTCCGCCTGATGCTTCACCGCCGGCGCCGCAAAGGGATTCGCTCGCAGCGCGAGCGACATGACCCACCAGCCGGCGACGAAGAGGATGAGCCCGGCCGAGGACACGAATCTGTTCGGCCGCGCCAGCGGTTGCCCTGCCTGGACCGGCGACTTGAAGCGCTCTTCGAGCAAAGCTCGACTGGCGCGGCGAACGCTCACGGTGCTCGCGACCGCACCGACGAAGACGACTCCGAGAAACACCCACGCGCGCCACCAGCTCAGATTGCGTGTCGGCAAGAACAGCAAGCCGGCGAAGATGGCCACGTTGCCGAGCACGCCAACGATCAGCTTGAGGATGGCGTCGCTCCGGTGCTCGCGCCGCGAAGAGCGTCGAACACCGCGAACACGAGCTGCTCGGCCGTCGACTTCTCCTCGAGCGCGCACATCGCGCAGACCGAAACGCCGCCGAGATCCGGCGCGTGAAACGCGGACGTCGTGTACCCCGGTCCCCCGCCGTTGTGGCCCCAGAGTCGACCCCAGCGCGACGCGGTATCCCCCACGATCCCCAGCCCATAGCCAGGCCGGCCCCAGGGGGCAGACTCGACCTGCGCCGATATGGGGACGAGTGTCGTCAGCTCGTGGAGGGAGGCGGACGAGATCAGGCGCCCGCGGAACAGCGCGTCGAAAACGCGCGCGATCTCCGTCGGTGTCGATGCCACGACTCCGTGAGAGACCCAGCCGGGATGATAGTGGTCGCGTACGTCCCCAGGGGCGGCATCATCAGCCAGCGATCGGGATGAGGCCGGAGCGAGCGTGGCGAGGTCCCCGAGCGATTCGGGCACGAATGTTCTGGCGAGGCCGAGCGGCCGGGCGATCCGCTCGACGATCAGGGTGGCGAAAGAGCCCCCGCCGACCTGCTCCGTGATGCGCTTGAGGAGCATATAGCCCGGGTTCGAGTAGGCCCAATCGCTCCCCGGCTCGAAGCTCAGCCCCTTCTCGAGCGTTTCCGCCACAAACCTTTCGAACGACCACGGCGCCGACGGCGAGGCCCGCACGTCTTCATGGTACGCGTGCATCCCGCCATAGTCGGGCACACCGGCGGTGTGGTTCAGAAGCTGACGAATTGAGATTCGCTCCGCTCCGGCGAGGCCGGGGAGCCAGCGCGCCACGCGATCGTCCAGGCTCACCCGTCTCTGGTCCCGCAACAACAGCACGAGCACCGCGATGAACGTCTTGGTGATGCTGTAGGCGAGATACCCCGGCTCCTCGTCGGCGGCGCTCGGGACCCAGGCCGTCACCGGCCCCGCGGTACCGGCCGTCTTCACCGCGATGCCGGCGGTACCACGCCCTTCCACCTGCTGCTCGAGAATCTCGGCGAGCCTGGCCTTCAGCGCCATCGTCGAAGGTCAGCGAGGGCTGCCGGGCCTCGTGCTCACGAGACCGCGGCGATGTATTCCGGCGGGAAGTTCAGCTTGCTGAGAACACCCTGAAGCCGCGTCGCGTAGTCCGGATTGCGCTCGTGCGCTGCCGGCGCCTCGCGCAGGTTGTAGCAGAGCGCCGGCACCAGCGTGCCGCCGAGCGTCTGGGCCAGCACCGCCTCTGGACGGTACTGCTCGAGGCCCGGCGCCGTGTAGAGCCGCTCCAGCTCCCGGTGAGTGAGCGCGATCAGCATGCCGTACGCGCGAGCGCCGGCGGCAGGGAGCAGTGTCGCGCGCTGACCGATGCGCAACGCGAAGTCGGCGACGTACGCGCGGCGGGGATTACTCGGCGCGACCTTGCTCTCGCGCAGGACGTCGACGTCCATGAACAAGCCATAGAAGAAGGCATCGATCCGTCGATCAGTCATTTCCTCACTCGGGTCGAACGAGAGGAGATCCCGCGATTCGTCGAGCGTCGTGTGTCGCGCTCGCCGGCTACTTTGTCAGCAGCGCTCTCAGTCCGCGAAGGGCCAGGTCGTACCCGACGATACCGAATCCGGCGATCCCGCCGTGGCTCGCGGTGAGGACCTCGGAATGCGTGCCGCGCCGCGCCGGGTTGGAGATGTGCACCTCGATCGTCGGAAACTTCACCCGGCTGATCGCGGCGACGAGAGCCGGGTAGCCGCGGGTGAATCCGTCGGGATTGATGATGGCGGCATCGATGCCCCCGTCGTGCGCCGCGTAGAGGCGATTGATCACCTCGCCCTCGATGTTCGAGTGAAAGATCTCGACCTGTATCCCGAGCGCGCCCGCGTACTCGCGGATCTTGACGTCGTATTCCGGGAGGGTCAGGGTCCCGAACACCTCCGTCTGCACCTTGCCGCGCATGTTCATGCCGGCGCCGTGAATGACCAGGACCTTCATGTCCGCACCTCTTTTCGAGCGCGAATCGCGACGACGAGTCGAAGGCTCTCCACCGCCCCTCTGCTCACGCCTGCGCGCAGCCCAGTCTCGCCGCGAGGGCCAGAAAGTCGCCGGCCTCGACATCGGGCCGGTAGGGCGTCTCCTCGTAGGGGAGATCGTATCGGTTGATGTAGGCGCCGCGATATCCCGAGGCGCGCGCGCCCACCACGTCGAAGCTGTTGGACGATACCATCAGGAGCTCACCGGGCTCGGCCTTCAGCACGCGCGCCGCATAGCGGTACACCTGGGGATTGGGTTTGAACACGCCGACATCCTGCACCGAGATCACCCCGTCGAAGTCGTACTGGATGCGGTTCTTCACCAGATGGGCGAGAAAGTCTCGCTCGCCGTTGGACAGCACGACCAGCTTGAACTTGCTCCGCAACCGCCGCAGGCCGGGTACCGCGTCGGGAAACGGGCTCAGCTCCTGCCAGCCTTCCATGATGCGCGCGACATCGACGTCGCCGAACGGCAGCTTGGACGAACGCAGCGTGTAGATCAGGGCGCGGCGAGACGAGTCCAGGTAGCCATAGTGGCCGGTGTAGAACTGGTTGTCCTGATACTGCTCGATGCGCTGCCGATAACGCCACCGGGCCCACAGCTCCGCGGCCGTCATTCCCGAGCCCTTCGACTTCAAGAACTCCCCCAGACCCGGGGCATGACTGCCGCCCAGGTCCAGGATCGTGCCGAACGCATCGAAGGTCAGGGTGTGGACGAGGCCGAGGGCATCCATGGGCCACGCATGATTACCACGATTTCACGACGAAGGCGCGAGAGAGCCCAGTCGCAGCGTCCAGGGTGCGACGCGAACGGTCCGAAGGAGCCCCGTGCCCTCCCACGGATCCTCTGCCAGACGGGAACGCACTTCGTCGGGAGTCTTGGCCGTCGCGACGAGCAGCGTGTCCGAGGTCCCTTCGAGTGGGCCGCCGAGGATCACGAATCCCTCTTTCGCGAGGGAGTTCATGAACGAGGCATGGCCGGACCAGTCAGCCTGGCCCTCCAGAGGCCGGGACTCCTGCCAGGCCGGGCCGCGCGTACGAATCACGGCGAACAGCTGCGGCATCGTTCTCCTTGCGGCCTAACGCCCCGGGGCGAGGTTGCGGTAGTACACCGTCGTGCCGCAGAGCCCGCCCTGTGGGAGCAAGGCATAGCCCGGGATCACACCGACACGCTCCCAGCCCATGCGCTCGTACAGGCGTTCGGCATCGGCCGACGCGGTGTCGAGCACCAGCAAGGTCTTGCCGCACTCGCGCGCGGCGGCTTCCGCGGCTTGCATCAGCGCGGCCCCCAGCCCCCGGCGGCGCGCGCGACGGTGCACGAGCATCTTCGAGAGCTCGGCGCGGTGCGGCTGGTTCTCGGGCTGCTCGAGCACCAGCTGCACGGTGCCGCACACGCCGCGTGCATCCTCGGCCACCAGCAGCGCGCGCTCGCCCGCGGCCACGCCTTGCGCGACACGCCGCCAGAACGCGACGGCGCGGTCGCGGCGCAGCGGGTGCATGAAGCTCACCGAGGCCCCGCCTTCGACGCAGTCGATCAGCACGTCGGCCAGTCCGTCGATCGGCGCATCATCGAGCGCGCGCACGCGTCGCAGCGACCAGCTCGTCGTGTTCATCGTCTCCAGGGCGTTTCCGCCGCGATCACCACCGCGTAGCGCGTGGGCTTTCGCGTGGGGTTGTGGAACATCGTCGGGCGGTCGAGCTGCATGGCCAGACAATCTCCTTGGCGCAATCGGTGGCGCTCCGCGCCCAGCGTGACGTCGATCACGCCCTCGAGCACCCACACCTGCTGGTGCACGCGCGTGTCGCGCGCGCCGGTGTCGAACGCGACGCGGCCCCCGGGCGGGAACTGCACTTCGACGATCTGCATCGGCTGCGGCACGCCCGGTGGCGAGACGTTGCGGCGAAGGTAGCCGGAGGCCGGGTCTCGCCACTGCGGCTGGTCGTTGCGCCGCGCGACCGGGCCGCTGTGCGCCCGGGAACCGGCGGCCGCCACATCGAAGAGCGAGGCCAGCATGACCCCCAGGCCCGCGGCGAGCTTCTCCAGCACCGCCGCGGTGGGGCTGCTCTCGCCACGCTCGATCAGCGAGATCATCGACCGGCTCACGCCGCTCTTGCTGGCCAGTGCGTCGAGCGACAGCCCCTGGCCGGCGCGCAGCTCGCGCACGCGCTCGGCGATGCGCTGGTTCAGATCGGGCGCGGTGGCCACTTCCATGATGATGGACACAATATCCACCATCCAGGATACGGCGTCAAGTCGAGCGCGATCCCGCCCTCAACGCGCGGTAGCGCGCAGGAGTCAGTCCGAATGCCGATTTGAACGCGCGGGTGAAGTGCGCCTGGTCGGCGAAGCCGGCGTCGCAGGCCACTTCGGCGAGTGGGCGCCCTCCGTGAATCCGCTCGCGCGCGAGATCGAGGCGGCGCATGAGCAGATACCGATGCGGGCTGGTCCCGAGCAGGATCCTGAACTGTCGGGCCAGCTCGTAGCGTGTCAGCCTCGTGATCGACTCCAGCTCCGCCGAATGCACGACGCGCGTCCGCTCCGCGTCGAGGAACTGCCGAGCCCGTTCGACGGCCGGGGCGTCGACGCGGCGCGAGACCGAAGGCCTGACCGCACCCCGCTCTCCGGCCAGCAACCCCTCGGCCAGACTCACGACCAGACTATCGACCGCGAGCGATTCCAGGCGCCCGTGAAACGCGTCCTCGATGGCGCGAGACAACATCGCGTTCGTCGACACGGGCGCGGCGACGAAGGGCAGCGGATAGGGCTTCCCGCGCAGGTCCCGTATCGCCTCGCCCAGCACAGATGGCTCTACGTAGACGATCCGATAGCCGAACCCCTCGCCGGTGCCCGCGCGCCCGTCGTGAACCTCATCCGGATACAGCACGACGACCTGGCCCGGAGTGCTCGCATGCGTCGAGCCCCGGTAGCCGAAGACCTGTACGCCGGAGTCCGTCAGGCCGACCGCATAGGTGTCATGGCGATGCTTCTGATAGGCCGCACCGGCGAACCATGCGCTGAAGAGCTCCACGCCACCGACGGGCCTCGTGCAGGAGATCCAGCCCCCTACCCTCTCACGGCACGATCGTTCAAGACCCTCGCCGGCGGATCTGGTCTCGTGGAGCTGGGTCGAGGTCTTCCGACTCATGGAGGTAGCGTACGACCACAGAGCAAGTCCTGGCGTTTCTTCTCTTCGCGGTCGTGGCCGCCGTCACGCCCGGCCCCAGCAACATCATGCTGACCGCCGCCGGCGCGCGCGCGGGCGTCCTGCGAGGATTGCCCTGCCTGCTCGGCGTCACGACGGGCATGGCTCTCATGATGTTTCTCGTCCCGTTCGGACTCGCCAGCCTCGTGCTCGCTCATCCCGCGGCGCTCAAGTTGCTCCGTTGGGGTGGCGCGGCGTTCCTGCTCTGGCTGTCCTGGAAGATCGCAACGTCGGCCGGCCGCATCGAGTCGGCGTCGGGGGGCACCCCCATCGGCTACCTCGGCGGCGCGGTCTTTCAGTGGGTCAACCCGAAATCCTGGCTGGTGAGCGCGAGCGCCGCGGCGACGTTTCTGAGCGCCGGCGCGGGGAGCCCCATCGTGCAGGCTGCGTCGCTCGCGGGTCTCTTCTTTCTAGCCGCGTTGCCGAGCTGCTTCGTGTGGCTGGCCTTCGGCGCCGCGGTCCAGCATGTGCTCCACAACCCGCGCCGACTGAGGATATTCAACGCCGTCATGGGAGCGCTTCTTGCGCTGTCGATCGTGCTGATCGTTCGGTAGCCGCATCAGCCCGTCACTCGTCGCGAAGCGCTCCGCGGCGAATGCGCGTCGGCGCAACAAGGAACCGCCTGTATCTCATGTGGAGTGTGTGAGGTCCCACTAGTAGAGCCATACTCGAGAGCCCGATGATAACGCTTTGCCCGACTGTGGACTGAAGCGCTCCACGCCACATAGCCACTGGCGCTCGGGCGGCATGAGATAGAGTCTCAACGCTTCGATTGTCGAGCCGCGGTTACCGTCCGCCGCGACCCGACTGCCGAGGATCTCTCGCCAGGCCGGCCGCCACGAAGCTGCACGGATGTGGATTGGGTCGAATCCGTACCAGTCCGGGTTCAGGTGGAGGAACCTGACGCCTCGGGCCGCCGCTAGCCCGGTCAGGCCGGCGTTGACCTGTTCAGCCCTCTCGACAACCTGGCCGAATGGCAACCGGCACGACGGCACCAGGATCGAGCGAAACGCCAGGAACTTCGCCCGCGATAAACGACGGATGCTGGCGAGCGGAAGGTCCGTGAGGACGATGTCCTGCGAAAACGACTGCAGGCGACCCAGAGCTTCCTCCACCCAATCCAGGATCTGTTGCGCTGAAAACCCATACAGGATGTCATTGCCAACGTCAGTGATGAGGCCGCGAGTGGGAGCCACAGGAAGGGTCTCGAGCTTCCGCCACAAACCCGATTGGAGGATACCGGGGAGGGTCCGAACGATCAGTCGGCTCTGGGCGCCATACGATCGGCCGTGGCCGAGGGCGGCAAGCATCTCGACATCTGGTCCCCATGCTGCCCTAGCCGTCGCGATGACGGTCTGAAACCCGCGCGTCAGGTTGCTGGCGCCGAGTGCAACGACTCGCGCGACGTCAGCTGGCATCGTGCGATCCCCTCGCGTTCATCGTGTCGTCACGCCGACCTTCATCACTGCTTCCAGCCGATGGCCAGAAGGTGAGCGCTGACGCCGACGACGGACGATTCGGCCTCGAACGCTCGCCCAACATCGAGCAGGTCCTTTCTCATTCGAGCGTCCTCCCACCGGATGTCGAAATCCTGCAAGATCCACCCGGGGCCTTCGACCCCTAGCACCCTGACATTCCGAAAGCCGGCGACCTCGAGCTCGGAGCGAAGGTCATCCGGCCGATGAAAGTACGCGGTCGTGAAGTAGTCCATATTGTCGGTGTCATTCCGGTGCTGGCCATCCGCAAGATCACGGTCGCGGATCTTCACGAAACGAGGGTCCAGGGAGAGCTTCCGCCCCAGGCCGTCCAGGGCGGAGGCGTAGCGCGAGATGGCTGCCGCCACGACCATGCCACCGCTGGCAAGCACACGGAACGCCTCGCGAAGCGACGCGACCCGATCCGCCTCGGACGGAAGATGGTAGAGCGGCCCCATGACAAGGCCCGCTGCGGCCGAACCGTCCTGCTGCGGCAGGCGGCGAGCATCGGCCACCGACAGCGACGCGATCGGCGTTGCCGACGTGGCGTTTCGCCGCCGCGCCTCTTCCACCAAGCGTGGAGAGGCGTCAACGAGATGGACTTCGTATCCCTGTTCGGCGAGCCACAACGAGTACGCCCCGGCCGCGCCGCCGACATCGACGATTCGGGCCGGAGGCGGTGGCAAGACTCGCGCAGGATCTCCTTCGTTCGTTCGAACTCCAAGCGAGACGAGCCAGACCCGAGGCGAGACTCTTCCGGGAACCTGGCGTAATACGCCTGAACTTCGGGGGGCGGTGTGGCGGCGTCATCCCTGGATTCCATGCGACGGTGGAGGCTACGGTTCTCTCTGGAGTGTGCGGTCGAAGAATTTGAGGGCGTCGGTACCCACCCTTCTGTGCACTTCCTCGCCAACCATTGCCAATGCGGTATACCCACCCAGAGAGAACCCTGCGACTCCGATTCGAGATCGGTCGATGTGAGCACCAGACTGTGGGTCGGCCACCAACTTGTAGATGAGGACCGAAATATCCCTCGCCCGTTCCCACCACAGCATGAACCCGTGAAGCTGGTACGAAGGTTCGGCCGCCGTGTTGCCGTGATTATTCACAGCCGCAACGATATAGCCATTGGACGCGAGCGTCTCCGCAAGCCAGGCCATTGTCGCTGCTCCACCGCCGGTTCCGTGCGACAGGACAATCAAAGGACGTTTGGTGGCGGCAGCGGACAGCGGGGCCTTTTGTGCGTTCCAGCTAAAACGGACAGTGCGGCAGCACCAATGAATCTGGTCGGGCGCATAGTGTCGAGGAGCGCACGATAGACGACCGCGCGGGGTGCCTTGATATGGCTCAATTCGGGCCCTACTCGCCCGTGCCGTCATAACTGACTGGCGCTCGTATGCGTCTTCCCCCTTCAGCTCGATCAGCCATGGGCGCGGGACTCGTTCAGCATCACGGCCGCGCGAAGGAGAGCCTTCAATGCCTCCTCGTCAATCTTCTCGCCCTCGTGGAAGTCGATGGCACGCCTGGTGTTGCCATCGAGGCTGGAGTTGAAGAGACCTGATGGATCCTCAAGTGCGGCCCCCTTGGAAAAGGTCATCTTCACGACGTTCTTGTACGTCTCGCCTGTGCAGATCAATCCGCCGTGAGACCACACCGGCACCCCTCTCCACTTCCACTCCTCGACCACCTCGGGATCGGCTTGCTTGATCAATGTGCGGAGCTGGGAGAGCATCTTGCCCCGCCAGTCGCCCAGCTCCTTGATCCTCTCGTCTATCATCCGAGATGGAGACTGTCCTTTCTGAGCCCCGCTCTTCCTCATGATGTTTCTTTCTTTCCGTTCCTTTTGTTTCTTGCGGCTCACGTTAGGCATCACAGGGCTCCGACAAATGGGGATCACGGCTCACCAACCACTCGGAGATAGCTCCTTGGCAAGAGCGACGAGCCGAGCTCCCCATCCCTTCCGCCATTCGATCGGGTCCACGTACATCCGGTCAATGTACGAGCCGTTCACGGCCAAGTACGCCACGACCGTTTGATGAAGCGTACCGACCCAAATATCGCACTTCGGCCGAATGACATTTCGAAATACCGCTTGCGCATTCTCGACGGTGAAGTCTGCCATGACGGCAGGAACGTATATGCATCACGCCCCGAGCGATACCACACGCCGACCAGGCGGCGGACTCATTCGGCGATAACAATCCGATTACCTTCGGGGTCCGCGACCATGCTCTCGTAGTATCCGTCGCCCGTCCGTCTTGGCCCATCGAGAAGCGGGAACCCGTCGCCCTGCAGTCGTTTTGTAAGCGCGTCGACGGCGGCCCAAGAGCCCAGCTCTACACCCAGGTGTGCGTACCCAATGAACTCGCACGAGGTCAGTGAATTTGGGACCCCTTGGACGTCTGGTCGGTGCATAAGTTCTAACCGCCCGCCTCCAGGGAACGTCAGGAAATACGACGTAAAGCTCTTACGTTCATTCTCATATTTCAGGTTCGACCGCGCGTCGAAGTACTTCTCGTAGAAGGTGCGCATCAGTTCGATGTCCACAACCCAGATTGCGACATGGTCGAGCTTCATTGTGTTCACCTGTCAGACTGTGGTCTCGAACTGAGCAACTGGTCGTGCCCCGATTCGTGTGGAGAATCAAACGGCGCTCCTCCGGCTCGCGACCGACTATTCTCCGATCCCCTCGAAAACCCGGTCCGCTCGTACTGCCAGTGCGGTCGGGATCGTCACGCCAAGGGCCTGGAGGGTCTTACGGTTGAGGGCCAATTCGAGCTTGTTGGCGCCTTCGACGGGCAGGTCCGCAGGCCGGGCCCCCCGTAGAATCCTTACCACCAGCCGCGCCGCCTGAACGTTCTCGGCGTAGTAGTCGGAGCCATACGACGCTACACCGCCGGCCTGGACCCAGAAAGACGACGCGAAGATGGCAGGAGCCACCGCGTACAGGTTGAGATTCAAGATGAGTTCGACGATGTTGAGATTCAGCGTAGCGGGCGCCAAGAGCACGTCTCGGGAACTCGCGGTTTTCAGCTCGCGCACCGCCTCCTCCTGTGTCCGGACCGGGCGGACGACCACATTCAGCTTCAGGCTGGGGGCAGTCTCCTGCGCTTTTCGAGCGCCGGCCGCCGATGCCGCATCCTGCGCGTCATACACGAAGAGCACGCGACGAAGGTTCGGCATAAGCTCCTTGGCCATCTCGAGCCGCTTGGGAACGAGCTCCGTGAAGAGGTTTGAGACGCCTGTCAAGAGCCCTCCAGGCCGGGCCACCGAGGCGACGAGACCGACGGCGACGGGGTCGGCAACCTGGGTGAACACGATAGGAATCTGTGGCGCCGCGGCCTTGGCTGCTCTCGCCTCGTTTTCCCCGATGGCGACGATAACGTCGGGGTTCTCCTTCGCCAGGCCTGCCGCAAGCAGGGCGGCTCTCTTTTCGTCGCTCCCAGTCGAGCGGACGTCGAATCTCACATCCCGCCCTTCCTCGAGTCCTTCCGCCTTGATTCCGGCTCTGAGTCCCATAACGGGCGGGCTCCCAGGCACGAACGCGTTGTTCATCACGCCAATTCGATAAGGCTGCCCTTGCGGTTGCGCGGTGGCGCCGGACGACTCTAAGACGACGCCGATGAGAAGCAAAGCCGCGAACGCACAGCTCGAGCGCAGAGGGAACCGCATGCGAGATGTCATGCCGCTACCGGCCTCTGGCTGACCACGGCGGCGATTTTCTGCCAGCCATCGATTCGGCGCAACTTGATTTGGCGCTGGCCACGAGGCTGAAGAGGAGGATCAGTGCAGTGTCTTCGCCCGGCAGCGAGCCCTGGGTCTTCACGCGGCGGCGAGATTCTTCGTGCAACCGCTCAATCGTGTTCGTGGTCCGCAAGGTTTTCCAGGGCGCTCTCGGAAAGGCGAAGAACGTAAGCAGTTCGTCGCCGCCTTCCCACAGACTCGTCACCACGCCCGGGCAGCGTTTGGCCCACGTGCGCTCGAAGGTTCGTGTCGGCAGTCCGGGCCGCGTCAGCATTGGTCGCGTAGACGATGCGGTGGAAGTCGTCGCGGATCTCGGCGAGCGTGTACTTCGGCGCCTTCCGCTCCAGGTTGCGCAGCTTGTGGACGCAGCAGCGTTGCACCGTGGCCCTCGGCCAGACCAACTCGACGGCGCGTCGCAACCCGGCGTTACCGTCGATGATCGCCAGCAGCGGCGTCCGCAACCCGCGTGCGACGAATCGTCGAGGCACCTTTCGCGCCGGGTGCTCGGCCACGCGGTGATGCAGCGCTGAAGGAAATGGTGAGGAGCTCTGGACCGGCTTCACTGTGCTCAAGGCGTTCCGCTATGACGCGGAGTGCGAGCGCCTGCACCTTCGACAGAGCCGCGTCTTCGCTCTCGCCGTAGGCCAGAACACCCGGAAGCTCCAAGACTTCGGCTAGGCAGCGGCCGTCGTCCTCGCGCTCGGTCTCAACCTTCCCCACAACTCTCAATGAATCGTCGGACATACATGGGCAGCATCCATCAGACCTCGCGGCGCCGAATGCGCTCGATAGCCTCCTCCAGCCCCTCGATGTCGAGAAGGCCGGCGAGCAGCAGCTCGATCGTGCCTTCGTCAACCCACAGGTGAACCGCCTGCCCGATCTCACTCACTAGCCTTTCGCGCCATTGCGGGGACGGCAGGTCACTCCACCGCGCCGCCAGTCCGTGCACGCCGCCTTCGGCCACCAGTCGCGCGATGAGAAGCTGGAACGCTCGCTGTTCGTCTGCAGGGGTGAGCGAGGAGATGACATGCGCGCCCACGGCGCGGTCCAGATGCCGCAGCTCCGCCACCGCCTTGAGCGCCTGTCGAAAATCGGCGCCGCGCAACCGTCTCGTTAAGTCGCGTACAAGAGGTCCCCGACCTTCCATCGGTGCCTAACGACCTGCGGTTGAGCGACCGCGCTTTTCAGCGGCCCGCTCCAACCGCTTGTTAGGCGCCGCAGATGATGCCTTCATTTCGTCTCCATAAGGTAGCTGACCAACCGCCGGATCTTCCCGTTCCGCATGTCGAATACATCGCAAAAGACCAAGTTCAGAAAAGTGCCATCCTGTTTGGGCGCTCGCACGGAACCCTCCGCCACCACTACATTGTCTTCCTCCGTCAGCCGGCTCACGGTAATCAGCGGGTGGCCGACAAATCCCTCATCGACGATGTGCTTGGCGAAGTCGTCCTTGCCTCGGACATGAAATGCACCAGGAATCACCCACTCAACGTCATCAGTCAGGCAGGACAAAATCTGCGGACGATCCGTTCTCCTGAAACCATCCATATAGGCTTCAATCGTTCTCTTGTTCAGTGTCATGGGAATCCTCGAACGTGTGTGTGGAGGCGCCTAACGATCGGCATGAGCCGCGCGCTTCAGCGCGTCGGCTCCATGCCCTGGTTAAGCGTAACTGCGGCCAGATCTTTGCGCAACGGCCATGCCCCATCAGAATCTGCCGGGCCACATCGTAGGTAACCCCTCCGAAGGTAGTAATCGAGGGCGTTCTGGCTGGACTCGAGACGCGCAGTCGTGTAGCCGGAGTTCCGTATGAAGGTTTCGGCGAATGTCAGAAGGACCGAGCCGACCCCGCGGCGGGAGCAAGACGGCGAGACATACAGCGCCGCGACGCGGTCTCGGTCCACTTCTACCCAGCCGATCGCGGCCCCTTCCACGGCCACCCACACGTCATGTTCCCGGATCGCCCGCGCCACGCGATCTGCTGCCCCTCGCGAGGCCCATCCTTCGGCTTGTTCCCTCGACATCGTTGGTACAGCCAGCGCGAGAATGGCACGACGCCGTATACTTGCGAGCGCTTCCTCGTCAGCGGCTTCGGCGCGCCGAATCTGCATCAAGTCGCTACCACGTGGCCTAAGGCCGCGGTGGGCGGCGCGCGAAGCGCGTCCGCTCGACCGCGAAGTTATGCGGACTGCAGCTACGCCGACCGACGGATGAGAGAGGTTCTGACACGTCGGGGCAACTCTAGGACGGCAAACCAATCGGCTGGATAGAGGTAGTCTTCGCCGCTCTCGTCGACGACTCGAACATCACCGTCCCGCACCGCCCCGGCGTCGGGAACAACCCGGTAGATTTTGTGGAGCTCCAGCGATGCCGGATGCCCAGCGTTCTTGATGCACACGACGAATTGAGGCGCCGAGCGCCCCGACCGCTTGCGTCGTTTAGTCGACATATCGCTTCCGCTTGATCTCCCTTCGCCCGATACCGTACGCTTCATACCAGTGCAGCTCTGTTCTACGTATTCCGCTCGCCCGCAATCAGACCATGGCAACACCCTTCATCTTCCGCCAACGACCCCTTCCATATAGCCTTCGCAGCCGCGCAAGCTCTCGGATCTTGGTTCCAACCGCGATCGTCGACCTCCGTGATGTCGCCGACGATCTCGTAGGACATCGAGCCCCATTATGTCTCACCTCGACCGAGCGGTAGCGATAGTGCCGCATAACGCTGGGCATGAGCCGCGCCGTTCACGGCGGCGGCTCCATGCCCTTGTTAGACGCGGCTTGCGAGTAACTTCCGTCTGACGGCGGCAGGCCGAGTGCTCGCACCGCCCACGCCAAGGCAACACGCAGTTGGGCGACTTGCAGCGCGCGGATCTCCGATGACGCGTGCTCCACGGGCAGTCCCGCACGCGCCGCAAAGTAGCCACTGATGGTGGCAGCTAGATGGGGCTGCGCCGGAAGAAGCGTGTCTGGCGGGGGACCACCTTCGAGATGGAGGGTCGGCAGCCAGCCGGCAATATCAATCATGCCGTTTCCGCGACAGGCCCAGTTCCAATCGACCAACACAACTCGGTCGCCGAGGAAGCAGAGGTTGTCGCTCCGGACATCGCCGTGCACCAAGTCGTCACCGTTCAATTGCGCGCGCGTTTCTGCGGCCACCAAGGCGTTAATGGAGTTGCTCAACCAGGCGGCCGAGCACAGTCCCACCTGCAGAAATGGTTCGGGTTCTCGCATCACCTGCGCCCATCCCGACAGGCTGGACCGCCGCTCTTCGAGACGCGGCAACCATGCTGGCGCGGGCGTGGCCGCGACCTGGCGCAAGGTGTCGAGCACGCGAGTGATGCGGCTTGTCGTCCAGGGTGTCTGCCACACGGCGCCACTGAGGTCCTCCAACACCAAGATCGGTGCGCAGGGGTCGTCTACCCAGGCACGCATGGTAGGAAGGAAGCCGCCGTGCACTTGCGAGTACACGCCATACTCCGTGCGGAGCCAAGCCGCCGTGCGGGTGTCCGTCGCTGCTTTGACGAACACGGATGTTCCATCGGCACACGACACAATTAGGCGTAACGCAGGGGAGTATCCGCGAGACACAGGCCGCCACCTCAGGAGTCGTTGACCGAGACAGCGGGCAACACCTTCCGCCAGAGCCTCGTGCCGTGCGTTCATGTGATGCCTTATCTTGAGCGTCTAACGTTGGCGTTGAGCCGCCGCCTAGGTGGTCGGCTGCAACGCGTTGTTAGGCCGATTCGCCGTGCACTAAGCATCGTAAATGCCCAAGCCGCACCGATGACACCGATTCAATGACATAAACAGCCAAGGTCGCAACACGGGATAGAAATGCCGGCCACACCTCGGGCAGGCGGTCAGCGTCCACACGGTGAAGAAGGCCCCAACGGGGACGGCTGTCAGAAACAAGACCGTGGCGAGGAGCTTCTCCGAGATCTGCGGAAGAATAGTGACAGCTATCGGCAGCCACGCCAACAATGACATGAAAGCCAAGAGTTGCCGCCGACGGATGGTCCTGAGACCCAGAGCGATTTTCTCCGATGGGGAGACTACGGCCTGGAACGTGGATGCGAACAACGGCAGCCCCCGTTTCAAACCGAGCGCTGCCCATGCGGAACCGATCACGACGCCGGGAGTGTGATTTCGGATGGAGATGCGAGAGCGCCGACGACGTTCGCGAACCCGAATACAGTGCAGGCGGCTCCCACCCATCTTGGCCACGTTCTCTCCCAGGTTATGTGCATGGTTGATGCGGCCTAACGCTCGCGGTCAGCGGCCGGGGCAAGCATCGCGAGCCTCGGTCCGCTGCACTGCGCTGTTCGGCAGGCGGACGAGAACCGTGGCCATCCACCCGTACTCAACGAACCCGACTCGTTTGGCCAGCGCGAGACTCGCCGCGTTGCCATCTCGCGCCCGATACTGCGGCAGCAGATTGTCGGCAAGAGCATGCCTGATTGCGGCCTTGAGCGACTCAGCAGCCAGCCCGCGCCGCCGGTGGCCCGGGTGACAGAACACTTGGAGTTGCGCGATCCCGCCGGACCAGCGCTCATAGCCGGCCACCGCAACAATCTGCCCTCCCGCGCGCAGCCCGAAAACGCGCGAGTCTGACCCAATGCCGGCTTCCTCCCATTCCGCTGGCGCTACGTCGCGGAGTGACTCGAGGGACGCCAAGTCGTCGCCATCGAGCGACTCAGCCTGCGCCCCCAGTGGCGGTCGCGAGGATGGGGTCGGCCAGTACGCCAGATAGGCTGGACCTCGGACCTCCAAAGAATGGATCGAGACGCACGAGGCCACGTAGCGTCGTGGCGCGCGCTCCATCTGTTGCCCAAAAACGATCGGCTTGGTCCACCCAGTCCACCTAATCCTCGCTTCTGCTCCGCTGCCGAACGCTGGCACTCACCGGCCGGAGCGAGCAACGCGTGCTCCGGTCCGGTGCAGCGGCTTGTTAGGCGCTTTGCCGGCTGCGGGGAGGCCGCTTCCTATCACCGTCGCGGCGATCGCTCTCCGGCTACGTCGGTTCTTTTCGCGCGTGTACCAGTTGCAGACTGACTTCGCAAGGCGGTAACCATCGCGGGCGACGGTTTCAGCGTCCCTCTTGAATTCGGCGGTGTTCGGCGGTGCTCCGCCAGGCGCCGTCTTCACGATTCCGTGCACGACGCGGTTCCGGCGCAGGCGCCACGTGTCAGCTGCAGACTGGAGCTCCTCGAAGTGTGCATCTCTGATCGGTTCGGGGACGGCGCTTTCCCAAATCGTCATCAAGCGACCGAGACTGTGCTTTTCCACCGACACACCAGGATCAAGGGCACCAAGTCGGCACAGCTGCGAAATCAGCCTATCGGATATGACACTCTCGGCGATCGTGACCGCCTCCAAGTAAAAGCCGTGCGCGAGTGCTCTCTTCATCCAGCCGAATACCAACGCATAGCTCGAGTGCTTCACTTTCCTCTCGGAATGAACCCGGGAACGCCGGTCTCCACAACGGTATTGAACCTGACCCGCGACTTGATTCCTTCGCTGATCTCCCGCACGGCGCCCTCAGGAATGGCGGAGACGTCAAAGTTCTCCTTGATCCGACTGGGGGTCTTCGAGGTGGTCAGGAGGGCCGTCCCGCGTTGTATTGCCCAGGCGAGCAAGACCTGCGCCGGGGTCTTGTTGACTCGCTTCGCGATAGCGGTGATGACAGGATCTTCCAGCAACTTGGGCTCGCTACTATGCCCCAGCGCCGCGAACGCTTGCAGCACGATGCCATTCTTTCTGCAATACTCAAACAGGTCCCATTGCGGGAGATACGGATGGGATTCGACGTGAACAACTGCAGGCTTGATTCTCGCGGCTTCAAAGATCTCCTTCACCTTTTCCAAACTGACGTCGGATAATCCGATGGCCTTGCACTTGTCCTCGTCCACAAGGTCCTCCAACCTCCTCCATGTATCGAGCAAGGTCACCCCTTTGTCATAAATCACATTGCCGTTCGCGTCCCTCGGGTCTTGCTCGTCTCCAGGTTGGAAGGCAAAGGGGGTGTGGATGAGATAGAGATCGACGTAGTCGAGTTGGAGTTTCTTGAGACTCGCCTCGAAGGCGGGTGCGACCCGTTCAGGACGATGATTGTTGTTCCAGAGCTTCGTGGCGATAAACACGTCCTGCCGCTTGATCTTCCCCGCCTTGAACACCTCCTGCATCGCTTCGCCGACCTCTTTTTCAGTTCGGTAACGTTCCGCAGTGTCGAGCTGACGAAATCCTGCTTCCAGCGCGGCCTTGGTCGCGTTCTTGGTTGCGATGATGTCGGGAATCAGCGTGCCAAAACCGAGCGCGGGGATCGCACCGGATCCGTTGTTGAGCGGTATCTTTGTATAGCGAAGGTTATCGGCTTCTACCATTGAATTGACCCTCCGATACTTCCCAGTTGGACTTCAGCCTGCAACTGTCGCGGACGGACCATTTCCAGTGAGCCTAACGAATCGGTCCTGAGCGACGGGGTCCTGCCCGTCCGCTCTAGTGGCTTGTTAGCTAGCATGCCACGCGCGCCCGCTCCAGAATCGCAACAGTATGTATTCGCCCGCCGCTGCATCCCCATCCGTCGCTGGATCGTCGGTGACACGGACGTCACGGACTGCTCCGTTGCGACTGCAGACGGCGATCGCCAGGCGATCGGAAAGAATCTGGTCGACAAACGTGGCGACCGCCTGGGCCTCCGTGGGGCCGTAGGAGCCCACAAACAGGTCGCCGTGGGTATGCCACTCGTAGCCTTCAAAGCGGACAGCCAGGTCGCCGTCAGTGCCGTCCACTACCAGGACGAGAGACCCGTCCGGACTTGAGTGCCGCACGCGCACAGCCATGCCGCCGAACGCCGCGGTGAGCAGCCGTGGCGAGCGTATGCGAGCCGGCGGTCTGCTCGACTGCGAAGTTAGACGGTCGCAACATCGCCACTCCGCAACTCCTTCCTCATCTCCACGCAGGCGAGCGCCACCTCAGGCGAGATCCGATGCGTCGCCTGAGCCTCAATCCGGAATCCGGCGTGCTCGTAGAACGGAAGGGCGTTGAGCGTTGACTTGAGGTGGAGAACCGATAGCCCGGCGACGCGGGCAACCTCTTCGAGGGTACGAAGTAACCGAGCACCAACGCCCTGACGTACGGCGCGGGGATGCACGTATACGGCCTCCACTTCGCCCGTGGCCAGATCGAGTTGGCCGAAACCCACGATGCCGGCGTCATCGGTCGCTACGAAGCACTCCCGGGAGCGGATTGCCGTCAAGTGAGAACCTGCCGGACGGCGACTCGCCCACGTCTCGACTTCGGCAGCAGAATAATGGCTGGCGCAGATCTCACGGATAGAACGGGTGTGGACCTCGAAGATGGCCTGGGCGTCCTCGTCTTGGGCTCGGCGAACGGCAAGCACCCTTTCTCTCATCTGTCTAACGTACCGGTGAGGGGCCGGAGCGAGCAGCGCGAGCTTCGGTCCGCTCCACTGGGGAGTTCGACGCCGCTGCTGCGGTCGGGCTCACTGAATGACCTCCGTAGCCCGCAGGAGAACGGACTGCGGGATCGCCAGGCCGAACGCTTTAGCGGCCTTCATGTTGATGACCAGATCGAACTTTGCGGGCCGCTCCACAGGCAAGTCGCCCGCCTTCGCACCTTTCAGGATCCTGTCGACGAAGTAGGCGGCCCGGCGGTGCATGTCCGCGTAGCTTGGTCCATAGGACATCAATCCCCCCACCTCGACCAGTTCCCGGTAGGCGTGCACCCCGGGGAGCCGATGGCGGGTTGCGAAGTCCATGATGAGCGCGCGGTGGTGCAGGAGCAGCCGATCGGCCAGGACGAGCAGCGCGTCGGGTCGCTCCCTGGCCATCACGGGAAGTGCGCTCTTGATCTCTTCCTCAGTCTTCACCCCGAGGGATAGGACTCTCATTCGCAGCACCTGGGCCGCGGCTTGGACTTGCTTCTCGGCGAGTACCTGAAGGGGGCTGGCCGCATTCCAGAGCAGGGCGATGTACGAGACGCTGGGGACAACTTCCCTGAGCAGTTCGAGTCGCTTCGCGTCAATTTCCGTCGAGATCGCGGTCAACCCGGTGATGTTCCCGCCAGGATGGCTGAGCGACGGGACGATGCCCGTCCCCACGGGATCGCCGACCGCGCTCATGACGAGAGGGACCGAGGTTGTCGCCTTCTTGACTGCGAGGGTGGCGGGTGTCCCGGCGGTCACGATCACCGCGACCTTCAGGGCGAGCAGCTCCCCAATGAGGACAGGGAAGCGATCATACTTTCCCTCCGCCCACCGATACTCGATCAGGACGTTTCGGCCCTCGATATACCCGAGGTCGCGCAACCCCTCGCGGAAAGGCCCGACGAGATTAGCCTCGAGGGCCGCCGTGGAGTTTCCGAGGAACCCTATCCGGTACACGTTGCCCGTCTGCTGGGCCTGGGCGGCGAGTGACCCCAGCAGAATGCCGAGGGTGATGATGAAGCCGATCCCTTTGACCGTCACGTCGGCCTCGTCGAGGCTTTCACGTTCTTCCCCTGAGCCTCTTCAATGTGAAGAGGAGTGCCCGTCTACCCGCCCGGTACTCTCCTCCACATGTCGCTTCACCGAAGTAACTGTGCGTTCAACGCTCGGTATCACCCGCGGCCGGAGGCCGTCGGGTGCATGCCGAAGTTAGAAGGCCCGCGTCATGGCTCGCTTCGATCCGCACTAGCCGTTCGGCGACGGACAGATCGCCCTCCAGCCGCACGACCGCGCAGGGAAGGGTTGCCAACCACGCCTCGTGGAGAGCGCGACTTCTCATCTCCAAGCCGCCTGTGTCATAGCAGCCCGCCCATGCGAGGAACTCGACGTGCCGCGTGTGCAGCTCTCCTCCGGGCCTGATCGCGTCCTGACCATAGCGCTCGATCTCGCGCGCCCGCAGGCGCATCAGACGCACCGGAGTGGGAACGGCGAGGAATACGACCAGCTCGAACTCGGGAATCAGCGGATCTCCCCACCCACACAGCGACCCCGACAACGCCCAAGAGCCCGGTTCGAGGAGAGCTTGCCGTAGTAGCGCGAGCCGCTCCTCCCGGGGCCGCTTCTCGCGATATGGAGGGCTCGTCGGCATCCAGAAGAAGTCGTCCGTGTCCAGATGACGGTGACCGTACCCCGTGGCGATCGCGGAGGCGAGCGACGTCGTGCCACTACCCGACGCGCCGACGATGTGGATGCGATTGGGCAATTGCACTCTCGCCTGTCCTTCCAACGCTCGCGATCAGCAGCGCGCGCAGCGCGACCGCTGCATCGTGAAGTTAGACGGCGTGTTCGTCATTACGCTGACTTCGCGACCCATGTAGGGTTCCCTGGAGAGTAGTCGCCAGCCGAGGCTGCGGTAAAGGCCTTCCGCGTCGTTCGTGTAAAGGTAAAGGTCGCGGACGCCGAAGTGTTCAGCGCGCCTCAGGAGATCGCAGATGACGGCGGTGGCGACACCGCGGCGTCTGGCGACTGGGATGACATATACGCCACCGAGCCAGGGTGAGAGCTCGGGATGGGTGTCCATGTCATGCTCAGTCAGCGCGGCGGTACCAACGGGCTGGCCTTCATCGTCAATGGCGACGACGGTAATCGGGATGCGATCCGGATTCATGCGGGTTCGGATGTGGTCAAGCCAGGCGTCGACCGTCCCGCCAGGATAGAGATGTCCCCACTCGCTGAAGTGCCACTGTGCGACTATGGGCGCGAGGTCGGGACGGTCAGCGAGGGGGATGGTCGTCATGCTTACCGCCCTGTCCGGCTAACGACGGAATCAGCCGCGGCCGAAGGCCGTCGGCTGCATGCTGAAGTTACCCGGACCCTACTTCGACGAACTCGCCTTCGGAACTCGGAGTCGGCACGGGAAGGCCATCCTCCTTCAAGCCGTCGATGTGAAACTCGATGGCCTCGCGGATAAGCTG
>QHSQ01000295.1 GCA_003221615.1 Candidatus Rokuibacteriota bacterium | reverse complement strand
CTTGTCCGCCGACAGGTTGATCACGCAGTTCGAGATGATCACGTTCACCGAGTTGTCCGGGAGCGGGATCGCCTCGATCTCACCCTTGAGGAACTCCACGTTGGTGACGCCGGCCTTCCTCTGATTCTCGCGCGCCAGGGCCAGCATCTCGTCCGTCATGTCCAGGCCATACGCTTTCCCGGACGGCCCCACGCGCTTCGCCGACAGCAGCACGTCGATTCCACCACCGGACCCCAGATCCAGCACGGTTTCCCCCGCGGTCAGCTCCGCGAGCGCCGTCGGATTGCCGCAGCCCAGCGAGGCGGCCACGGCCGTTTCGGGCAGCTCCGCGGTCTGATCTTGCGCATAGAGATTCGAGGTGACGGGATCGCAGCTGCTGGTCGACGAGGCACCACAACACGACGTGGACCCGATCGCCGTCACTCGGAGCGCGGCCTGTCCGTACTTCTGCTTCACGAGATCCTTGATGGATTCGTCGCTCATGATGCGTCCCCTCTAATCAACGAAACTTGATGGCTTCGGCCAAAAAAGGGTCATGGGCAGCGCGGAGACACCAGCCGCAGGCCTTTGCGCGGCTTCTTGAGCGCTTCGAGGGCCATAACGAGCTCGTCGAGCACGTCGAGGTTCAGCGAGTAGTACACCCAGCGCCCTTCCTTGCGGTCCTGGATGATTCCGGCGTCCTTGAGCGTTCGAAGGTGGAACGACAGGAGGGACTGGCGAGTTCCGAGCGGCCCGGTCAGGTTGCAGACGCAGTCCTCGCCGTCGCGAAGACGCTCGATGATCTTCAGGCGCGTCTCGTCGGCCAGCGCGTGGAAGCGGCGACTCGCGCTCTCACCGGTCCTCACGCGCGCCAATATATCAAACATCGTTGATCCGTCAACCTCTCCGAGCCGTCCCGGAGCCGAGGTCGTCCCCGATATGGCTCCCGGATCGAGCAGTCGGGGACCCAAAAGGGTGGCGCCGAGCGGCTTTCCGCGGCCGTCGTTTGACTTGCCCGACCGTGGGTGCTACGGTCGGACCAACGCAAACGCGGGATTTTCCAAGCACTCATGGCCAAGCTCCACCTGATTACATACGGCTGCCAGATGAACGAGTACGACTCGGAGCGCGTCGCGGGCTTGCTCCGAGAGAACCGCTGGGAGCTGACCTCCGACGAGACCGAAGCGGACCTGATCCTCGTCAACACCTGCGCGATCCGGGAGAAAGCCGAGGACAAGGTCTTCTCCAAGCTCGGGGAGTTGCGCCTGCTCAAGACGCGCAAACCGGAGCTGATCATCGGCGTGATGGGGTGCATGGCGCAGCTCCACCAGAGCGCCATCCAGCGCCGGACGCCGTCGGTCGATCTGGTCTTCGGTTCGCCCGCGATCGCCCGCGTGGCCGAGCTGGTCGACCGTGTCCGGCGGGAACGCCGTCCGGTGCTCGAAACCGGTGAGGGACCACTCGTCAAGATCACGACGCGGCCGCCGGCCGCCGGGCGTCTCAGGGAGTTCGTGACCGTGATGGAAGGCTGCGAGAAACATTGCACCTTCTGCGTGGTACCGCAGACGCGCGGGCGCGAGCGGAGCCATCCGCCCGACGTCATCGTCGACGAGGTCCGCCGGCTCGCCGCCGAGGGCTGCCGGGAGGTGACCCTGCTCGGCCAGACGGTCAACGCCTACGGCCGCGATCTGACGCCCGCGACCGATCTCGGCGAGCTGTTCGAACGCGTCGGCGAGGTGGAGGAGATCGCCCGGATCCGCTTCACGACCTCGAATCCCTACAACCTGACGCCCACGCTGATCCGCGCCATGCGGGACGTTCCCAAGGTGTGCGAGTACTTCCACCTGCCGCTCCAGTCGGGCTCGAACGACGTGCTCGAGCGTATGAACCGCGGATACACGCGCGAGCGCTATCTGGACCTGGTCGCGGAGATCCGCGATGCCGTGCCGGAGATGGCGTTCTCGACGGATCTGATCGTCGGCTTTCCCGGCGAGACCGAGGCCGACTTCGAGCAGACGCTCGAGATGGTCGACACGGTCGGCTACGACAACGTGTTCGTGTTCCGCTACTCGCGGCGGCCGGGCACCCCCGCGGCGACGATGGCGGACCAGGTCGCGGACGACGTGAAGGCCCGCCGCAACCTGCGGCTTCTCGAGGCAGCCGCGCGCGTCGCCACCGAGCGGAGCAGCCGGCTCGCCGGCCAGACGGTGGAAGTGCTGATCGACGGTCGGTCGAAGAAAAACGCGGGAGAGCTGTCGGGCCGGACACGCTGCAATCGCGTCGTCAACTTCGACGGGCAGGGAGGCGCGTCCGTCGGTGACCTGGCGCAGGTCCACATCGACCAGGTGCTGCCGCACAGTCTGCGGGGGATACTTGCTTCCCAACCGGAGGAGGCCGCATGTTTGTCGAAATGAAGGTCCGCGGACTGGCCCTGGATGCCGTCTCGAACATGCCGATCATCATCCTCCGCGACGAGGAGGACAAGCGATCGCTGCAGATCTGGGTCGGCATCTTCGAGGCCAACGCGATCGCCCTCGAGCTCGAGAAGGTCGCCCCGGCGCGCCCCATGACCCACGACCTCATCAAGAACATCCTCGAGACGCTCGAGGCGCGAGTCCTGAAAGTCGTCGTGACCGACCTCAAGGAGAACACGTTCTTCGCCGTGCTCCATCTCCAGCTCGGCGAGACCGAGTACACCGTCGACTCGCGCCCCTCGGACGCCATCGCGCTCGCCCTCCGCGTGGCGGCACCGATCTACGTGGACGAGGAAGTCGTCCGCAAGGCGAAGAGCCTCGAGGTCACCAAAGAGGCGGAGCCCGTGAAGCCGGACGATCCCGACCAGCTCCGCGAGTGGCTGCAGAACATCAAGCCGGAGGATTTCGAGAAGTTCAACAAGGCCTGACGGACTTCTGCTCGTGCGGATCGCGCTCTTCACCAACAACTATCTGCCGTTCTGCGGGGGCGTCACGATCTCGGTCGAGACGCTCCGACGGGGCCTCGAGTCGGCCGGCCACGAGGCGTGGGTCTTCGGCCCGCGCCTGACCGGTGGCGCCGAAGACGTCTCGCTCAAGGTCGTCCGCTATCCGTCGATCCCGGTCACGACCTATCCGGAGTTCGCGCTGGCGGTGCCGTACTCGCGCCGCATCGACCGGATGGTGGCCTCGCTCGAGTTCGACGTCATCCACGCCCACCACCCGTTCCTGCTCGGCCCGGCGGCGCGCCGCCTGGCCCGCCGGACGCGACGGCCGCTGGTCTTCACCTATCACACGCGGTACGAGAAGTACGCGCACTACGTCCCGCTGCCGCTCGGCCTCGTGCAGGCCGCCGCGCTGCGGCTCTCCGCGGGCTTCGCCGCCCAGGCCGACGCCGTGTTGGCCCCCTCGGCCGTGATCCGTGACGAGCTCCACGCGCGCGGCGTGCGGACGCCGATCGCGGTCGTGCCGACCGGCGTCGACCTCGAGCTCTTCCGGCCGGGCGACCGCGCGGCCGCGCGACGGGGCCTCGGCGTCGGCGAGGGTGAGCCGCTCGTGCTCTACGTCGGGCGCCTCGATCGGGAAAAGAGCGTCGATCGGGTCCTCGTCGCCTTCGAGCGCGTCGCGTCGACGGTGCCGGCCGCGCGACTCGTCCTCGTCGGTCATGGTACCGAGGCGGAGCGGCTGCGGCGCCTTGCCGGGAGCCTACCGGTGGCCCAGCGGATCCGCTTCGTCGGTCTCAGGCCGCACGATTCGCTGGCCGAGTGCTATCAGGCCGCCGACGTCTTCCTCTTCGCGTCCGAGACCGAGACACAAGGCCTCGTCCTGGCCGAAGCCGCCGCGTGCGGCCTGCCGGCGGTGGCGGTCGACGCCCCCGGGTGCGACGAGGTCGTCCGCGACGGCGACACGGGAGTCCTCACGAAGGGCGACCCGACCGCGCTGGCCGAAGCCGTGATCGGGCTCTTGCTGGATCCCGAGCGCCGCCGGGCGATGGCCCGCCGCGCCCGCGAAAACGCCGAGCGTCTCTTCGACGTCCGTCTCCAGATCGACCGCACGATGGCCGTCTACGCCGATGCGGTCGCGCGCTTCCGATGAGCCGGCTCCAGGAGACGCACCGGCGGATCAACGCCGAACTCTCCCAGGAGAAGGCGGCGGCCCTGGGCCGGGCCGGCGAGCGGCTCGAGGCGGCGCTCTCTCACGCGGCGGAGCTCAGCCGGCGGCTCGACGCAACCGCGAATCTCGAGGAGCAGGAACGGTTGCTCGGCGAGTACGAGAGCGCGCGGCTCCGCGCCCTCCACGCCCGTCTGGCCCTCCTGATTCAGCGCGAGGCTCTCGGGCTCAGGCAGCACAAGATCGTGGACCAGAAGTTCCCCGAGCCGCCTCGTCGCACCGCGGCTCGGCGGCCCCTCTAAGCTCGAGTTGATCTGGAATCACGAAGCCGAGACCATGCCGCGGCCGATCCGCGAGCACCTGCAGCTCGAGCGTCTTCGAGCCACGCTCCGCTGGTCCGTCGAGCACGTTGCGTTTCACCGCGAGCGGCTGGGCGCCACGACGATCGGTGCGCTCTCGGACCTGGCGCGCCTGCCGTTCGTCCGCAAGACGGATCTTCGCGAGCAGTACCCGTTCGGCCTGCTGGCGGTGCCCCGTCGAGAGGTCGCGCGGATCCACGCCTCGTCCGGCACCAAGGGCAAGCCGACCGTCGCCGCGTACAGCGCCGGAGACCTCGACGTCTGGCGCGAAGTCATGGCCCGCGCGCTGATCGCCGCGGGCGCCCGCCGCGGCGACCTGCTGCACATCGCCTTCGGCTACGGGCTCTTCACGGGCGGACTCGGCTTCCACGACGGGGCCGAGCGAGTCGGGATGACCGTCGTGCCGGTCTCCTCGGGGAACACCGCGCGCCACCATCTGCTGCTGCAGGACTTCCGACCGGAGGTGATCGCGGCCACGCCCTCCTTCGCGCTCCACCTGGCCGAGACGCTCGCCGAGCAGGGAGGGAAGCCCCGCGAGCTCGGCCTGCGCGTCGGAGTGTTCGGCGCCGAGCCGTGGACCGACGGGATCCGGGCCGCGCTCGAGCGGGCGTTCAACCTCGTCGCGTTCGACATCTACGGTCTCTCCGAGATCATCGGTCCGGGCGTCGCCGGTGAGTGCGAGGCGCGCGACGGGCTGCATATCGCCGACGATCAGTTCCTGCCGGAGATCGTCGATCCGGTTTCAGGCGAGGCCCTGCCGCCCGGCCGGGAAGGGGAGCTCGTCTTCACCACCTTGACCAAGCGGGCGATGCCGCTTATACGCTACCGCACCGGGGACATCACGACCCTGAGCCTGGAGCCGTGCCGCTGCGGCCGGACGTCGGCGCGGATGGCTCGCGTCAAGGGCCGCTCGGACGACATGCTCATCATCAAGGGGGTCAATCTCTATCCCTCCGAGGTCGAGCGCACCTTGCTCGCTGTTGCGGAGCTGGCGCCGCACTACCAGCTGGTGATCGACCGGGCGGCCACTCTGGCCAGGCTCGAGGTCCAGGTCGAGCCGGCGCCCGAGCTGATCGCCCGGTGCGGAGGCTTCGCGGCCGATCATCCGGAGATCGCGGCGCTCCGGCGGCGGGCCGCCGAAGAGCTCCGTCAGGCGACGGGCCTGAGCGTCGAGCTCACGATCGTGGCCCCCCGGACGATCCCGCGATCCGAGGGCAAGGCGGTGCGTGTGATAGAGCGCGGCTAGCGGTATCCTTGGACAGGAGGATGCGATGAGCGACCAGGCCAGGGACATGATGGCGAAGATCGACCGGGGCGTGCGTCTCGAGTCGGCCGCGGA
>QHSQ01000294.1 GCA_003221615.1 Candidatus Rokuibacteriota bacterium | reverse complement strand
TCGTTGGCGATTCGGCGTGTCGATCTAGGAGGGATCGCGGCGAAACTCAGACGGTGAAACGAGTAGCCGGATGTTTGGCGGTGGCTCCAGGCCGTCCCGATGTCAGAGCCGTTGAAGCGTCGGCTCGACCGGCGAGCGGCCTCGACCCAGCGTGCCGAACCAGCATCTAATTGTTGCTCGTCATGTTGAGGATGCGGCCCTCTAGCTGATGAAGAAGCGGGACGTACTCGTCGCTGCCGCAAGTGGGGCAGGTCGGGTCGCCCAGCTCGAAGCATTCCTCGCACGCCACGCAGACGGCCAGGCTACGGAGCGAGATCGGGACTCTCGAAAGCGTTCGAACCATCGTGCTGATCATCGCCTTTTGTCCTCCTGCACGGGTACTAACGCAAAGCCGATACCAGACCGGCCCGCGGCCGCAACTATCCGTCTTCATATTCATTTTTCGAATTTCCGGACGCCCCGTAGCCACAGGTGGCTCGATTCTTACCGCCCCGAAACCACCAGACTTGATCAGCCCCGGTCCAGTTGCGCAGTCGAGCGTGGTGGCGCATCGCGTCGGGCCGGTCTAGAGTGCTCCGAATGGCCGGCCCCCTCGAGCGACGATGGGCGCAGATCGCGGGGATCGCGCTCATCGTCGTGACCTCATTCGTGGTCCTGCGCCCGTTCATTACCCCGATCGCGTGGGCGGCGATCCTCGCCTATGCCAGCTGGCCGCTGCACGCTCGGATCGAACGTCTCCTGCGAGGCCGAACTGGATGCAGCGCCTTCCTGATGACCATCCTCATTCGAGAGCCTCGTGGCCGACCCGGCCCAGATGCAGCAATGGGTGCTCGCCCGCACCGGTCTCGTCGTCGGGCTCGTCGCGAGCACCGCGGGCGACCTCGGGCGGCTGGCGCTCGATGCGATCCTGGCCCTTCTGACGCTGTTCTTCTTCTACCGGCACGGCCGCGAGCTGGTGCCGCAGATCCACGGCGCCGCCAGGCGTCTGGCCGGCGGGGGCGTAGACACCGTGGTCTACACGCTCGGCGAGACCGTTCGAGCGGTGATGTACGGAACGCTCTCGACTGCGCTCACCCAGGCGCTGCTCCTGACGCTCGGCGCGTGGATCGTCGGGCTCGGCTCGCCGGTGCTGCTCGGTGCGGTCACCGGACTTCTGGCGCTCACGCCGATCGGGCCACCCCTCGTCTATGTACCCGCGGCCGCCTGGCTCCTTCTGCAAGGACGGTTCGTCGCCGGCCTCGTGCTGCTGGGATGGGGCATCCTGGTCGTCAGCATGGTCGACAACGTGATCAAGTCGTGGTTTCTGAGCGGCGCCGCGCGTATCCCATTCCTCCTCGGCTTCTTCGGCGTTCTCGGCGGCCTCCTGGCATTTGGCCCGATCGGGCTCTTCGTGGGACCGGTCGCCATCGCGCTGCTCCTCACCTTGTGGAGGGACTGGACCGCGCTTCGATGACGCCGATCAGCCTCCCGCGAAAGGCCGACCCGCCCGACGCCCCTCGCCGAAACCGGGCCGAGCGACACGTGCTAGAATTTCGCCAATGAGATCGCCCGTGAGCGTCCGGTGAGTCGCGGGGGGCACTACGGCTTCGAGCGGCGACGCCGGGCCGACATCCAGAAGGCGAAGCAGGAAGCGAAGCGACAGCGCAAGACCGAGCGCGCCGAGTCCGGCGCGACCGGGCCCGAAGTCGGCGAGGCCCAGGACACCGGCGCCCCCAGCGGCATGTGGGAGTGGTTCTCGCCGAGCCGCGGGCGCACCGTCACCTCGGCGCCGCGCACACGACCCGATCCAGACCCGCCGGACGATTGGGTGCTACTGACCGACGTCGAGCCCGACGCCCGGCCCGAGTAAGCTACTTCTTTGCGGCCTCCGAGGCCTGAAAGCCAACCTTGTTGTGCGTGCCGTCGCACATCGGCTTGTTGCTGGACTGGCCGCAGCGGCAGAGCGCGATTCTCGTCTGGCCCGCCGTGTTGATCTGAGCTCCGGTCGGATCGACCAGCTCGCACTCGCCCTCGACCAGATACGGACCGTTCGGCCGGGTCGTGATCTTGACGGCCATCGTGTGAGTCCTCCTTGGGAAGTGGAGCAGCGCCCATCAAGATACCACCACAATTCGGCAGCGCGCAGGGCCGCGGTACACTCTTCGACATGAAGGAGCCTGGCGCGATCCTGCTCGTCGCGTGCTACGAGCTCGGCCACCAGCCGCTGGCCGTCGCGTGGCCGGCGGCCTTTCTCGAGCGCGAGGGCTATGCGCCGGCGGTGATGGACGTGTCGGTCGAGCCATTCGATGCCGAGCGCGTGCGGCGGGCCAAGCTGGTCGCGATCTCGGTGCCGATGCATACGGCCCTTCGCCTGGGCGTCACGGTCGCTCGGCGCGTCAGGGCCGCCAACCCCGCGTGTCACATCGCGTTCTACGGGCTCTACGCGACGCTCAACGCGAGCCATCTGCTGGCCGGCATCGCCGATTCGGTGATGAGCGGCGAGATTGAAGCGGCGCTGGTGGATCTGGTGCGCAAGCTCGAGCGCGAGAGCGGAGCGACGGCCCCGGCCCAGCCCCTGCGCGTCCTCGCGAAGCTCGAATTCCCCGCGCCGAGCCGGTCGAATCTTCCGTCGTTGAAGCAGTACGCGCGTCTCGAGCGCGAGGGCCGGTTCGAGCTCGTCGGCTATGTCGAGGCGAGCCGCGGCTGCAAGCACCTGTGCCGTCACTGCCCGATCCCTCCGGTGTACGGCGGCCGGTTCTTCGTCGTCCCGGTCGAGGTGGTGCTCGCGGATATTCGCCAGCAGGTGGAGGCGGGCGCGACCCACATCACGTTCGGCGACCCGGATTTTCTCAACGGCCCGGGCCACGCCCTGGCCGTCGCGCGCGCGCTCCACGAGGCGTTTCCCGGGCTGACGTTCGACTTCACGGCGAAGATCGAGCACCTGCTACGCCACCGTGACCGGCTGCCGGAGCTCGCGAGGCAAGGCTGCGCGTTCGTCGTCTCGGCCGCCGAATCGCTGAACGACACGATCCTGGCTCACCTCGACAAGGGTCATACGCGCGCCGACATCGAGACGGTGGTACGGCTCACCGCGGAAGCCGGCATCGCGCTGCGCCCGACGTGGATCGCGTTCACGCCGTGGACCACACTCGAGGACTACCGGGAGCTCCTGGACTTCGTCGAGGCTCACGGGCTCGTCGACGCGATCGATCCCGTTCAGTATTCGATCCGGCTCCTGGTGCCGCCCGGCTCGCTCCTGCTCGAGAGCGCCGCGCTGCGCCCGTTCGTGGGCGAGCTGGTCGCGGATCAGTTCTATCACCGCTGGACCCACCCCGATCCGCGCATGGAGGCGCTTCACACGGAGGTCTCGTCGGTGGTCGCCGCGGCCGCCGACCGCCGTGACGACGCCGCCTTGACCTTCCAGCGTGTGCGCGAGCTCGCGGACCGCAAGGCCGGCGCGGCGCCGCGGCCGCTTGTGGCACCGGACGTCGATCGGAGGCGGGCGCCGAGGCTGAGCGAGCCGTGGTTCTGCTGAGCGGAACCCACTGAGGGCCAGTTGGCCCTGGGCGGAAACTCGGGTAAAGTATCGATTTAGAGGTGCCTTATGAGTGCTGAGCTCAAGACCCGAGTCCAGGAGTTGATCGACTCCATGATCAACCCGGCGGTCGCCGGCCACGGCGGCTTCGTCGAGCTGATCGACGTGCAGGACAACCGAGTGTATCTCCAGATGGGCGGCGGCTGCCAGGGGTGCGGCGCCGCGGACATCACGCTGAAGTCGGGCATCGAGCGGCTGATCAAGGAAGAGATCCCCGAAGTCACCGAGGTCCTCGACACGACCGACCACGGCTCCGGTCAGAACCCCTACTACACGCCGGGCAAAGCGTAGCCCCACGCCGCGGCGTGGGGGGCTGACGCCAGTGCCGCCGGCGAGCCGGTTACTGCTTCTCCTGCCCACGACGACGTATCGCACCGAGGCCTTCGTCGACGCCGCCACCAAGCTCGGCGTCGAGCTCGTGTGCGCGTCCGAACGCCCGAGCACGCTCGAAGAGCTGTCGCCCGATTCGCTCGTCACCCTCGATTTCGCGGATCCTCAGGCGAGCGCCGAGACCATCGCGCGGTTCACGCGACGCCTGCCGATCGACGCCGTCGTGCCCGTGGACGATCAGACCACGGTCGTCGCCGCCGCCATCAGCCAGCGCCTCGGCCTCAAGGCCAACTCCCTGCCCGCCGTCACCACCGCGCGCGACAAGCACGCGATGCGCCGCTGCCTCGCCGAGTCGGGCGTGCCGGTGCCTCGCTTCCGGCTCGTACGGCTGTCGGACGATCCCGCCGCCCGCGCCGAGGAGGTCGGGTACCCGTGCGTTCTCAAGCCGCTCTCGCTCTCGGCCAGCCGCGGGGTGATCCGCGCGAACGACGCGCGCGAGTTCGTGGCGGCCTTTCGCCGGATCGCCGCGATCCTCGAGACCGCGGAGACGACGCGGTCCGACGAGGCGCGCCGTGCGTTGCTCGTCGAGGACTTCCTGCCGGGACGCGAGGTCGCGCTCGAAGGATTGCTGGTCGGCGGCACCTTGCACGTGCTGGCGCTCTTCGACAAGCCGGACCCACTCGACGGTCCGTTCTTCGAGGAGACGATCTACGTCACGCCGTCGCGCTTGCCCGAGGCCACGCAGGCCCGCATCGCCTCGGTGACCCGCGAGGCCTGCGCGGCCCTCGGGCTCACCGAAGGGCCGATCCACGCCGAGCTTCGCGTGAACGAGCGCGGCCCGTTCGTGCTCGAGGTCGCCGCGCGCTCGATCGGCGGGCTCTGCTCACGCACGTTGACCTTCGGCACGGGCCTGAGCCTCGAGGAGCTCATCCTCCGCCACGCGCTCGGGCGCCCGCTGCAATCGCTCGAGCGCGAGCATCGCGCCGCCGGTGTCATGATGATTCCGATTCCGCGGGCGGGCCGGCTCGCGGCGGTCCACGGCGTGGACGACGCCGCGGCGGTCGACGGGGTCGAGGACGTCGCGATCACGATGCACCCGGGGCAGGACGTGATTCCGCTCCCCGAGGGGTGGCAATATCTCGGCTTCATCTTCGCCCGCGCCCAGACACCGGCGGTCGTCGAGCAGGCGCTCCGTCGAGCACACGCCCACTTGCGCTTCGACATTGAGTAAGCGCGAGCCCCCCAAGCCCGCGCGGCGGGCGCGGATCGCGCCCGATCCCCACGGCCGGACGCTTCGACAGGCCGACGCGCGCGCCGAGCGCCTGACCACGCTCAGCCGGCTGACGCGCCTGATGACGTCGGCGACCGACAGCGCCGCGGCGTTCCACGGCATCGCCGAGGCCGCCACCGTCCTCTTGAAGGCGAGGATGGCCTACGTCTGGGTGGACCACGGCGACGAGATCCTGTGCGAAGGCGGCAGCTTCTGGGCCGGGCCGGAGCTCGCGGGCCGCAGCGTGCGCACCGATCCCATTCCGCGCGACCAGAGCATCGCCGGCTCGGTGCTCGCCTCGTGCCGTCCCGAATACATCGAGGACGTCCAGCAGGATCCGCGGTGGCGGCATCGCGCGATGGCCGAAACGAGCGACCTCCATCGATGCATCGCGCTCCCGCTGATCCACCACGATCGCGCGGTCGGCGCGCTCATCGTCGGGTTCGGCCGTCGGGACGACTTCACCGCCGAAGAGAAGAACCTCGCCGGGCTCCTCGCCGACCAGGCGGCCATCGCCATCGAGAACGCGCGCCTCTACGAGGACGCGGGCCGTCGCCAGCGAGAGGCCGAGCTGCTGGCGGACGTGGTCCGGAGCGTCAACGCCTCGCTCGACCTCGCGACCGTGCTCCAGCGCATCGCCGAGGGGGCGCGAGAGGTCTGCCGCAGCGACATGGCGTTCATCGCGCTCCGCGACCCGGGCATCGACGCCGTGACCTTTCGCCACTGGCCCGGCGCGCGGTACGACGGCTACCCCTCGTTCCGGATCGCCACTGGTCAGGGCGCGGGCGGCAAAGTCCTCGCGACGGGTCGACCCTTCCGCACGGCCTGCTATCTCGAGGACACGAGGATCGGCCCGCAGTACGCGGCGGTCGCCCGCGCAGAGGGCATGCGCGCGTTCATGGCGGTGCCCATCACGATCGAGGACCGCGTCGAAGGGCTTCTCTCGGTCTCCAACCGGGACGACCGCATCCTCACGGACCGTGACGAGCAGATCCTGCTCCGGCTCGCCGACCACGCGGCGGCGGCGATCCATAACGCGCGACTGTTCGCCGACAACGCGGCCCGCCGGCGCGAGGCCGAGGCGCTCACCGAGCTCGGCGGCGCGATCGCGTCGTCGTTGGAGCTCGAGAAGATCCTGTCGCTGGTCGTCGACCGCGCGTGCGCTCTCCTCGGCACCCAGCGATCCGCGGTCGCGCTCGTGAACGCGGATCGGCCGAGCAACGCCATGCTCTTCGTGGCGAGCCGCGGAATGAGTCGCGCATTTCAGGCCATGCGCCCGCTGCATCCGCGCGACGGCACGACGCCCACCGCGATCGCGGAGCGTCACCCGGTCTGGTCGGCCGATTTGCTGAACGATCCGGCGTTCAACCTCACGCCGTCGACGCGCGCCGCCGTCGAGGCCGAGGGCTATCGGGCCGTGATGTCCGTGCCGCTCCTCGTCGGCGACCGGGTGCTCGGCGCCCTCGTCACGTATCGCGACGACGTCGGCCCGTTCTCCGACCGGCAAGTCGAGCTCATGCAGGCGTTCGCTCACCAGGCGGCGCTCGCGCTGGAGAACTCGCGCCTGTACGAGGAGAGTGAGCGCCGGCGGCGGGAGTCGGAGGTGTTCGCCGGCGTCGCGCAGGCGATCACCTCGTCGCTCGACATCGACACGGTCCTGCGACGGATCACGGACAGCGCCAAGGAGCTGGTCCGAAGCGACCTGGCGATGATCGGCTTCCGCGAGGGCGAGACCGAGGCCGTCACGGTCCGCCATCGCGTCGGCTCGCGGTACACGTCGGACCGCACGTTCAGGATCGAGCCGGGCAAGGGGTTCGGCGGCCAGGCGCTCCTGAGCGGCCGCGCCCTCCGGACCGACGACTACACGAACGATCCCAATTTCGCCAAAGACTACCTCAGCGCCGTCGTGAAGGACGAGAGCGTCAGCGCCATGGTGGTGCCGATCAAGAGCGAGGAGCGCGTGGTCGGGCTCCTCTACGTCGCCAACCGCTCGCGCCGCCCGTTCAGCGATCACGACGAGGCGACCTTGCTACGGCTCGCCGACGAGGCCGGCGTCGCCATCCGGAACGCTCAGCTCTTCGCGAGCGAGCGCGAGAGCGAGCGGCGCTATCGCACCCTGGTCGAGAGCTCGATCCAGGGCATCCACATCCAGCGCGACTGGGTCACGCTGTTCGTCAACCCGGCGTTCGCACGGATGCTCGGCTACGGCACCGCCGGCGAGCTCGTCGGCCTCGACGCCCGCCGCTGGATCGAGCCGCGAGACATGTCGCGCCTCGAAAACGACCGCGCGGCCCGCCTGCGCGGCGAGCCGGTGTCCTCGCAGTACGAGCTCCAGGCCATCCGGCGCGACGGTTCGCTCATCTGGGTCGACATCCAGGTCGCCGAGATCCTCTGGGAGGGCGAGCCGGCCGTCCAGTCGACCGTGCTCGATATTTCCGAGCGCAAGCGCGCGGAGCAGGCTCTGCGGCAGAGCGAGGCGCAGCTGCGCCAGATCCAGAAGATGGAGGCCGTCGGCCAGCTCGCCGGCGGCGTCGCGCACGACTTCAACAACCTCCTGACGGTCATCACCGGCCGGACCGAGCTCCTGCTGCTGCGTCTGGCCGCCGACGATCCTCACCGGCGCGACGTCGAGCTGGTCAGGAAAACGGCGGATCGCGCGGCGTCGCTCACTCAGCAGCTCCTCGCGTTCAGCCGCAAGCAGATGCTCCAGCCACGCGTGCTCGACCTCAACGGGGTCGTGGCCGGCATGGCGCAGATGCTCAAGCCGCTGATCGGCGAGACGATCGAGCTGGTCACCTTGCTCGACCCGACCCTCGGCCGCGTCAAGGCCGACCCGGCGCAGATCGAGCAGATCGTCCTGAACCTCGCCGTCAATGCCCGGGACGCGATGCCGCAAGGTGGTCGGCTCACCATCGAGACCACGAACGTCCAGCTCGACAGCGCCTTCGTCGAGACGCATCCAGGCGCCAGCGCGGGGCCCCACGCGATGCTCAGCGTACGTGATACCGGAATCGGCATGAGCTCGGAGGTTCAGGCCCATCTCTTCGAGCCGTTCTTCACGACCAAGGGCGTCGGCAAGGGCACCGGGCTCGGGCTCGCGACCGTGTACGGCATCGTCAAGCAGCACGGCGGCTACATCCGCATCGAGAGCGCGGCGGGCGCCGGCACGACGGTGAGAATCTATCTCGCGCGAGTCGCGGCCGTACCCGACGCGGCCGCCGCGCCGACGGCCGACGCGCCGGCGGTCGTCGGATCGGGGACCGTGCTCGTCGTGGAGGACGAGAGCGAGCTCCGCGACCTCGCCACCGAGGTCCTCGGTCTCGCGGGCTACTCGGTGCTGTCGGCCGGCAGCCCGAGCGAGGCGCTCGAGATCGCACGCCGCCACGCCGGGCCGATTCACCTGCTCCTGACGGATGTCGTCATGCCGGCGATGAGCGGACGTGATCTCGCCGATCGTCTGGTTCAAAGCCGCCCGGGACTGAAGATCCTCTACATGTCGGGCTACACCGACGACGCGATCGTCCATCACGGCGTGCTCGATCCGGGAACGGTCTTGCTGCAAAAGCCGTTCACACCGGATCGGCTCACGCGGATGGTCGGCGACTTCCTCGCCGGTTAGCGGGCGACTATCCGGAAAGCCGGAGCTGAGCGAGGAGGCTCCAGCAGAGGGCGGCGGCAAGGTCTCGGAGCTCGACTTCCGCGGCGATCGGCAAGCCGTGCGTCACGAGATAGAGCACGATCGCGCACTTCACGAGGCGCTGCACCACGACCAGCATGACCTTCCCCCTTCCGTCGGCTTTCCGATGATGGGACGGGGGGAGAGGCCCGGGCGTTTACGAAGGGCGCGGCTTGAGCTCGATCAGGTGGCCGTCCGGATCGCGCAGGTAGATGGATGGCCCGTCGCCCCACGCGCCGAAACGCTGGACCACGTCACCCTCGAGCGCGACCGCCTTCTCGCGTAGCGCCTCGGCGACCGCCTTGAGATCGTCGCACTGGATCGACAGACAGAAGTGATCGGGCCCGACCGGGCCCGCCTCGGTGGCGGGCAAGAGGTCGATCAGCGCCTCGCCGAACCGCAGGTGGATCAACGAGATCCTCTCGTTGAACTTGGCGAGCGTGCAGCCCAGCACATCTTCGTAGAAGCGACGCGACCGCGCCTGATCGCGAACCCGCAGGACGACGTGATCGAGGCCGAGAGGCTTGAACATCGTCACCTCCATCAGTGCACCGGGGAAAGACTACCACGCGGCGCTCATTCCTGTCGGAGCACCGACAACGGCTTGCGTCCGAGCAGCCGCACCGTCGCGAGCAAGCCGACCGCGAGCGAGACCAGGGTCGTCAGGACCACGCCGAGGACCAACGGCTCGGGCTCGAGCGTCCAGGGCGTATCGAGCACGAACCGCAGGACGATCCAGGCGAGCACCGCCGCCAGCACCGTGCCGCCGAGCCCGGCCGCCGCCCCCAGGCACGCGTACTCCACGGCGAACGCGCGCGCGATCGCCCAGCGCGTCGCGCCCAGGGTCTTGAGGATGACCGACTCGTAGAGGCGCTGATAGCGGGTCGCCGCGAGCGCGCCGGCCATGACCACGAGGCCTGCCGCGATGCTGAAGAGCGCCATGAACCGCACGGCGAACGAGATCTGACCGAGGACTTCCGACACGCGCTCGAGGACGCCGCGCAGCGGAATCGCGGTGACGTTGGGAAACGCGGCCACCACGCAATCTTGAAGTCGGGTCTCGAGGTCGGCCGGCACGCGGGCCGTCGCCAGGTAGATCGTCGGCGCGCCGTCAAGGGCGCCCGGCGAGAGCACCATGAAGAAGTTGGTCGTCAGGCTCTGCCAGTCGACCTTGCGGAGATTCATCACCTCGGCCTCGACCGGCACACCCTGCACGTCGAAGGTGAGCGTCCCGCCCACACGCACGCCGAAGTACTTCGCGGCTTCGTCATCCACCGACACCCGCGGCCGGCTCGACGCTTCGTCCGCGGTCCACCAGCGCCCACGCGTGAGCGCGTTCGCCGGCGGCGGCGCGGCCGACCACGTCAGCATGTACTCGCGCGTGAGGTACCAGATCTTGTCCGGCGTCTCCCGCTTGCGCCGGTCGATGAGCTCGCGGGTCACGGGCGTGCCGTCGATCGCGGCGAGCCGCGCCCGCACGATCGGCGTCATCGTCGGCGCGGCGCCGCCGGTGACGTCACCGACGAGCCGGCTGAACGGCTCTCGCTGGTCCGGCTGCACGTCGATGAAGAAGAACGCCGGGGCGTCACGCTTCTGCTCGTAGGCAAGCTGCCGACCCAGATTCGCCTCGAGCAGCGCGATCGCGACCAGGAGCATCACGCCGAGACCGAGCGCCACGACCACTCTCACCGTGTGGCCTCCGGGCCGATCGAGTCCGGCCAGCCCCTGGCGCCACGCGAGCCCGCGGGCCCGCGGCACCCACCTGGCGAGCTTCACGACCGCTCGCGAGAGCCCGAAGAGGATCGCGAGCGCGGCCAGCGCGGCGCCGGCGAAGATTCCACCCATCCGGAGCGATCCCGCTTGCCAGATCGCCAGCGCCGCCAGGCCCGTGAGGATCGGCAGCGCCGCGGCCCACGGACGCCGCGCGCGCCAGGCGCTCGTGTCGACGTCACGCCGCAGGATCAGCGACGGGGGCACGGCGCGAACCGCGAGGAGCGGCCAGAGCGCACAGAGCAGCGCGGCGAGCAGACCGAGCGCGAGCCCGCGCGCGAGCGTCCCGACGTCCCAACGCACCTCGACCGCGAACGGCGCGAACGGGGCGAGCGCACGAACGAGCAGGGGCTGGGCCGCCAGGCCGAGCCCGGCGCCGGCCAGGCTTCCGACGAGCGCGAGGGTGAGCGTCTGGATCAGGTACGTGGCGAGCAGCACGCGCGAGCCGGCCCCGAGACATTTGAGGATCGCGATCGTCGCCAGCTGGCGCCTGAGGAACGTCGCGACCGACGAGGCGATGCCGACCCCGCCGACGAGCAGGCTCGCCAGCCCGACCAGCCCGAGATAGGTCGCGAGCTGCGAGAAGAATCGCCGAAGCCCGGGCTGCGACTCGTCGAACGCCGCGATTCGGATCGTCGGGTCGCCGATCGCGCGGGCCAGCTCCTCGGCGGCCGCCCGGGCCGTCATCTCGGAGGGCAGGCGCGCGAGGGTCCGATAACGGACGCGACTGCCGATCTGAAGAAGCCCCGTCCGCTCGAGCGAGTGCGCGGCGACGACCATGCGCGGACCGAGGGTCACCAGACCGGCCGACCGATCCGGCTCCCTGACGAGGACACCGGTGACGGTGAAGCGCGCGCTGCCGATCTCGAGCGGATCGCCCACCGCGATCCCCAGCCTCTCCAGAAGACGCGCCTCGACCACCGCGCCGCCGGAATCGCCACGGTCGGCGAGCAAGGTGTCGAGCGGTTGCGGCGGCGCCGTCTCGATGCGCCCGTAGAGCGGATAGGCGCTCTCGACCGCCTTCAGCTCCACCAGGAGCGTCGCGCCACGGGCCGGCGTGCGCGCCATCGCCACCATCTCGCGAACGGTCGTGACGACGGCGCCCGTGCGCAGGAGCTCGTCGAGGGCCGCGCGCGCCGCGGGATCCAGCGGCTGGGTCGAGCGAAGCTCGAGGTCACCGCCCGTGAGCGTCCGGGCTTCTCGTGTCAGGGTGCGATCGAGGTTCGTGGCGAACGTGCCGACCGAGACCAGCGCGGCGACGCCGAGGGCGACGCAGCCGAAGAGCACCGCGAAGTGGCGCGTGGCGCCGCGAGTCTCGCGCCAGGCCATGCGGAGGGCGAATGCGAGGCTCACGACGCGCCGTTGAGGATCCGGCCGTCGTGCAGCCGCACGACGCGATCGGCCTGCCCGGCGAGCGCCTCGTCGTGGGTCACCAGCACCAGGGTGGATCCGCGGCGGCGGTTCAGCGCGAGCAGCAGCTCGATGATCTGCACGCCCGTGGTGGAATCGAGGTTGCCGGTCGGCTCGTCGGCCAGCAAGAGGCCGGGATCGAGCGCGACCGCGCGGGCGAGCGCGACGCGCTGCTGCTCGCCGCCCGAGAGCTGGACCGGATAGTGGTGCGCGCGGTCGCCGAGCCCGACGTCGCCGAGCAGGGCGTGCGCGCGGCCGAGCGCATCGGACACGCCGACGATCTCCAGCGGGACCGCGACGTTCTCCGCAGCCGTCAGGGTCGGGATCAGATGATAGGACTGGAAGACGTAGCCGAGCGTGTCTCGGCGGAATCGCGCGAGCGCGTCCTCGTCGAGCTCGGTGATCTCGACGCCGGCGACGGTGATCGAGCCCGCGCTCGGACGGTCGAGACCCGCGATGAGCCCCAGCAGGGTCGATTTCCCGCTTCCGGAGGGTCCGGTGATCGCGCAGACCTCGCCCGCGGCGACGTCGAGCGTGACGCCGTCGAGTATCGTGAGCGGTCGTCCGCCGCTCGGCAGGCGCATGACGACGTCGCGAATCCTGATCATCTCCGACCTCATACTACACTGGCCTCGTGAGACGACTCCGCGTGGGCGCGCTCGTCCTGTCGTGCGTCGCGCTGCTGAGCGTCGCGGCGGGCGAGGCGCGCGGTGAAGGCGTGGTGGTCGCGCTCGGCGACAGCCTCACGGCCGGGCTCGGCGTCGCCGCCGACGAGGCGTTTCCCGCGAGACTGCAGGCGCGGCTTCGCGCCGAGGGCTATGACTACCGCGTCGTCAACGCGGGGGTGAGCG
>QHSQ01000001.1 GCA_003221615.1 Candidatus Rokuibacteriota bacterium | reverse complement strand
GAAAAGCTTGGAGTCATGTCGCATGAGCGTCGCGAGCCCGGCCTTCATCGCGCCGACGCGCAGCTTCTTCAGGGCCAGGGCGACGCCGTGGGCGGACGGGTCCTCAACCCGGATTACTACGTTCGCGTAGGGCATCACGCCTTGCCTCCGAGCCCGCGGTGCCACTCGACCGAGGTCGTGATCTGGTCTTCGCTGAGCCGACCCTTGAACTTCGCCGCGAAGTCGGCGTAGTCCTGTTCGCTCGCGGGGCCGCCCATGTTGGCGATGCCGCGGCTTACCACGAACGCGTGCGCATCACGCGCGACGTCCGCGGCGACGCCCCAGTTGGCCAGTGAGGCGAGACCGACGGCTTCGGCCTCGCTGCTCCACCGTTCGCGCAGAGTCGGGTGCGGCAGCGTCTTCGCCGGGTCGTTCTCGATACCGAAGCGTGAGCGCAGCTCGGTCGGCGAGGTCGAGAGCACCAAGGGCACCTACTTGTTGAGCGGCTTCCTGTCCTGCGGTGTCTGTGGCGGCCCGATGCTGGCGACCAAGCGCGGGCGCAACCTGGCCTACGTCTACACTTGCCGCAACCGCCGCGAGCGTCAGGCCTGTACCAACGCGACCGGCACGCCGATGGGCGAGTTGAACACCGCGGTCGTCGCGGCGCTGTTCAAGACCTTCACCGTCGAGAGCTTCACCGCACACTTGGAGCGGCAGGCCCACGACAGCGGCGCCCGGCAGCAACGCGAGGCTGAGCGCGCGGGCCTCATCGTGGACCTGCCAAAGTTGGCGGCGATCGAGGCCCGGCTAGTAAAGCGCATCGGCCAGGTCGAGGACGACGCGCTGGTGGCGGGGCTAAAGGCCGAGTGGTCCGAGGCCAAGGTGAACCGCGAGCGGGCCGAGCGCCGTCTGGGGGAGCTTGAGGGGATCGAGCGTGACCTTGCGGCCGATCGCACCGAGGTGGAGCAGCTTCGCACCACGTGGGCCTCCTGGTCCGCTGTCCTACAGGCCGCGATCGACGCGCCGACGGGCTCCATCCCCGCTGAGACGCAGCACCAGGCCAGGCAGATCTTGAGGAAAGCCTTGGTGTCGACGATCAAGGTGTGGCCGGCGGGCGCGGTCGCCGACTTGCCGGACCTGTCGGACGAGAATAAGGCGTTTCTCGCCGACGAGGGCTACGGCGCCCAGGCCTGGGTCTTCGAGGGCTACGGGCGCGCGGAGGGCGTCATCTCGGGCGGCTTGGTGCAGGGACTCTCCGTAAACGTCCGCGGCTTCGCGGTTCCGCCGATCTCTGGCGGCTCTGATGCTGAGTTGAACCCCGGGCGCGACACCGAAATGGCCCCCCATACCCCCCACCGCTGGGCGCGCGATCAACCCGAGGGGCGCGATTAACCCGAGGCGAGCGCTATCCACCGCGCGCGATCAACCGTTGGCGTACGGGATGGGGCCGGCGTACTCCGTGTGGAGCGGCGCCCAACGCGCGGCCCAGTTTCGGGCCAGCGTGGAGGCGAGCTGCGCGAGGTGCAGGCGATCGTGCTCGACCCAGGCGGCCAGGATATCCAGGCCGGACAAATAGCCGAGTCGACGGTGCTCGACCGCCACCATGAGACGTCCTGGAGCGAGCCCCGAACTCGAGTGGGCGAATCCGTCCAGGAAGCGGAGACTCGCAGCGCGGCGCTCGCGAAACGCCGCCAGTGCTCTGAGTCCGTCGTCCTCGGCATAGCGTCGCTCCGTCGCCCAGCGCTCCGGATCAATCGGTGCGAAGCTGGTGCCGCCTTCGACGACGACGCGAAGGCGCGCGCCGAAGTCTTCGACTTCCTCGTCGCGCAGGTGACAGACGATCTCGACAGGCGCCCACTCGACGGGTACCGGGTGGGCGCGCCAGGCCGCTTCGTCGAGGTCCTTCAGCAAGGCATCGAGCACGCGTGGAAAGCGCGCGAGCTCGGTCCGGGCATTGGTCAGGACGTTCAGGGGTTCGTGCACGTCTTGACACCTCCTTCATCCGCGCTGTATCCCAGAAGCATCAACGAACACCTCACGTGAGGATACTCGCATGGGACGTCTGGACGGTCGGGTCGCGCTGGTAACCGGAGCAGGTCGCGGATTCGGCCGCGCGATCGCGCTCGCGTTCGGCCGCGAGGGCGCCGACGTGGCGGTGAACTACAACGCCAGCGCCGCCGGAGCCAAAGAGGTCGTGACCGAGCTCCAGCAGCTCGGACGCCGGGCCGAGGCCGTGCACGCGGACGTCGCGCGCGCGGACCAGGTCGGCGCCATGGTCGATCTGGTGCTCGCGCGCTTCGGCCGCCTCGACATTCTCGTCAACAACGCCGGCGTGATGACGCGCGGCCAGTTCATCGACGCTCCGATCGAGAGCTACGAGTCGATGTTCGCGATCAACGTGATGGGCACGTTTCTCTGCACCCAGCGCGCCCTGCGCCCGATGGTCTCCGCCCGCTACGGGCGCATCATCAACTTCTCGACCCAGCTCGTCCGGGCCTCGGTCGGCACCGGTGGCTTCGCCGCCTACGCCGCGACCAAGGGCGCCATCGAGGCGTTCACCCGCGCGATGGCTCACGAGGTGGGCCCGCACGGCGTCACCGTCAACGCGATCGCCCCCGGCGGGATCGACACCGACATGAGCCGTGCGGTGATGACGCCGGAATACCGCGCGAAGCGGATCGGCGAGCTGCCGGTGCGCCACCTCGGTCGGGTCGAGGACGTCGCCTATTGCGCGGTCTTCCTCGCGGCGGAGGACGCGAACTACCTCACGGGTCAGGTGCTCCAGCCCAACGGCGGCTGGGTCATGGCCTAGGGCGGCGATCGACCGCAAGCTCGAGACAGATGCGTGCCTGATCGCATCGTTCTCGCGACCTGTCGCGCGTGGCCGGAGCTGAGCCCGAGCGATCGCTGTCTCGCCGACGCCCTCGTTCAACGAGGATTCCGGGTGGAGCGCGCGCCGTGGAACGGACCATTCGAGCCCTTCGACGGCGCGCGGGCAGTCCTGATCCGCTCCACCTGGGACTATCACCAGACCCTCGACGACTACCGCGCATGGCTCGACCGACTCGAACCGACCCGAGTCTTCAATGCGCCCGATCTCGTGCGCTGGAATCTCGACAAGGCCTATCTGACCGACCTCGCCGCGCGGGGCGCGCTGCTCCCGGCGTGTACGATCGTCGAAGCCGACGCCGCCCTGGTGGCCGGGGCGCTGGCCCGGCTGTCGCTGAGAGAGGCGATCATCAAGCCGACCGTCGGGGCAAGCGGCGTAGGCGTCGAGCGCGTCGCGTGCGGACATGAGGCCGAGGCGCTCGCTCGATTTCACGCCGTCACGCGCTCGCCACGGCTGCTCGTCCAGGAGTTCATTCCCGAGGTCACCGCGGGGGAGATCGCTGGCGTGTTCTTCGGAGGAACGTTTTCCCACGGACTCCGGCGCGTGCCGGCGACCGGTGAGTTCCGCGTGAACAGTCAATATGGCGGACGCATGGAAGCCGCCGCCCTCGATGAAGCCACGATCGACGCCATGACCCGGGTTCTGCGGAGCCTCCCGAGCGAGCCGCTCTACGCCAGAATCGACGGCGTACGCCGGAACGCTCGGTTCGTGCTCATGGAGGTCGAGGTCACCGAGCCCGGGCTCGGGCTCCACCTGGCTCCGGGCGCGGGCGACCGCTTCGCGGCGGCGCTCGTCGCCCGCCTCCACGCGGCTTGACAGTCGGTGGCCCGGAGACCGATCATCGAGGCAACGTTCGATGTCCCGGAGGGATGCGATGGCGATGACGTCGCTGGAACGGGCCGAGGCAGCCGAGCACGCAATGAGCCAGGAGCTCGACCGGATCGTCGTGAAGTCGGCGATTTACACGTCCGGCGAGCGCGATCCGCGACAGCCGCTGCCGCCCCAGCAGAGCCAGGGCAAGCTCTACATGATGGGCCACGATCCGCGGCTGCCCCTGATGCCCGAGAAGCCGACCTTGTTCGACTTCTTCAAACTGCGCTTCGGGCCCTCCACGCACGTCCTCCAGAGCGCGCGCCTGGCGCAGAAGAACGGCGTCAGCGAAAAGATCGTGCTGGGGTGCCTGCTCCACGACATCTCCGCCATGGGATTCATTCGCGGCGACCACGGCTACTGGGGCGCGCAGCTCGTCGAGCCCTACGTCGACGAGGAAGTGAGCTGGGCGATCCGTTATCACCAGGTGCTGCGGTTCTTCCCCGACGAGGCGTACGGGTACAAGTACCCCGACTCCTACATCCGGCTCTTCGGCGCGGACTTCCGGCCCGAGCCGCACCTCCAGGAAGCTCACCGGCGCGCGCGTGAGCACAAGTGGTACGAGTCGTCACGCCTCATCACCGTGAACGACCTCTACTCGTTCGACCCGAACGTCAAGGTCGAGCTCGACGAGTTCACGGACGTCGTCGGCCGTCACTTCAAGCAGCCGAAGGAAGGGCTGGGCTTCGACCAGAGCCCGTCGGCGCACATGTGGCGGACGATGAACCACCCGACGAAGTACCTGTAGGCGCCGACCGGCCTAGGTAAGCCGGCGCTCCATCAGCACCCACGTGGGCCGGCTGAAGCCTTCGTGGCTGCGAAGCTCGGCGTCCACGAAACCGCACGACCTGAAGAGCTGGTGATTCTCCACGAGCTCGAGGCGCACGCCGAGGGTCATGCGAGAAAAGCCTCGGCGGCGCGCTTCGCGCTCGGCCTCGTCGACGAGCGCTCGGGCGATGCCCTGCCTCCGGTACGCCGGATCGACCGAGACGCGGCTGATGTAGAGCGCGCTGTCCTCCTCTTCCCACAACACCGCGCCGACCACCACGCGGTCGCGCTCGAGGACCGCGCCGCCGCCGCGCGCGAGGTGCGCGATGATCGTTGCGGCCGTCTCCTTGAGGGCGCTCGACGGCGGATTGGTCGGGCGCGGCTGCGCAGCGAACGCGCGTCGAACCAGATCCGCGATCACCGCGGCGTCGCGGGCCGTCGCGGCACGAATCGCGTGAGGGGTTGCGCGCTCGACACGAGCCACACTTCGATTATAGGGATCCGAGCGCCCGGCCCCAACGATCCGCGAACGCCACCTCGCCCACCGACCGGCGCGGCGGGCGGCCGAATCTCCCGAGCGGGTAGCCCAGCGGGATCAGGGCGGCCGTCTCGACATCGGCCGGGATCCCGAGCAGCTCTTTCACCTGCGCGTCGCGGAACCGGTGGATGGTGGTGAGGCAGCTCCCGATGCCGAGGGCGCGCGCCGCCAGCATGATGTTCTGGACGGCCGGGTAGATCGATGCGCCGGTCGTCAGACTCACCCTGACGCCCGGATCGAGCGTGACGCAGGCGAGGACGATCACCGGCGCCTCGCCGAGGTGCTCCCCGAGGTGGCGGGCCGAGGCGAGCATCTTGCCCGCCGGGCTGTCCGCCGGCTCCTTGGTCGCGCCGGCGTAGTACGGCACTTTCATCAGCTCGCCCCACGCCTCGCGGTAGAGCTCGCCGAGCCGGGCTCGTCGGGCCTGATCGCGGACCACCACGAAGCTCCAGTTTTGACGATTTCCGCCGCTCGGCGCGCAGATCGCGGTGTCCATGATCTTCTTCAAGACGTCGTCGGGAATCGCGTCGGTCTTGAGGCGTCGCATGGCCCGCTGCGTGGTCACGACATCGAAGAAGTCCATATGCCCTCCGCGGTATATTCGAGGTCCTCATAGAGGAGAGGACCATGCCCGACTACAAATGCCTGATCTACGAAGTGAAGGATGCCGTCGCGACCTTGACCCTGAACCGTCCCGAGCGTCTCAACGCGCTCGGTGACACCCTGCGCGACGATCTCTACGACGCGGTCCTCCGCGCGAGTCAGGATACCGAGGTCCGAGTCCTGGTCGTGACCGGCGCCGGCAAGGGCTTCTGCGCCGGCGGCGACGTCAAGGCGATGAACGATACCAGGGAAGGCCGCGCGCCCGCGCGGCCGCTCGAGGACAAGGTGGCCCCCCTGCGCGACCGCGTGCTGCTGGCGATGCGCGACGCGCCCAAGCCGGTGATCGCTGCCGTGAACGGCGCCGCGGCCGGCGCCGGGATGAACCTGGCGCTCGGCTGTGACATCCGCCTGGCGTCGACCGCCGCGAAGTTCACCCAGGCCTTCGTCAAGCGCGGCCTGCACCCGGACTGGGGCGGGACGTACTTCCTGCCGCGCCTGGTCGGCATGGCCAAGGCGTGCGAGCTCATCTTCACCGGCGAGATCATCGACGCGCAGGAGGCGCTGCGGCTCGGGATCGTGAACGCCGTCTACGCGCCGGAGGAGTTGATGCCGGCCGCCTACGAGCTGGCGCGGAAGATCGCTTCGGGCCCGCCGGTCGCCATCCGACTGGCCAAGCGTGCGCTCTATCACAGCGAGGAGACCGATCTCCGCGGGGCGCTCGAGTTCGAGACATTCGCGCAGAACGTCTGCTCCGAGACCGAGGACGCGCGCGAAGGGATTCGCGCCTTCGTCGAGAAGCGCGCGCCGTCGTTCAAGGGTCGCTGACCGACTCGTCGCGTCCGCCGCCCGCTCAGGGCGTGGCCGCGATGAGGTCGATCTCGACGAGGGTGCCCGGCACCAGCAGACCGGTCGTGCCCACGCTGGTGCGCGGCGGAGGCGTGGGGAAGAACTCTCTCCAGGCCTCGTCGAAGCCCGGGAACTTCGCCAGGTCGGTGTGGAACACCTGCGCCTTGACGACCTGATCGAGCGAGGTGCCGGCGGCCTTGAAGGTCTTGGCGAGATTCTCCAGCACGTAGCGCGTCTGGCGCTGGATGTCCGAGCCGTAGAACGGAAACGCCGCGTCCACCCGCGCCTCGCGCGGGACCCCGGTCTGGTAGTCGCTGGCGATCTGCCCGGCCGCGAAGACGAGGTCCCCCACCCGCGTCGCCGGCGTGTAGTGCGCCAGCGGCCGCGGGATGTCCGGTACCGAGATCGCCTGCACTCGGGCCGATGGCAGCGCCGCGATCAGATCGATTTCCACCAGCGTGTCTTTGACCAGGAGCCCGGTCGTCCCGATGGTCGTGCGCGGTGGCGGGATCGGAAAGAACTCGCGCCAGACCTCGTCGAAAGCGAAGAAGTTGTTCAGGTCCGTATGGAATACCTGGGCCTTCACGACGCGGTCGAGCGACGTGCCGGCGGCCTCGAACGTCCGCGCCAGATTTTCGAGCACGTAGCGCGTCTGGCGCTTGATCTCGGAGCCGTAGTACGGAAACGCCGGATCGACGCGGGCCTCGCGCGGGACGCCGGTCTTGAAGTCGCTGGCAAGCTGGCCCGCGGCGAAGACGAGATCGCCCACCACGACTGCCTCGGAATAGTTCGCCAGCGGCCGGGGCCCGGCCGAGCGCACGACGCGACCGGCCGCCCGCGGCATCGTGGCGGTCAGGTCGACCTCGACGAGACAGCCCGGGACCAGCAGACCGCTCGTGCCGATCGTCGTCCGCGGCGGCGGCGTCGGGAAGCACTCGCGCCAGACCTCGTCGAACCCATTGAAGTGCGCCAGGTCGGTGAGGAACACCTGCGCCTTCACGACGTGGCTCAGCGAGGTGCCCGCCGCCTCGAAGGTCCGCGCCAGATTACCCAGGACGTAGCGCGTCTGCTTCTTGATCGCCGAGTCATAGAACGGAAACGCCGGGTCGACGCGAGCCTCGGGCGCGACTCCTTGCTTGAAGTCGCTGGCGAGATGGCCCGCCGCGAACACGAGATCGCCCGCGCGCGCGGCGGGCGTGTAGCTCGCCAGTGGCTTCGGGATACCCGGCACGGCGACGTCGATCCGCGGCATGGGCGGAGCATAGCCGGTTCCCGGCCGGGTATCCATTCCAACTCATTGATCGGGCTCGGCGCGCCTCGCTATCATTGGACCGATGACGATCGCCGATTCGCTCCTCAAGACCCGGCGCTGGACACGTATGGAATACGAGAGGCTCGTCGACTATGGGCTCTTCCGGAGCGACGAACACCTCGAGCTACTCGACGGGCTCCTCGTGGTGCGCGAGCCGCAAGGCAGCCGGCACAGCGCAGCCGTGGCCGCGGTGTCTCGAGTGCTGGCTCGGGCGTTCGGCGACGGCTTCCACGTACGGCCGCAGCTGCCCCTCGCGCTCGACGACGCCTCGGAGCCTGAGCCGGACGTCGTCGTCGTTCGAGGAGGCGCGTGGGACTACGTCGGCTCCCATCCTTCGGCGCCGGCGCTCGTGGTCGAGATCGCCGAGACCTCACTGACGGTCGATCGCGAACACAAGAGGGGGCTCTACGCCCGCGCCGGGGTCGCCGACTACTGGATCGTCAACCTGCGTGAGGCCGTACTCGAGGTCTACCGGCAGCCGGCGCCGATCGCCGCCGCGCCATTCGGCTGGGAGTACAGGAGCACGCAACACCTTGCGCCAGGCGCCACGATCTCTCCACTGGCAGCGCACGGCCGATCCATCGCCGTGGCCGACCTGCTCCCACCGGCATAGCCACCGCCGTCGGCCAGGCTCACGGGCGCTTGCGGCCCCTCCGCCGCTCGATGGCAGCGCCCCAGCTCGAGAGGAACGCGGTGATGAAAGCATGCTCCTTCGCCGGATCGACGGCCAGTGGGGCCAGGGCCAGCGCGACCGCGAGAGCCGTGTGGTAGCCCTCTGAGCGCGACGCGACGGCCCGCCGGTATGCCGGGTGCGCTTCGTTCACCCACACGGTCGACTCGACGAGCCGCCCGAGCTCCGGGTCGTCGGGGCGCGCCTCGAATCCGATGCTCAGCCCGTAGCGCACCGGCCGACGCGCTCGCGCATTGTCGGCGAAGTGGCTCAACGCTGCCGCCGGTTGCGCGGGCATCTCCGGCGCCGCCTCGTCCGCGGCCAACTCGATCTCCGGTGTCACGGAGGGCGCATCGGTCGCAGCGACTTCGCGCATCGCGGGTAAGGACCCGGCCCGCCCGAGCGTTCCCGGCGCGGGGCCGGCCGACAACAGGTGGCGTTGGCCGCCCGCACGCTGCTCGACCAGCGGCGCCAGGAGGGGGAATTCGTCAGCCAGGTCGGCGAGGACCGTTTCGAGGTCGCGTTCGACCGGGCGGGCGGCCCGACGCCGGGCCCGATCAGCCGGCTCGCCCGAATCCCCCCAGAGCGTGAGCTGGTGCGCGACGGCCTCCTGGATCGCCTTCCGATAGGCGAGGTAGATGGCGCCACGCGCACCCGCCCGGATGAAGTCGGCCTTGTTCAGCGTGAGACTCTCGGCGAGCGCTGGCACCTCGATCAGGCCCGCGACCCGGTCGGCCGCCGCAGGCGCTAGCGCGAGCCAGTCCCAGCCCCGACGGATCACCTTGCCGAAGGTGCTGACGGCGACACCTCGGATCTCCTCGGGTAGCGTCTCCGCCATCCGCACGAGATAGCCCGCGCCGGCGGGCTTGCGCCTGCGCCCGATGCGTATTGCGAGAGGCGCGACCTCGGGGGCCTCCGCGCCCTGGAGATCGAGCGCACGCCCGTTCAGGACGACGGCGACGCCGCGCGGATACTGTTCGCGGAGGATGGGGATGAGCGCCGGATCGAAGAGGGGCTGAAAGGCTCTGCGCAGCACGCCGTCGACGAAGCCCGGATCGACCAGCGGCGAGAGCGCCGTTTCGGGCACGAGCCGCACCGCCGTTCCCCGCACCGCCACGCGCCCCTCCGGTGGGACCCAGCGCCACGGCGCTCTGTTGCGCGAGGCCAGCCGCCAAGACGACGCGACGTGATGCTTGCCCCGCCGCGTCTCGGTGACGACTTCCGCGCAGATCAGGAGCGCGATCTTGATGCCGACGCCGGCGAAGCCGATGCCGGCGCCTCGCTCCTTGGTGCTGGCGGCGACGTCGTGATAGCGCGCCAGATCACGTCGCCGCATACCGGCCCCGTCGTCCACGATGGTGAGCGCCGGCGCGACGGAGTCAGTAGAGATGGCGATCGTCGTCGCGCCCGAGTCGAGCGAGTTCGCGACGATCTCGGTGAGGATCGTCGCCTCGGTCGGGCCTGGATACGCGTCGCGCAGATCCTCGAGAAGATGGAGGAGATCGACCCGCGTCTCGCCCACGGGCTGAGGTCCAGGCTAGTGCCCGGGCGCGGGCCGCCACGGACGCGTGTCGTTCATCCTCAGCGCGCGCTCGATCTCGACCACGTTTTCCGGCCGCGCGAACGGCGCGGGCGCGGGCTCGCCGGCCGTGCGCGGCCGGCCGATCGCCTTGAAGAAGTCCTCGAGCCCGGCCGGGGAGACCAGCCAGAGCATCACGAGCTCCTCGTCGGTCTCGTTGATGATCTCGTGCCTGACGTCGTAGCCGAGGAAGCACGCCGTACCCGGCACGAGCGGATGGCTCACGCCGTCGACGACGACGCGGCCGCGGCCGCGAAAACAGATCTGCAGCTCGACCTGGTCGCCGTGTGAGTGCTCGCGCACTCGGCTCTGGGGCGCGATGGTCTGATAGCCCATCGACAGCGCGTCGTAACGGGTGTTCGCCGGCGTCAGCTTCGGATCAGCGTGCCCGTTGGCCGGCACGGGCTGCCAGAAGGAGTCGCCCTCGCTGGGCTGGATCACGGTCGCGCGTCCTCGGGCCGAGTCGGCTGTGCTCATACCTTCCTACCCCTTGCTCTCGATCTTCGCCCACGTGTCGCGCAGGCCGACGGTGCGGTTGAACACCAGCCGGGCCGGCGACGAGTCGCGCTCGTCGACGCAGAAATAGCCTTGACGCTCGAACTGGTAGCGCGAGCCTCGGTCGGAGCCCGCCAGCGCCGGCTCGAGACGCGCGCCGCGCACGACCTCCAGCGAGCTCGGGTTCAGCACGGTGTGCCAGTCCTCCGCGTCGTCGGGCTTGGGCGCGGCAAAGAGATGATCGTAGAGCCGCACCTCGGCCGGGATCGAATGGGATACCGAGACCCAGTGGATGGTCCCCTTCACCCGGCGCCCACGCGCATCGCCGCCGCGCGAAGTCGGATCGTACGTGCACTGCACCGTCGTCGCCTGGCCGGCGCTGTCGCGCTCGACGCCGGTGCACTTCACGATGTAGGCGTAGCGCAGACGCACCTCGGCGCCGGGTGAGAGCCGGAAATACTTGGGCGGCGCCGGATCGCGGAAGTCGTCCTGCTCGATATAGAGGACACGGGAGAAGGGCACCTTGCGCGTGCCGGCCGCCGGATCTTCGGGATTGTTCACCGCCTCCATCGCCTCCACCTGCCCCTCTGGATAGTTCTCGATCACCAGCTTGAGGGGCCGGAGCACCGCCATGCGGCGCTCGGCGCGGCGATTGAGGTCTTCGCGCAGGCAGTGCTCGAGGAACGCGATGTCCACGACCTTGGCGGACTTGGCGGTGCCGACGCGCTCGGCGAAATCGCGAATGGCCTCGGGCGTGTACCCACGCCGGCGCAGGCCCGCCAGAGTCGGCATGCGCGGATCGTCCCAGCCGGAGACGAGCCCCTGCTGCACCAGCTCGAGGAGCTTTCGCTTGGACATGATCGTGTGCGACACGCTCAGCCGCGCGAACTCGATCTGCTGCGGGTGGTGCACGCCGAGCTGCTCGAGATACCAGTCGTAGAGCGGCCGGTGGTCCTCGTACTCGAGCGTGCAGATCGAGTGGGTGATGCCCTCGATCGAGTCCGACTGGCCGTGGGCCCAGTCGTACATGGGGTAGATGCACCAGGCGTCACCCGTGCGGTGATGCGTGGCCTTGCGGATGCGGTACATGACCGGATCGCGCAGGTTGATGTTGCCCGAGGCCATGTCGATCTTCGCGCGCAGGGTCTTGGTGCCGTCGTCGAACTCGCCCGCGCGCATGCGGGCGAAGAGGTCCAGGTTCTCCTCGACCGAGCGATTGCGGTATGGGCTCTCGCGACCGGGCTCGGTCAGCGTGCCGCGGTACTCCGAGATTTCCCCTTGCGTCAGGTCGTCGACGTACGCCTTGCCCGTCTCGATGAGCTGCACCGCCCACGCGTAGAGCTGCTCGAAGTAGTCACTCGCGTAGTAGAGGTGCTTGCCCCAGTCGTAGCCGAGCCAGCGCACGGTGTCGATGATCGAGTCGACGTACTCCTGGCTCTCCTTGGTCGGATTGGTGTCGTCGAATCGCAGGTGGCAGCGGCCGCCGAACTCACGGGCCATGCCGAAGTCGATCGAGATCGCCTGGGCGTGACCGATGTGGAGATAGCCGTTGGGCTCCGGCGGGAACCGCGTGATCACGTTGCCGCCGAAACGCCCACTGGCGTTGTGCTCCAGGATCATGTCCCGGATGAAGTTACTGGGTTTTTCTCGCGCCTCTTCGCTCATCCCGATGAGTGTAACGCAAGCGCCGCGCCGATTCCCGATGTCACGACCGGCACTGTCGCGCCGAGGAGAATCCGCGGCTCGTCAGCAGCGCGAGTCGTCGTTGATCGTGAGGCCGAGCGAGCCCGTGGCGGGGTCGTAGTCGAAGTCGTTGCCCGGGCACTGGAATCGCGGGGGCGAGGCGAGAAGGCCCACCACGGTGGCCTTGTCCGGCGGAAACTGGCCCTTGTCGGCCTGATAGCTCCGCACGAGGCCTTGCACGGACGTCAAGGTGGCCTGATCGGCGGCGAGCTTGGCGCGGGCGAGCGGACGGTCCTGCTGCATCTTCTCGACCGTTTTCGCGGTCGAGGTGAAGTACTGCATCAGCAGGTATCCGGCGACCGCCACCACCGCCATCACGATGACGATCTCGATGTAGCCGAATCCGCGCTGCTTCACGAATCGATCGTATCACCCGGATACCCGGCGCCGGAACGATGCCGCGTTCAGCGGCCCTCGGGCGTGGGTGCGTCGGCGCGGCGGAAGCGCGACACGAATCGCCAGACTTCCAGGGCCGCGTCGATCGTGACCGTCTCCGGGCCCATGATCTTCTCGGGCAGAAGCACGTGCCCGCCCGGCCAGCCGTGGCCCGCGACGGTCAGCTTCCACAGCTGCACCTCGGTGCCGCCGGCGCATGGCGCCCACACGAGCAAGGTCGCGGTGTGGTCCGGTCCGCCGCGCGAGGGTGTCGTGCGCTGCTCCACGGTCCGCGGCTCGGCGGGACAGCGGTCCTGAGCGGCCCATCTCCGGAGCTCGGGCTCGACCGCGCGATGGGTCACGCGGCTCTGAGTGCCCGGGAACGGTGGTCCGAGGCCGCCCGCGTAGAGCGCGCCCGGATCGTCGACGCTATGAATGTGGAGTACAGCGACCGGACGGGCCGGCGGGAAGCTCGCCGCCTGCATCGCACCGGCCACGGGCGCGATCGCCGCAACGCGCTCGGAGGCGTCGATGGCCAGGCGGTACGTCATCATGCCGCCATTCGAATGGCCGGTGGCATAGACGCGCGCGGGATCGATCGAGACGTTGCGCGCCACGTCGCGGAGCACCGCGACGGTGAACCCGACGTCGTCGACGTTCTGCGCCGCCGCGTAGCCGCAGCAGCCGCCGGCGTTCCACGTGAGGAGGCGACGACCGAATCGTCCGGAGCCGTCGGGATAGACGACCGCGAATCCTTCGCGGTCGGCCAGCGCGTCGAGCCCGGCGTACGCCTTGAAGCCCGACGCATTGCCGCCGCCGCCGTGAAACGCGAACACGACGGGCAACGGCCGGCCCTCGCTCACCCGGGGCGGCACGTGCACGATGTAGGTCCGGGTCAGGCCGCCGATGGCGAGCGAGCGATCGTGATCTCCGGCCCCGAGGGACACGAGCACCAGGGCGAGCGCGATCACGCTCACGATCCTAGCAGACCGAGCGTGACGAGCACACGACGGCCACCGCCACCATTTGACGAGAACGTACGCCGAAGCCTACAGTGGCGCGCTTGCAGGCGCGCCGAGCCGAGCGCGGTGCCGCCTGTCGTGGCGGCGACCGAATTCACGAGAGAGGCCGAGCGATGGCGAAGATGCTGGACGGTATGGAGGCGTTGCTGCGGGGCGAAGTCCCGCCGCCCGCGGCGGCTACACTCCTCGGTATGCGGCTCGCGTCGTTCTCGGCGGGGGAGGCGCTCGTCGAGCTCGACGCGACCGCCGCGCATGCCAACCCGATGGGCACCCTGCAGGGCGGCGTCCTCGCCGCGGTCGCCGATGCCGCGATGGGCTGGGCCTACATGACGACCCTCGGCGAGGGCGAGAGCTACACGACCGTGGAGATGAAAGTGAACTTCTTGCGCGCGGTGCGCACGGGCCGCATCTCGGCGCGCGCCCGTGTGAAGAACGCCGGGCGCACGCTTGGGCTCATCGAATGCGACGTGCTCGACGGAGGCGACAAGCTCGTCGCCCACGCGGTGAGCACCTGCATGACCCTTCCCGCGGCGCCGTCGGACGGACGCTGAGCCGTCGAGCCCCAAAGGGTACGATCGCGCTGACCGCTTCCGTCCCACGCGTCTACTACGGCTGGATCGTCGTGGCCGGCCTCTCGATCACCGAAACGGTGTCGTGGGGCATCCTCTACTACGGCTTCCCGGTCATGCTCCGGCCGATGGAGGCCGATCTCGGCTACTCGCGCGTCGAGCTCACCGGCGCGCTCTCGATCGGGCTCCTGACATCCGCGCTCATCGCGATACCCGTCGGCCGCTGGATCGATCGTCACGGCGCGTGCGGTGTGATGACCCTCGGCTCGTGCCTGGCGACGGCACTGCTCCTGGTGTGGTCGCGCATCGAGAGTCTCGGTGCGCTCTATGCGGTCTGGGCGCTCATGGGACTCGCGATGGCGGCGACGCTCTACGAGCCGGCCTTCGCCGCGATCGTCGGGTGGTTTCCTCTGAGAGACCGCGACCGAGCCCTGCTCGTCGTCACGCTCGTCGCGGCGCTGGCGAGCACCATCTTCATGCCATTCGAGGCGTGGCTGGTCAACCGGCTCGGCTGGCGCGGGGCGTTGTCCGCCCTCGCCCTGATCCTCGCGGTGCCGACGATCCCCCTGCACGCGCTCGTCCTGCGGCGCCCCCCGCGGGCCTCCGCGCGCGACAGGGCGTCGGGCCCGGACGCCGCCGTACCCGGGCTGACGCTCGGCGCCGCCGCGAAGACGGGAGTCTTCTGGGTGCTGGCGCTCGCGTTTCTCGCCAGCAACTTCACGACGAACACCGTCACGGTCCATCTCATCCCGTACCTGAGCGACCGCGGCTACTCACCCACCTTGGCGGCGGCGATGATCGGCTGGATGGGCGCCATGCAGCTGCCGGCGCGGGTCGTCTTCGGTCCGCTCGTCGCGCGCTTCGGCCACCGGACGCTCACGGTCGGCATCTTCGTCTTCCAGGCCGTGGCGCTGGCCCAGCTCGCGCTGGTGCGACGCCTCGGCACACTCGCGCCGATGGTCGTCATGCTCGGCGCCGCGAACGGCATGGCCACTCTCGCACGGGCGACCACGATCGCCGAGATCTTCGGCCCGCGCCACTACGGCTCCATCAGCGGCGCGATCGCGCTCGGAGCGAACGGCGCGCGCGCCATCGCGCCGTTCGTCGCCGCGCTCCTGCAGGTGGCGCTCGGCGGCTACGAGCCCGTCTTCTGGCTCCTGGCTGGAGCGCTCATCCTGGCCGCGCTGGGTCTGCTCGCCGCGCCCGCCCGCGTGCGCGAAGGATGATCGCGCCGGCGCGGCTTGCGGTAGGGTAATAGGCCATGAGCACGTCTCCCCCGACCGGCCCCGAGTTCACTCGCGTCAAGGACTGCGACCTCTGCAAGGCTCTGAAGATGACGCCGTGGTTCTTCGAGGACGACATCTGCTGGATCGCCGAGTGCGAGATCTGTGAGACGCCGATGGTGGTGTGGCGCTTTCATGGCACCGCACCGCCCGAAGCGCACGTGACCCACATGCGCGAGCGACTGCGCGAGGTCGCCACGGCGCAGCTCGGCGAGTTCTGGGTGGACGGGCACATGCGCAACATCCCCGACCACTTCCACGCGCACGCGCGACCTAAAGACGGCTTTTTCGGCCGCGATCGGAAGCGCTGACCGGAGGGCGGCACACGATGATCGGGCGCGAGCTCCGGGCGATGGTCATCGTTCTCGTCGGCATCGCGGCCACCGGCTGCGCGCACGCCCTGAGCCAGCCCATGCCGGAGCTCAAGGGCCCACTGGCTCTGAAGGTGCTGAACGAGCAGCCGTCGAAGATGAACGACATGCCGCTCGGCGTCTATCAGATCCCGGACACGTCGGTCTACGCCTCGGGGCATCAAGGCGCATCGAACGTCGGCATGCTCTTCGGCATCATCGGCGTCGCCGCGGCTCATGCGGCGGCACAGAGCACCGGCGAGAAAAAGACTCAGGACGCCACGACGCATCTCAAGGTGGACCTTCGCTCGATCACGGAGCAGATGCTCGCCGACGAGCTGGCTCGTCGCGCCGACTCCGGCAGGTTCGCGCCCGTCGGCAGCGCCGGCAACGGCACGATCGAGATCATCCCTTACCTCGTCGTGAATTTCATCGGGAATGACAGGGCTCGCTTCTGGGTGGCCTTGAAGACCTCACTCAAAGACGCCGGCGGTGAGGAGAAATGGAAGACGAAGTACCACGCCGGCGTGGGGGACGCGCGGCCGCTGACCGGCGAGGGAGGCTGGGCGTCGGACGACGGCAGGCCCGTTCGCGACGTGGTGGACAAAAATCTCCGCCTGGCGATCGATGCGCTTCTTCGGGATGCCTCGGGCATGCTTCCGCGCGGCACGGGACGCACGGTCGCCATCAAGACCCAGTGGGTCTGGATGAAGCCGTTTCTCGAGCGCAACGCCGCAGTGCTCGAGGAGACCGAGGACACGCTGGTCGTCGTGCCGGACGTCATGGACGGCCTCGTCTTCGCCGGCGTCAACATTCTCGACAAGAAGTCGATCACGGTGACACCGGCCGACAAGAAGTAGCCACGCGCCCCGCAGCCTGCCATCATCGAGATGTTCGCCGATGAGAACCGTCGAGATCGAGCCGACGTTCGAGAGCTGGCAGACGGCGGCGCGGGACCTCCTGCAGGCGGGGGTGGCGCCGAGCGAGGTACGCTGGCGCGAGATCGCCGCGGGCGTCCAGCCTTCCCTGCCCGCCAAGACGGCGGCGTCCTCCTCTCAGTCGGCGCGAGTGCCGCGAGAGTTCCTGGACCTGGCGCGTCAGGCGGCGTCGGCGTCCGATACCGCTCGCTGGCAAGTCCTTTACGACGTGCTGTGGCGGCTCACGCACGGGGATCGCGATCTCCTGAAGGACCCCCGCGATCCCAGCGTGCGGCGCTTGCGGGCGCTCGTCACGCAGAGGGCCGCGGAGCCAGCACCCGATGGCGACGGCGCGGCGCCGTTCGTGCCCTCCGGCGCCTCGCTCCGCGAGCTCAGCGCGGCCGCGGCGCGCTGTACCGGCTGCGATCTATATCGCCACGCCACGCAGACCGTCTTCGGCCGAGGCTCGGCCTCCGCGCGGATCGTGTTCATCGGAGAACAGCCGGGGGATCAGGAAGATCGGCAGGGCGCGCCATTCGTCGGTCCGGCCGGCGAGGTGTTTGACAAGGCGCTGGCCGAAGCGGGTCTCGAGCGCGAGAAGCTCTACGTCACCAACGCGGTCAAGCACTTCAAGTTCGAGCAGCGCGGCAAGCGCCGAATCCATCAGACGCCACGGGCGAACGAGCTCCAGGCTTGTCGTCCGTGGCTCGACGCCGAGCTGACCTTGATCAAGCCGGAGATTCTCGTCTGCCTCGGCGCCACGGCGGCCCGCGCGATCTTCGGCGACACGTTCAGGATCACGAAGGATCGCGGCCACTTCGCGCCGACGCGCTGGGCGCCCAAGACGATCGCCACCTACCATCCCTCGGCCGTGCTTCGCGGCGAGGACGACACGCAGAAGGCGGAGCTCTACGGGATGCTGCTCGAGGATCTACGGAAGGTCGCGGGCGCATAGGAGGCCAGGAAGCGAACGCTCGAGGGCGGGACCGGTGCGCCACCCTCGAGCGTCGACTGCTTTTCGCGCAGCCCTACGGCTGCGCGTCCCGGCTAGCGCCGGGACCTTGTACTTCGCAGACTGGTCAGGCGCGCCATCGGCGATCAACCACCAACGGCGCGCCACTCGAGCCCGGCGGTGTCTCCATCATGGCCTCCACTACGGTTGACACCACGACAAGGAGGCGGCGCCAAACCTCCCGTCAACTTCCAGTCAACAGCCGGGCGGCCGGTCTGTCAACGAGTCGGCCCATCGGCGCCAAGAACCTTCCCGAGCCACACCCCGATGTCGGCGATCTCCTCCACGCACACGGAGTGCGGCATCGGGTACTCGTGCCATTCCAGGCGATACCCGAGTCCGGTCAGCACCTCGCGCGCCCGCAGCGCGCGCGCCATCGGAATCATCGGGTCGTGCGTGCCATGCGCCATGAAGATCGAGACGTCGCGGTTGGCGGGCGCGGCCTCGGCGGCCAGCGTGTCGGCCAGCGGCAGCGAGCACGAGAGCGCCATGACCCCGGCCAGGCGCTCGGTGTGGCGAAGGGCGGTGTGAAGCGCCATCGCCCCGCCTTGCGAGAAACCCGCGAGCACGATCGCCGCGGCCGGGACACCCCGTTCCTTCTCGCGGGCGATCAACGCCTCGATCGCCTTCTGGGAGGCGCGCACCCCGGCTGGATCCTCGCGTCGCACGCCGCCATCGTCGCGGATGTCATACCAGGCACGCATCACGTAGCCGCCGTTGATCGTCACGGGCCGCATCGGCGCGTGGGGAAACACGAACCGCACGCCCGGACGCGCCGGCAGGCTGAGCTCGGGCACCACGTCCACGAAGTCGTGACCGTCGGCGCCGAGCCCGTGCATCCAGATAATGCTGGCTCCGGGCGAGGCGGCGGTCTCGATCTCGATCGCCTCGAGCTGATCGGCCACCGCTAAGCCCTCCCTGGCCGACGGTTCATGGAAGCCCCACCGGCGCGCGCGGCGCCTGGGTGAAGTCGAACGCTTCGAGCGGCGCCGCCGCCCGTCGATCGCGATCAGTCAGGGGCTCCAGCCCGAAGCGCCACTCGATGAGCTTCAGGACGGAGGCGTGATCGTACTCACCGTGGCCGACGAGGCCGCGCTTCGCGTAGGGTGACACGATCAAGGTCGGCACGCGCGTCCCGAGCCCGAAGCGGTCCACGACCGGTGGCCGCACATGATCGAACCAACCGCCGCCTTCGTCGTAGGTGATCACGATCGCGACGCGCGGCCAGTAGCGGCTCGTCATCACCGCACGCACCATCTCGGCGATCCAGCGATCGCCCGCGCCGACCGTCGAGGACGACGCGTGCGCATTGTCCTTCGCGTGGGGCTTCACGAACGCGACCGCGGGCAAGCCGCCCTCGCGAAGCGCCCGGGTGAACTCCGACGCGTCCCTGACGTGGGCGCGGCCCTCGGGCGTTTCCATGATGCGCTTCACGTACTGGAACGGGTTGTGATGCGGCACCAGCCCCCGCTTCACCGCGTCGGCGCCGCCGCCCCAGCCGGTGGCGTACCACGCCCAGCTGATTCCGGCGGCGTCGAGCCGGTCGGCGATCGTCGGCGCAGTTTGCGGCGTGCGGAGGATCTGCTCCACGCGTTGCGGCGGATAGGGCGGATCAAGATTGTTGACGACCCACCCCTCGGGATCGACCTCGCCATCCTTTTCGACCCGGCCGTCCTGGCCGACTCCGACCGCGCGCTCCTTGGCCGGCGCCTCCGGATACTGCGCCAGGCTGCCCGAGATCAGATAGAAGTGGTTCGCGAACGAGCCGCCGTGGATTCCCTGGAACCAGTGATCGAGCAGCACGAACTCATCGGCCAGCCGCCATTGCGCCGGGCTCGCGTAGCGGTCGAAGTACCCCATGCTGGTCCCGCCGCTGGTCCCTTCGGCCACCCACTTGCCCATCGGGACGCCGTCGGCGCCCGCGCCGTACTGCCGCTGCATGTGATAGAAGCGGTGGATCGGATTGTTGGTCAGGTCGAACGGCGCGACGTACTTCTGCAACGGGAAGGGCGCGTTGGGCAGATCCGGGGGGAAGCGCGCATCGGGTTTGCCGTCGCGCCCGACCGGAGGCGGAAGAGCCGCGTACGCGACACCACTCCTGTCAGTCTGCCGCCCGCTGTAGCCCTCGAGCCCATCGGCGCCGGGATAGGTGCCAAAGAGATGGTCGAAGGTGCGGTTCTCCAGGAACAGCACGATGATGTGATCGATCGGCGCGCGAGTGCCCTCGGGTCGCTCCGCGACACCGGCCCCACCGGCGGCGCACGCGGCCAGAGCGAACGCGAGAAGCGTCAAGCCGACGAGCCCTGGACGACGAGCGCGCATGCGGTATTCTAACTGACCATGGCGACTCCACGACTGATGGGAGCGGAAGTCAAGCGTAAGGAAGACCCCCGTCTGATCACGGGCACCTCGACCTACGTGGGCGACCTGGCGCTGCCGGGCATGCATTACGTCGCCTTCGTGCGGAGCCCGCATGCGCACGCGCGCGTCCGTAAGATCGACGTCGCGCCGGCGCTCAAGCGGCCGGGCGTCTTCAAGGTGGTCACCGGGAACGAGATCCGCAAGCTCTGTGCGCCGCTGCCGATCGCCGGTGCCGGCGAAGGCGGCAGCAGCGACGCCGCGACGAGCGTCGGGCGCAAGCACTATCCCCTGTCGGTGGACCGCGTGCGGCACGTCGGCGAGGCCGTCGCCGCGGTCATCGCCACGTCGGAAGAGGTCGCGGTGGATGCCGCCGCCGACGTCGTCGTCGACTGGGAGCCGCTGCCCGCCGTGGCCGACCTGTTCGGCGCGATGGCCAAGGGCGCGCCGCAGCTCCACGACGACGCGCCGGGCAACATCGAGCACCAGACCACGATCAAGTCCGGCGAGCCGGATGCCGTGTTCGCCAAGGCCAAGCGCGTCGTGAAGCAGCGCATGGTCAGCCAGCGACTCTGCGGGGTGCCGATGGAAGGACGCGCGACCCTGGCGGCGCCCGATCCGACCTCGGGTGGGCTCGTCATCTGGGCGACGAACCAGGCGCCTCACGGGCTGCGCAACGATCTGGCGACCGCGCTCGGGATGCCACAAAACCTGATTCGCGTGATCGCCCCGGAAGTGGGCGGCGGCTTCGGCGTGAAGTTCGGCTGCTATCCGGAGGACGCAACCCTGGCCGCGCTCGCGAAGCTCTACCGGATGCCGCTGCGCTGGACCGAGACGCGGGTCGAGCACATGATGGCGACCACCCACGGGCGCGCGCAGGTGACCGATCTCGAGGCGGCCGTCGAGGACGACGGCACCATCACGGCGCTTCGCATGCGGGTGACGGCCGACATCGGCGCTTATCCAGTCTTCACGTTCATCCCCGACCTCACCTTGAGCATGGGCGTCGGCGTCTACAAGTTCACGCACGTCGACCTGCAGTCCACTTGCGTCTTCACGAACTCGACGTCGGTCGCCGCGTACCGTGGCGCCGGGCGCCCGGAAGCCGCGTACTATCTCGAGCGCTTGATCGACGTGGTCGCGGCCGAGCTCGGCCGCCCGCCCGAGGACATACGGCGAAAGAACTTCATCCCGCCGAGCGCGTTTCCGTACCAGGCGCCAACCGGACAGCATTACGACAGCGGCGAGTACGACCGCGCGCTCACGAAGGCCCTCGAGCTCGCGGGCTACGCCAAGCTCCGGGCGGAGCAGAAGGAGCGCGTGCAGCGCCAGGACCGGAAGCTTCTCGGCATCGGCATGTCCTGCTACGTCGAGATGTGCGGCTTCGGCCCCTTCGAGAGCGCGGTGGTGCGGGTGGAGCCGGGGGGCACCGTGACGGCGTACACCGGCACCTCGGCGCACGGCCAGGGCCACGAGACGTCGTTCTCGCAGATCCTTTCGGATCATCTCGGTGTGCCGTTCGACAAGATCGTGGTGCGCCACGGCGACACCCTGAACACGCCGATGGGCAACGGTACGGGCGGCAGCCGGAGCCTGGTCGTCGGCGGCTCGGCCATCATGGGCGCGGCGCTCAAGGTTCAGGCCAAGGCACGGCGCCTCGCGGCCCACATGCTCGAAGCCGCTCCTGACGACGTCGTCTTCACCGACGGCCGCTATCAGGTCAAGGGCGTGCCGGACAAGGCGCTCACGCTCGACGCGATCGCCGCGCGCGCCTACGGCGAGGGTCTTCCCGACGGGATCGAGTCCGGGCTCGAGTCGACCGAGTTCTTCCGCCCGCCCAACCTGGTCTATCCGTTCGGCGCCCACGTGGCGGTGGTGGAAGCCGACCGCGAGACCGGCCGGATCACGGTGCGCGCCTTCATCTCGGTCGACGACTGCGGCGTGCGCATCAGCCCGATCCTGGTGGCCGGGCAGGTGCACGGCGGCCTCGCGCAGGGCATCGCCCAGGCGCTGCTCGAGGAGCTGGTCTACAGCCCGGACGGGCAGCTCGTGACGGGTTCGCTCATGGACTACGCGCTACCGCACGCGGACGATCTGCCGTCGTTCCACACCGATCAGACCGTGACGCCCACGCCGCGCAACCCGATGGGCGCCAAGGGCATCGGCGAAGCGGCCACGATCGGCGCGACGCCGGCGATCGTCAACGCGGTCGTCGACGCGCTGCGACCGTTCGGGGTGCGGCATCTCGACATGCCGCTCCGGCCGGAGCGCGTGTGGCAGGCGCTGAAGGGGCGCTAGGAGACGCCGAAGGCGTTACGACGCGCCGCGGCCCGCGGCCTCGACGAGGCCGGTCGCACAGGCGACGCCGGTGCCGCCGAGACCGCAGTAGCCGCCTGGATTCTTGGCGAGATACTGCTGGTGATAGTCCTCGGCGTAGTAGAACTCGGGCGCGTCCAGAATCTCGGTCGTGATCGTGCTGTAGCCCGCCTTCGAGAGCAGGCGCTGATAGGCATCGCGTGAGGCCTCGGCCAGGCGACGCTGCTCGGGGGTGTAGACGTAGATGCCCGAGCGATACTGCGTGCCCACGTCGTTGCCCTGGCGCATCCCCTGGGTCGGGTCATGGCTCTCCCAGAAGATCTTCAGCACGCCCTCGTAGCTGATGCGCTTTCCGTCGAAGAGCACGAGCACGACTTCGTTGTGGCCGGTGAGGCCGGTGCAGACCTCTTCGTAGGTGGGGTTGGGCGTGAAGCCGGCGGCGTAGCCCACCGCCGTCGTGAACACTCCGGGCGCCTCCCAGAACTTGCGCTCGGCGCCCCAAAAGCAGCCGAGACCGAACATGGCCTTCTCGAGCCCCGCTGGAAACGGCGCCGTCAGCGGATGGCCGTTCACGAAATGCGCGGCCGGTACCTGCATGCGCTCGGTCCGACCCGGAAGCGCCTTGTCCTTCGACGGCATCGCCAGCTTCGACCGCGATCCCCACATGGCCTCGTCCTCCTGGTTTCCGATCTTACCAGCTTCCCGGGCCCGCGTTGCCGAGGGCCGGCGGGGCGTGCTACCGTCCCGGGCTGTGATCCCGAATTCGCAGTGCCGCCGCCACGGCCGTCGCGGAGAGCGCCTGATCGTCGGCATCGGGTGACGGGCGGGGCCGTTTGCGCCTCAGCGTCCGACACAAGCTCACCCTCTTCAGCACCCTGGTCATCCTCGCCGTCTCCTCGGGGTTCACCTGGGTCAGTCTCGGTCTCGCGCGCCGGGCGATCGAAGAAGATCTACAAAATCGCGCGATCATCTACGCGCGCGAGGTGGCGGCCGCGATCGGCGGCGGCCGAGAGCTCGGAAGCGGTCCGGCGCTCCACCAGCTCATCGTGCGTTTCCTCGAGATCCGTCCCACCGTGCTCCAGCTCGATGTCCTCACCTTCGACGCGGACGGGACGACGCTGGTGGCCTCGAACGAGCCCACGAGCCAGCTGTCGCTCAACTGGAGCGACGCCGAAGACGTGCAACGCGGTCGCGTCGTCTCGCGAGCCGTCAGCCGGGGGGGACAGCACCACTGGGAGGTGATGGCCCCGATCACGCTCGAGGGCGCGGTGGCCGGGGCGGTCGCCGTGAAGTTCTCCGCGCAGCGCTCCGATGAGCTGATCGGACGGATCCGGTTCTGGGCGCTCACGCTCGCCGGCGTGTCGCTGGTGCTGATGGGCGTCTTGATGACCGTCGCCATCCAGATCGTCGTGGACCGCCCGATCCGGCGCTTCATGGACGCGATCTCCGCGGTCGCGGACGACGGCGCGCCCGCTCCGGTCACGGTGACGACGACGGACGAGTTCGGCGTGCTCGCCCGGCACTTCAACGAGATGGTGGCGCGCATCGAGCGATTCAGCGAGGAGCTCAGGACGCGCATCGCCGAAGCCACCGGCGAGCTCGACCATCGGGTCCGACAGGTCGAGCAGCTGAACGTCCTGCTCTACGAGATGCAGCGGCGGCTGAGTCACGCCGAGCGACTCGCGCTCTCCGGCCGGGTCATGGCCGAAGTCGCCCACGAGGTCGGCACCCCGCTGCACTCGGTCGCGGGACATCTGGAGCTGCTCCGCAAGGACCTGCCGCCGGCGCTCCTGTCCGAGGACGTCACGCGGCGCCTCGGCATCATCGAGGCGCAAGTGGCGCGCGTCATCGACATCATCAGCCGGCTCCTCGACGCCACGCGCCGCGTGCCCGGTGAGCCGACCGCGGTCGACCTCAACGCGCTGGTTCGCGACACCGCCGAGCTGGTCCGCCCGGGACTCACCGGCGCCCGGCTCACCCTCTCCGTGCGCACCGAGCCCAGGCTGCCGGCGGTCCTGGGCCAGCGCGATCAGCTCCAGCAGGTGATCCTGAACCTCCTCACCAACGCGATCGACGCCACGCCGCCCGACGGGCGAGTCGAGATGACGACTCGTACCCGGCCGGGCCAGGATGAGGTGGAGATCGCCATCGCCGACACGGGTCGCGGGATCTCGCCGGCCGACCGCAAGCGCATCTTCGATCCGTTCTTTTCGACGAAGGAGGCCGGACACGGCACCGGGCTCGGGCTCTTCATCACGGGCGAGATCGTGCGCGAACACAAGGGGCGGATCGAGCTCGACAGCAACGAAGGGAGCGGTTGCACGTTCCGCGTCTGCCTGCCGGCCGTACGGAGCGAAGGGTGACCGCCGCCTCGCCGCTGCTCCTGATCGTCGACGACGATCAGGTCGCGCGCGAGCTCCTGGCCGAGACGCTCGGTCGCGAGGGCTACCGGGTGCGAGTCGCCGGCGGCGGCGCAGAGGCCCTGGGGCTCGCCGGAGCCGAGCCATTCGACATGGCGCTGGTCGACCTGCGCATGCCCGATCTCGACGGGCTCGCCGTCCTCAAGCAGCTGGCGATGATCCAGCCCGACCTGCCGGTCGTCATCCTCACGGCCTTCGCCACGATCGAGACGGCCATCGCCGCCGTGAACGCCGGCGCGTTCGACTACCTCTCCAAGCCCTTCCGGATGGAGGAGATCAAGCTCGTCGTCCGGCGCACGCTCGACGCGCGCCGGCTGGCCCGCGAGAATCTCCAGTATCGGCAGGAGCTCGGCGCGCGCTACGGCTTCGAGGGATTGATCGGCCAGTCGCACCAGATGGTGGAGATCTACAAGCTCATCGCGCGGATGGCGGCGCTCGATACGACGGTGCTGATCGAGGGCGAGACCGGCACCGGCAAGGAGCTCGTCGCCCGGGCGATCCACGGCGCCAGCGGCCGCGCCGCTCGCCCCTTCGTCGTGGTCGACTGCGCGGCGCTGCCCGAGACCCTCTTCGAGTCGGAGCTGTTCGGTCACGAGCGCGGCGCGTTCACCGGCGCGTTCGCGGCGCGACGCGGTCTTCTCGAGACCTCGGCCGGCGGCACCTGCTTCCTCGACGAGATCGGCGAGCTCACAGCGCCGCTCCAGGCCAAACTCTTACGGACGCTCCAGGAGCGCTCCATCCGCCGCGTGGGCGGTAACGACGAGATCCCGTTCGACGTGCGGGTCGTGGTGGCGACCAATCGAGATTTGAGAAAGCTCGTGGCCGACGGAGGATTCCGCGACGACCTCTACTATCGGCTGAACGTCGTCACGATCACCATGCCGCCCCTGCGCGAGCGGGCGTCGGACATTCCGCTGCTCGCCCAGCACTTCCTCGAGGTGTTCGCCCGCCGCAGCGGCCGCGCGATCAAGCGTCTGGCGCCCGAGTCGGTCGCGCTCCTCACCGGCTATCGCTGGCCGGGCAACGTGCGCGAGCTCGAGCACGTCATCGAGCGCGCGACGGCGCTGTCGGCCTCGGAGACGCTCCTGCCCGATGACTTCCCGCCGCATCTCCGCGAGGAGCGCGACCGCGCCCCGCGTCTGCCGGCGGACGGCATGACCCTGGAGGACGTGAAACGCTGGTACGTGAACAAGGTGCTAGAGGAATCTGGAGGGAACAAGCTACGCGCCGCCGAGCTTCTGGGGATCGACCGGCGCACGCTCTATCGGATCCTCGAGCGCCAGGCGACCGAGGACGAGAGTTGAAACGCGCGCTCATGATCGCCGCGCTCGTCCTCGGGGGAGCCGGCTGCGCCCCCGCGGTCCGCACGCCGGACCGCGGCGAGCTGATCCGCGGCATCCTCGCGTCCACGGTCCAGCTCAGGTCCGAGCACGAGGCCGGTATCAGCCGGGCGGCGTCCGGGGTCGTGGTCGCAACCCATTTCGCGTCGCGGCGCATGTGGATCGCGACCGCCCGGCATTTCCTCGAGCCTTCTCGGCCTCAGCAGCTGTATGTGCGCCTGCCGGGCCAGACCACGATGGCGCCCGCGACGATCGCCTTCGTGAGCGGCGACCGCGACCTGGCCATCATCGAGACCGAGTACGCCGAGGTCACACCCGCTCGCTTGAAGATGGTCACGACGCTCGGGGACGAAATTCTGCTCGTCTCCTTTCCGTGGGGTCAGCGCTTCACGGTGGTGCGGGGTGTCGTCAGCCAGATCGAAGCACCCGCGGGCGAGTTGCCGGTGGCGGGACCGCCGCGAATGGTGAGCGCCACGGTGAGCTACGGATCGAGCGGCGGCGGCGTGTTCGATGCGGTGACCGGCGAGCTGGTCGCCATCGTCGAGAGCTACCGCACGGCGAAGGTGGCGATTCCGGAAATGAAGGACCGGGTGCTCGAGGTTCCGGTGGCCGGCGAAACGACCGTGATTCCGGCACCCCTGATCGCGCGGTTTCTGGTGGAATCGGGATTGAGTAACTACGTGCGCCGGTAAGGCGCTGTGGCGCTTCGCCACGGTGTGGCGTTCTGCCACGGTGGATCGGTCGCCGCGAACGCAGCCGCTGATCGCCAAGTACACGCGAAATCGAAGCATCGAAGAGCGCTACGTTCCGGCACGGCAATTGCCTACCCCTAGGGTGACCCACTTTTGCAAAGGAGATCACCCATGGGGAAGACGTTGGGACTGGCGCTGGCGCTGACACTCGGCCTCTCGCTCACCGCGGCGGCCGAGGAGACGAGGGGCACGATCTACTCGATGGACACCAACAAGCACACGGTCGTCCTGGAAGACGGCACGCGTCTCTGGGTCACCGAGGGCCAGGAAGCCACCGTGTCGCCGGGCAACTACGTGGAGGCGGCGTACGAGTCGAAGGACGGCAAGAAGGTCGTCACCGACCTGCAGCGCCGGATCGGCCTGGACGGCAGCACCGACCCGCTACTGTCCATCCAGTCCGGGGACTAGCTCGGACCACCGTCGATCGCGGCACCGGGGCCACGCCGTGAAGTCGGCGTGGCCCCAGTTTTTTTCCCGCTACAGCCTCTGCCAGACCGCTTCCCACTGCGACCAGCTGCCCGTCTTCGGCGGAGTTCGCGCGGTCACGGCCTCGCGCGGCCCGGCCAGCGGCTGGAACCGATCGCGAGCGAGCTCGAGCAGCTCTGGGCGCGAGTAGAAGTGGACGCAGAGCCCGCTCTTGGGCCCTTCGTCATACCGGATCGTCAGCCCGCCGAAGTCGTTCCGATCGATGATCGTGTGCCGGAGGTACATCTCGGTCGACGCCGAGTTCACGCGCAGGAAGAAGAGCCCGCCGGCTTTCAGCATCGCCGCCGTCTTCGCGAAGTACGATTCCGCGTCGGCCTGGACACCGTGCTGGAACACTTGGATCGCCACGAGGTAGTCGAACGGCGATCCGATCTCGAGATCTCTGAAATCCGCGCACGTGAGCCGGGGCTTCAAGTCCGCGCGGCGAGCGATGAGCTGGTCGAGCGCCTCTCGTGAAACGTCGAGTCCGTGGAGAGTGAGGCCGGCGGCCACCAGCGGCAGGTAGTTGCGGCCATTGCCACAGCCGACGTAGAGCCCGACGCCGCTCATCGCCGCGGGATGGGCTCGCAACGTGGAGAGGATCCGGTCGACGAACGGGAGCGGGCGCTCGGCGACATAGCGGCCCGCGCGGTACTCGGAGTTCCAGCGCGCCGCGAGGAGCTCGGCGCTCAGGCCTCGCCCTTCTCCCGCATCGTCTTCTCGTCCCACAGCCATATGTGGTAGCCGTCGGGGTCCTTCAGATCAGCGCCGTAACCCCAGAACGTCTTCTGTGGCGGATGGACGAACTGCACGCCGGCGGCCACCAGCTGGCGATGTTTGGCTTCGACGTCGCTGACCTGGAACGTCAGGACGCAGCTCGGGCGCCCCGGCCCCCCGGGCGTCTCGGCGAGGAACAGCGTGAAGCCGAACTCGTCCTGCACGGCCGAGGTACGCCGCTCTGGAATCTCGAACTCGAGCTTGAGCCCGAGCGTCTCGATATACCAGTCGCGTGACTTGTCGCTGTTGGTCACCGCGATCGTCAGGTGGTCGAGTTTGATCATGCGCCCTCCTGGCACAGGATACGACATCGGCGGGCCGCCAGTCACGGAACGCGGGAGGCTCCGTCGCGGTCGACCGCGGGGATCACGGCGTCGCCGATCAGCTGGATCGCGGCGGCGGGATCGCCGTGGGGAGCCAGCGCGATCTCGCTGAGCCCCAGCCGCTCGAACTCCTGGAGGCGGCCCACGCACGCCTCGAGCCCGCGGCGGTCGGAGGTCAAGGTGAGATGCTCGATCAGGCGATCCGCGACCGGCGGCGGCGGGGACCACGGCTCCCGGCCCTGGAAGATCGCGCGCAACATCTCGGGTTGCCTGGCCGACAGCTCGCGCGCCTCGGCCTCCCCGAGCCCGATCGAGGACGCGATTTCACGGATGTAATACAGGCGAAACCCGAGCTGGCGTCGGGCCAGCCGCTCGGCTTCCGCGCGAGTCTCCTGGACATTCCAGACGAACCAGTTGCTGACCGCGAACGTGCGCGGATCTCGGTTGGCCTCGGCGAGCTCGGCGCGGATACTCGCGATGAGCAGGCCGAGGTGAGCGAGCGGCATGTCGGTCACCATCACGCCGTCGGCCTTGCGCGCCCCGAGCCGCAGCATCCGCGGCCGATTCGCGCCGAGATAGAGCCGATCCATCACCACACGGCTCCACGGCGAGAAGAGCCGGGTCACTCGAAAGTGGGCGCCCGCGTAGTTGATCTCGCCGCCGGCCGCCTGGGCGCGGAGGATGTCGAGACATTCCTCGACGGCCTCGACGCGGCCGCGCGCGGGCGGCTCGAGCGTCGCGGCCAGATCGCCGCCCGCGCCGAGCACCAGGCACGTGCGGCCGGGCGCGATCTCGTCGAGCGTCAAGAGCGCCAGCCCGATGTGCACGGGATGCATCTCGAACGGGCTCAGCGCGATCGGGCCCAGCCTGATCCGGTGAGTCGCGGCGGCCGCCAGCGCGAGCCGCACGAAATGGTCCTTCGTCCTGGCGCCGCCCGACAGCCATACGTGGGAGAGGCCGTACGTCTCGGCCAGCCGCGCGAGCTCGGCGATCTCGGCGGCCGACCGCCGCCCGTCCAGGACTACACCGACCCTCATTCGGCCAAAGATACGCTACAATGGCCCTCGCCCATGAAGCTGGCGAAAGCGAAACGCGTGAAACGGAAAGCCGCGCCCGCCCCTGCGACGGTGATCCGCCTCACTCCCGAGCACACTTTGCAGCGGACCGCGAAGCGCTTCCTCGCCGCGCCGCAGGCACGGTGCCCCAAGTGCGACAGCACGTACGTCGGCCGCGAGCCGGCGTTCATCCACTGTCGCCTCTGCGGCAAGCTCGCGCGGATCGCCGATGCGCCGCTCGAGCTCCAGGAGCTCTGGGAGATCCGTTCGGGCCTCCGCATCGCTTCCTGAGGAGTCTCCATGGCGCTCGACACCGGTAAGATCCGCGACTTCGTCCAGAAGACGTGGGACCAGAGCATCGTTCCGACCCTGCACGAGTACGTCAAGATTCCCGCGAAGTCGCCGATGTTCGACGCCCAGTGGCGCGAGCACGGCCATATCGATCGGGCGGTCGAGCTCTTGCGCGGCTGGGCGAGTGAACGGCCGATCGAGGGTCTGCGCATCGAGGTCGTCCGCCTCGAAGGCCGCACGCCCGTGATCTTCATGGAGGCGCCCGGTACCGGCACCGACACGGTGCTGCTCTACGGCCATCTGGACAAACAGCCCGAGATGATCGGCTGGGCCGAGGGCACCGGGCCATGGACACCGGTACGGCGGGGCGACAAGCTCTACGGCCGCGGTGTCGGCGACGACGGCTACGCCACCTTTGCCGCGCTCACCGCGATCCAGGCGCTGCAGGAGCAGCGGGCGCGACACGCGCGCTGCGTCGTGCTCATCGAGGCATGCGAGGAGAGCGGCAGCGCGGATCTCCCCTACTACGTCGACGCGCTCAAGACCAAGCTCGGCACGCCGAGCCTCGTGGTGTGCCTCGACTCGGGCTGCGGCAACTACGAGCAGCTCTGGGGCACGACCTCGCTCCGCGGCGTCGTCGGTGGCGTCCTCACCGTCGAGGTGCTCACCGAAGGCGTGCACTCCGGCGCCGCCAGCGGCATCGTGGCCTCGAGCTTCCGCATCCTGCGTCAGCTGCTCGATCGCATCGAGGATTCGCGGACGGGGCATATCCACCCGCGCGATTTTCACGTCGAGATCCCGCGCGAGCGGGCCGCCGAGGCGCGCGAGGTCGCGAAGGTGCTCGGCACCGAGATCTATGATCGCTTCCCGTTCCCGCCGGGCGGGATGCCCGTGAGCACCGATCCGTACGAGCTGATCTTGAACAACACGTGGCGGCCGGCGCTCGCGATCACCGGCGCCGCGGGGCTGCCGCTGCCGATCGACGGCGGTAACGTGCTGCGCCCCCAGACCTCGCTGAAGCTCTCGCTTCGCCTGCCGCCGACGTGCGAGGCCGGCCGCGCGGTGCGACGGCTCAAGGAGATCCTCGAGGCCGATCCGCCGTACGGCGCGCGCGTCAAGCTCGAGACCTACGGCGGCGACGGGGGCAACGGCTGGAATGCGCCGGCGACGAAGCCCGCACTCCTCGAGTCGATCAACCGCGCGTCGCTGAGCTACTTCGGCAAGCCGGCGATGTTCGCCGGGCTCGGCGGGTCGATTCCGTTCATGAGCATGCTCGGCGAGCGCTTCCCCGAGGCCCAGTTCCTCATCACCGGCGCGATGGGCCCGGGGTCGAACGCCCACGGACCGAACGAGTTCCTCCACTTGCCGACCGGCGCGAAGGTGACCTCGTGCGTCGCGCAGGTCATCGCCGACCACTCCGGGAGGGCGAAATGAGCAAAGCCGGCTTCCGCGTCCTCGACAGCGATCTACACGTGATCGAGCCCTCGGATCTCTATGACCACTACCTCGATCCCGCCTATCGCGACCGGACGCCCCGGCCCACCGCGACGCGCGGCGCCTACACGAGCCAGTGGACGGTCGGCGACTTCACCTTCCCGCGGCCGCTCGGCCGTGGACGGGTCGACGCCGAGCAGCGCGCCGCGACCGTGCTGAAGGACTACGCCGCCGCGCGCTTCGACTCGGTGTCGCAGCTACGCGCGATGGACGCCGAGGGTCTCGACATCGCCGTGCTGTTCCGCACGCTTCCGGTCGTGTGCGTGGACGCCTTCGAGCCGAGGTTCGCAGTGGCCCTCTGCCGGGCCTGGAACGACTGGGCGGCCGACTTCCGCAAACCGGATCCCGCCCGGATGCAGGCGGCGGCGCTCGTCACGCTGCACGACGCGACCCTGGCGGCCGGCGAGCTCCGGCGGGCCGTCAAGGAGCTCGGCTTCGTCGCGGCCCAGATGATGCCGAATCCCGTGAACGGCGTGAACCTGCACGACCGGGCGATGGACCCCCTGTGGGCGGAAGCCGAGCGCCTGAACATCCCGATCTGCTTTCACCCCGCGCCGAACAACTATTCGGACACGCACTTCGTGAACCGCTTCCTCACGGCGCCGAGCACGACGATCGCCGGCGGATTGAACAATCCGGTCGAGCTGATGGCCGCCGTCGCCTCGATGACGGCGGGCGGCGTCCTCGAGCGCTTCCCGCGCCTGCGCGTCGCCTTCCTCGAGGGCAACTGCAGCTGGCTGCCGTGGCTCCTCTGGCGGCTCGACGAGTACTGGGAGATGGCGAAGAGCGGCGAGACGGCGAAGCTCGAGGCGCCGCCGAGCGAGTACTTCCGTCGCCAGTGCTTCATCAGCGTCGATCCCGACGAGGATCAGGTCGAGTGGGTCGTCCAGAAGCTCGGCGACGAGACGCTCGTCTTCTCGACCGACTATCCGCACTCGGACTCGCACTTCCCGGAAGCGACGAACCTCTTTCTCAAGCTCCCGCTCTCGGAGGCGAGCAAGCGGAAGATCCTCTGGGACAACTGCGCGCGGCTCTACAACCTGGCCGGCGCGGCCTGACGCTCCAGGCGTAGTGCTCGTCGCGGCGGTCGGGGCGCAGCTTCCGGGTGCCTCGGCCTCGGAATCCGCGGTCGGCGCCGGCGCGGAGGAGATCACGCTCCGCCTGCTGTACCAGCTCATCGTGATCCTCCTCGCGACCCGGCTCGTGACCGCTGTCGTGCGCCGGCTCGGCCAGACCGAGGTGTCCGGCGAGATCCTGGCCGGCCTCCTGCTGGGACCAAGCCTGCTCGGGGCCCTGTTCCCGGACTTGATGCACACACTGTTTCCTCCCTCCACCGGCCCGATCTTCACGGGTCTAGCTCAGATCGGCCTGATCTTCCTGATGTTCCAGATCGGCCTCGAATTCGAGTTCACGCGGCACCTGGGCGGAAGCCGCCGGCCCATCGTCGGCATCAGCCTGATCGGACTCGCGGTTCCCTTCGCGCTGGGCTATCTCACGGCGCCGTGGTTCCACGCGCGGTTGTCCGAGCCCGTGCCGCTGTCCGGCTTCCAGCTCTTCTTCGCGGTGGCCATGTCGATCACCGCGATACCGATCCTCGGTCGCATCTTCATGGAGCTCGGTCTCTCTCACACGCGGACGGCGGCGCTCACCATCGGCGCCGCCGCGATCGACGACGTCTCGGGCTGGATCATCCTCGGGGCGATCTCGTTGCTCGTGAAGGGCGCGTTCAGCTGGGCCTGGGCCATCCCTCGCGTCGCGGGTCTCGCCGCCTACCTGGCGCCGGTCTTCTTCGTCGTTCGCAAGCGGGCTTCGACCGCGGTGCCGATGAGATCACCCCACGACGCCGCTCGCTTCACGACTGGATGAGAGGCAGCGTCCTGGGCATATCTCCATGGGATAGAAGCGTCCACGGATCGCCTGCATCTGGGGCGTGTTGAACAGATGTCGCTGCAGATCCTCGGGCATGGCGATCAGCTCACCCCGCGCCATCGTCGCGGTCCCCTCGGAGCGCTTGACAATCAATAGCCGGTCACCGATCACGAGCGCATAGTTCGTGGCGGACACCGAACGGCTCTCCACACCGGCACGCTTCTTCGTCCTGATCTGCTGAATTCCGGTGTCGATCAGCCTGGACCCTGTCACTCTCACGAAATACCTCGGCGCGGCCGATACGTCTTCGGTCGTATCGAGCTCGGCCTGGCGGACATCGAAGGGGCCACGGATGAAGTTGCTGATATAGCGGTGCTGGCCGAGAGCGAAAAGCAGCGCGCTACCGGCGACGAGGCACCAGGCGACCACACGTCGGCGACAGATCGTTCGTATCCGCTGATGCACCCAGGTGTCCATGCTCGTTATCGGGTGGTGGACTGCCTCGCCGGCCGGCTCGCCACGAGCCGCGCCCGGGAGGAAACGTCGGAGGACCTACTTC
>QHSQ01000293.1 GCA_003221615.1 Candidatus Rokuibacteriota bacterium | reverse complement strand
ATCATCGGTCCCGAGGCGACCGAGATCATCCACGAGTTCGCGGTCGGCCGCACCCTCGAGGCGACGCTCGAGGAGATCATCCACACGATCCACGCCCATCCGACTCTGTCGGAAGCCGCCCTCGAGGCGACACTCGCCGCGCTCGGCCAGGCCATTCACATCTAGGGTTCGAGGCCGAGGGTCTGGCTGGCTAGTGGTGGTGTAGGAAGGACAGGGAGAAGATCGGGACGAAGCCGTTCACGGTGAGCCCCGCGCCGAGGACCGCCAGGACCAGCGAGAACCAGAATATCTGGCGTGAGGTGGAGAGGATCGCCACCGACGCGCTCACGATCGCGATCTGCAGGAGCACCTCGCCGAACTCGAAGTACGGGTGCCGCGCTCGGCGGTGGTCGCGCGTCGCCTCGAGCTTCTTGGCTTCGGCTTCGATCTCCTTCTTCTCGGTGTTGTAGCGCTTCTCCTCCTCGGCGAACTTTGCCGCGAGCGCCTCGACCTTGGCGCGCTCGGGGCCCTTCAGAGCGGAGGGCTCGGCCAGCTGAGCCTCGAGTAGCATCTTCTGGCCCCGATACTGGTGCTCGCGGATCACCTTGGCCTGGTAGAAGGCCCACTGGTCGGAGGACTGCTGCTGGGCGAGCAGCATCTCCTTCACCGTGTTGTTGCCCCCGAGCGCGGCGATCGACAGCACGACCGCGTAGATCGCGGTCGTGAGCGCGGCGCGACGGCCGAATGCCGTCTCGCCGCGCTCGTGGATCTCGTCGGGATTGGGGACCTCGATCTCAGCCACGCGACTCGCTGGATCCTCTCCGAATCTCCTCCCGCATGGCATCGCGGCCGGCCTCGAACGCGCTCATGAGGCGCTGCGTCTGCTCCTCGAAGATCTCACGGCTCTTGTCGAGCCACTCGCCGGCGCGGCCCTGCGCCTCGTTGGCAAACTCCTGCGCCCGGCGCGCGACGTCGCCGCCGCGCTCGGCCAGGAGCTCGCGCGCCTGTGCGCCCGTCTTCGGGGTCATCAGGAGCGCGAACCCGGCGCCGAGCACCGCGCCGAACAAGAACCATCCCATGTACCCCCCCGCGTCGCTTCGATCATTGCTCATGGTGATCTCCTTGATGCCTGAGGCGATGAACGAATACGTCGATGCCCTTCTTGAGACCTGCCGCCACGCCGACGATCTGGCCGGCGCGGGTCAGGCTGCCGAGCGTCATGACGATCCGACCGAGCCCGGTCGCGACGTCCTCCACCCGGTCCGTCACGGCGACGACGCGCTCGAGCTCACGCCCCGCCTCACGCGTGAGCCCCCGCACGTCCTCGGTGAGCGCCAGCGCCTGGCCGATCAGCGGCCGCAGCTCCTGCTCGACGATGGCCAGCACCGCCTCGGCCCGCTGCGCCACCCCCCTGAGCGCCCAGACCGCGGCGACGAGCGCCAGCAGCAGCGCAAATGCCGCCAGGGAGAGGAGCATCTGGACCCAGAATGGCATGGGCTTGAATTATTGGTGGAAAATCGACCGGAAGTCAATGAAACTAGGACCTTGATGTCGCATCAGGATCGCTTCGACGAGCTTCATCGCCGACATGCGGAGGCCGAGCTGGCCGGCGGCGAGGAGCGGATACGTCGCCAGCACAAAGCCGGCAAGAAGACCGCGCGTGAGCGGCTCGAGATCTTGCTCGATGCCGGATCCTTCTCGGAGATCGACAAGCTCGTGGTTCACCAGAGCCACGACTTCGACATGGCCGCCCAGCGAACACCCGGCGACGGCGTCGTCACGGGCTCGGGCAGGATTCACGGCCGTCCCGTGTTCGTCTTCGCTCAGGACTTCACCGTGTTCGGCGGCTCGCTCTCGGAAGCTCACGCGCGCAAGATCTGCAAGATCATGGATCTGGCGGTGAAGACCGGCGCGCCGATCATCGGGCTCAACGACTCGGGCGGCGCGCGCATCCAAGAAGGGGTCGTCTCGCTCGCCGGCTACGCCGACGTATTTTTACGTAACACGCTGGCCTCGGGAGTCGTTCCCCAGATCTCGGCGATCATGGGGCCGTGCGCGGGCGGCGCGGTCTACTCGCCCGCACTGACCGACTTCATCCTGATGGTGAAGAACACCTCGTACATGTTCGTCACCGGCCCGGACGTGATCCGGGCGGTCACGCACGAAGCGGTGTCGGCCGAGGATCTCGGCGGCGCCCGAACTCACAGCACCACCTCCGGCGTCGCCCACTTCGCCGCCGACAGTGAGGAAGAGTGTCTGGCCCTGATCCGTGAGCTGATGACGTTCCTGCCGCAGAACAACCTCGAGGAGCCCCCGCGCCGGCCGACCCGCGATCCCATCGACCGGCGCGACGAAAGTCTCCAGTCGATCGTGCCGGACCAGCCGAACAAGCCCTACGACATGCTGGACATCATCCGCACGGTGCTCGACGAGCACTACTTCTTCGAGGTCCACGCCGGGTTCGCGCCCAACCTCATCGTCGGCTTCGGGCGTCTGGGGGGACGGCCGGTGGGGATCGTCGCCAATCAACCCGCCCACCTGGCGGGATGCCTCGACATCAACGCGTCGTTGAAGGGAGCCCGGTTCGTTCGGTTCTGCGATTGCTTCAACATTCCGCTGGTGACGTTCGAGGACGTGCCGGGATTCTTGCCGGGGACGACGCAGGAGTTCGGCGGGATCATCAAGCACGGCGCCAAGCTGCTCTACGCCTTCTGCGAGGCGACCGTGCCCAAGCTGACCGTGATCACCCGCAAGGCATACGGCGGCGCGTACTGCGTCATGTCCTCCAAGCACATCCGGGGCGACGCGAACTTCGCCTACCCGACGGCCGAGATCGCGGTCATGGGCCCCGAGGGCGCCGTGAACATCCTCTACCGGCGCGAGGCGGAGCAGGCGGGAGACCCGACGAGCTTCAAGGCCGAGAAGGCGCGCGAGTACCGCGAGATGCTCGCGACCCCGTACGTGGCCGCCGAGCACGGCTACATCGACGAGGTCATCGAGCCCAGGGACACACGCGCGCGGCTCTGCGAGGTGCTCGACCTCCTGCGGAGCAAACGCGACAGCAATCCACCCAAGAAGCACGGTAATCTGCCGCTGTGACGGACCGCCCGAAGGAGTTCAAGACGTCGTGGGGGGAGCCGCTGAAGCCCGTCTACGGGCCCCAGGACGCCCCGGCCGACCGCCTGGCCTCGGAGCTCGGCGCGCCCGGGGAGTTTCCGTTCACCCGGGGCGTGCACCCCGAGATGCATCGGAAACGCCTGTGGACCATGCGGCAGTACGCCGGCTTCGGGTCCGCGGTCGAGACGAACAAGCGCTACCGCTTCCTGCTCGAGCAGGGACAGACCGGTCTCTCGGTGGCCTTCGATCTGCCCACGCAGATGGGCTACGATCCCGACGCACCGATGGCGCGTGGCGAGACGGGCAAGGTCGGCGTGTCCATCGCCTCGCTCGAGGACATCCACGATCTCTTCGAGGGCATTCCGCTCGACCGCGTCTCGACCTCGATGACGATCAACGCGACCGCGTCCATCCTGCTCGCGCTCTACGTGGCGACCGCGCGCCGCCAGGGCGTCGCGGCCGATCGGCTCAGCGGGACCGTGCAGAACGACATCCTCAAGGAGTACATCGCACGCGGAACCTACATCTTCCCGCCCGGCCCCTCGATGCGGCTGATCACCGACACCTTCGCGTACTGCAAGGAGCGCGTGCCGCGCTGGAACACGATCTCGATCTCCGGCTATCACATGCGCGAGGCCGGGTGCACCGCGGTGCAGGAGGTTGCGTTCACGCTCGCCAACGGCATCGCGTACGTGCAGGCGGCGGTCGAGGCCGGCCTGGGCGTCGACGTCTTCGCCCCGCAGCTCTCGTTCTTTTTCAACGCGCACAACAATCTCCTCGAGGAGATCGCGAAGTTCCGGGCCGCGCGGCGCCTGTGGGCGCGGATCATGCGCGAGCGGTTCTCCGCCCGCGACCCGCGGTCCCTGGCCCTTCGGTTCCACGCGCAGACGGCCGGCAGCATGCTGACGGCCCAGCAGCCCGAGAACAACATCGTGAGGGTGACGGTCCAGGCTCTCGCGGCTGTGCTCGGCGGCTGCCAGTCCTTGCACACGAACTCGATGGACGAGGCGCTCGCGCTGCCCACCGAGCGGGCGGTGCGGATCGCGCTCCGGACCCAGCAGATCCTCGCCCACGAGTCGGGAGTCGCCGACGTGGCCGACGCGCTCGGCGGCGCCTTCGCGCTCGAGCGCCTGACCGGCGACATCGAGGAGGCGGCGCGGGCTTACATCACGAAGATCGACGACTTGGGCGGCGCGGTCGCCGCGATTCCCTTCATGCAGCGCGAGATCCAGGACGCGGCGTACCGCTACCAGAAGGAGGTCGAGGACCACGCGCGCATTGTCGTCGGCGTCAACGAGTACGTGACGGACGACCTCCCGCCGGGCAATCTCTTCCAGCTCGACGCGGCCGTGGGAGCCGCCCTCGCCGAACGAGTCGTGCGCACGCGCGCCGGCCGCGATCGCGAGGCCACCGGACGGGCGCTCGACGGACTCGAAGCCGCGGCGCGCGGCCGCGACAACCTCCTGCCGCCCCTCATCGGGGCGGTGGAGGTACGCGTCACGCTCGGCGAGATCTGCGACCGCTTGCGCGGAGTTTTCGGCATTCACAGGCCCTCGGTGACGTTCTGAGCATGCGTGTCTGGGCGATCGGCGGCCTCCTCGTACTGGGGGCGCTCGCGAGCGCCGGGAGCGCCGCCGCCGGGATGGCCGATCGCGTCGGGGCGACCTTCGCGCTCATGATCGACGACTTCACCAAGGCGTTCAGTCCCCTGGAAGGTCTCGTGATCGGCGAGGACGGGAGCACGCTCTATCTGGATATCGGCGAGAGCGGAGGCGCCCAGGCCGGTCAGGAGTTCACGATCTTCCGCAAAGGGGAAGAGTTCCATCACCCGATCACCCGGAAGGTGCTCGGACGGTACGAGGAAGTCCTCGGCTATGCCCAGATCCGCACGGTGCAACCGCGGTTCTCCGAGGCCCTCTACGTCCCGATCGAGGGCAAGCCTGCCCCGCAGCCCGATGACGGCGTCAGGATCACCCGGGGGCGGATCAAGGTCGCGGTCACGCCGGTCCTCGATCTGACGGATTCCAAGTCGAGACCGGACCTCCGTCGCGTTCCCTATCTCCTGGCGGTGGCGCTCGAAGGCTCGAAGCGCTTTCAGGTAGCCGATGCGCTCGCGGTGAGTGACCTCTTCGCGAGCGGCGGCGCGCACGTCCAGGAAGTGCTGGCCCTCCCGGATCGGGCGGTACGCGTCTCGAGGAAATTCGAGGTGGCGGGCTGGGTCGTGCCGGTCCTGATCGAGCGCCGGGGTGTCGTCTATCTTGACGCCACCTGGATCTCGGCCGTGACGGGCACCGCCCTCTTTTCCCGCCGCGCGCCCCTCCTGCCGCCCGCCGCAGCGGAGGAGCAACGCTTTCCGTGGGAACCAGCCAGCGAAGACTGATGTGTTGGCCCGGTGATCCTGCTATGGTATGGCCGGCACGATGACTGTGCGACGCCTCGCGCTGCTCCTCGTCGTCGCCGTCACGGCGTTCGGCTGCTCGACGGCGAAGCAGGTTCTCGGTGTCCCCAACGCCGGCGATCCGTCAGTCGCGATCAAGTCGGCCGAGACCAGGTGGCTCCTGATCAGGAATCCCCGCTTCGGAGACGTGCCGAGCGAGCCTGAATACGTCTGGGTCGAGGAAGACAAGACACCGGTGACCCTGGGAACCGTGGTGTTCGGCAAGAGCTCGATCATCGCGTCGCCGGAAATCGTTGCCCGGTACGGCTCGCCGCCCGGCGGCGGGAAGATCAGCCCGCGTCAGGGCATGCCGACGCAGACAGCGCCCGGGGAGCCTCGTGAGCCTTCGTCGCGACGCGATCCCGCTCGTGCATCCCGTGACGGGCGAGGTGCTGGGCGAGCTCGACGAGGAAGTCGGCACGGCGCGCGTCACCGAGATGCGCGAACGGTTTTCGGTCGCTGACGTTCAGACGGTGGCCCCAGGCGCGCGAATCCAGGTCAAGGATCGCGTCGTCCCGAAGTAATCGCTCGCGTGGCCACGCCCACCCTCGAGCGGGTCCTCAAAGAGCGGGTCGCCGGCCTGGTCGGCGCCGACCTGGAGCGCGTCGAGGCGGAGATCCGCCGCGAGCTGGACTCACCGGTGCCGCTGATCCAGGAGATGGGCGGGTACATCGCGGGCGCCGGCGGTAAGCGCCTGCGCCCGATGCTCCTCTTGCTGGCGGCGCGCCTGGCCGGCTACGCCGGTCCGCGAAGCGTCCGCCTGGCCTGCGTCGTCGAGATGCTCCACACCGCGACGCTCATCCACGACGACGTCGTCGACCAGGCGCCGCTCCGGCGCGGGCGGCCCTCGGCGAACGCGCAGTGGGGTGACGACGCGTCCGTCCTGGTCGGCGATCATCTCTACGCGAAGTCGTTCGCGACGCTCGTGCGGGACAACGACCGCGCCGTGATGGAGACGCTCGCGCGCGCGACGGTCTCGATGACGGAGGCCGAGGTCTTCCAGCTTCAGCTCAAGCGGAGCGGCGTCACCACCGAGGCGGATTACCTGAGAATCATCACGCAGAAGACGGCGTCGTTCATCTCCGCGTGCTGCCGTATCGGCGCGCTCCTGGGCGGGCTCCCGGCCGGGCAGATCGACGCCCTCACGCAGTACGGCATGGATATCGGCGTTGCCTTCCAGATCTCGGACGACTCGCTCGACTTCGTCGCCAATCAGGATCGCCTCGGCAAGGCGATCGGCGCCGACCTCCGCGAGGGCAAGCGGACCTTGCCGCTCATCGCGATGCTGGCGCGGGCGACCCCCGCCGAATCCGAGCGCGTGAAGAGCCTCCTCAAGCGCCACACCCTCGGCGCCGAGGAGGTCGATGAGATCCGGCGCTACGTCCTCGAGCACGAGGGCGTGGAGTACGCCATGGCCCAGGCGCATGAGTACGCCCGGTCGGCGAAGGCCGCGCTGGGGGCCTTCGTGCCGTCGGAGGAGCGAGAAACGCTGGCATTGGTCGCGGACTTCGTGGTCGATCGCGATCGTTGACGTGGCGGTCATCACGCTGACGACCGACTTCGGCACGCGCGATACCTACGTGGCCGAGATGAAGGCCGCGATCCTCTCCATCACCCGCGACGTCCACGTCGTCGACATCACGCACGAGGTGGCGCCGCACGACATCCTGGAAGGGGCCCTGGCTCTCGAGGCCGCGGCGCCTCGCTTTCCGGCCGCCACGATCCACGTGGCCGTGGTCGATCCAGGCGTCGGCACGGCGCGCCGCGGGCTCGCCATTGCCTCTCGCGACCAGGTGTTCGTCGGCCCGGACAACGGGCTGTTCACGCCGTTTCTCGGCGACCCGCGCTGGCGGGCGTTCGAGCTCACGGCGCCGGAGTTCCGCGGAGCTCTCGTGAGCCGGACATTTCACGGGCGCGACATCTTCGCGCCGGCCGCCGCTCATCTGGCGCGAGGTCTCGAACCGGCGCGGCTGGGGCCGCCGGTGACGGATCCGGTGCGCCTGACCTGGCCTCAGGTCCGCGTCGCCGGAGGCAGGATCGGGGGCGCCGTCGTCCATATCGACCGCTTCGGCAACCTCGTGACTTCGATCCATGCCGACGCGATCGCGACCCTCGGAGCCAGCATCGCCGTCCGTGTGGCCGGCAGGACGCTGCCGCTGGTCCGGACCTACGGCGAGCTGGGGCGCGGGAACCCCGGAGCGCTGGTGGGCTCGAGCAATCGCCTGGAGATCGCCGTGAATGCGGGGAGCGCCGCCAAGGCCCTCAGAGCCGGTCGCGGCACTCCGGTCGTCGTCAGTCGGTCTTCGCCGGTGGCGCGGCGGGCGCCGAGGCGGTCGTAGTGCCGTCGGTGCCCTTGGAAGCCGGCTTGTCGGCCGGCTTGTCGGTCGCCTTGTCGCTCGCCTTGTCCGATGATTTATCCGATGACTTTTCCGGCGACTTTTCCGACTGCAGCGCTTGTTTGCGTGATTCCGATGGATAGTCGGTGACGTACCACCCTTCGCCCTTCAGGATGAACGGCGCGGCCGAGAGGAGGCGGCGCACTTCACCGCCACACACGTCGCACACCTTGAGCGCGGGTTCGGAGATCCGCTGACGAATTTCGAACACGCGTCTGCACTTGAGGCATTCATATTCGTAGGTAGGCATCCTGTTGAGGCTACATGGGGAGGATTGAGCGTGTCAAGAAGACACGGGCTTTGGTTGACTTTGCTGGCCCTCGTTCTCGTAACGGGATGTACGAACGCCAAAGAGGCTGAGAAACGGGCCGAGGTTCAGAAGCTTCAAGCGCGCGCCGCGTACGATCGAGCCCTCAGCTATCTCAACGACAAGCAACCGGCAGGCGCGATCACTTCCCTTCAAGAAGCGATCAACATCAACCCGTCGTCCTCGCTCTACCGCGACACGCTCGGCGTGGTTCTGCTCGAGCTCGGACGCCCCGACATGGCGCTCGAGCATTTCAAGAAGGCGATCGATCTCAATCCCATGTACGCCGACGCTCATTTCCACATGGGAACAGCGCTGGCCGAGTCCCGTCGCTGGGACGAGGCGGTGCTGAGCTATCGGAAGGCGCTCGAGCTGCCGACTCTGACGATCCCCGAGACTGCGAATCAGAACCTCGGTCTGGCCCTCTACCACCTGAAGCAGTATCGCGAGGCCGAACAGACCCTGCGGTTCGCGATCAGCCTCGATCCGAAGATGCAGACCGCCTACTACAACCTCGGTCTCGTTTTCATTGCTGAGAATCGGCGAGACGAGGCTAAGGCGGCATTTCGCCAGGCTCGCCAGCTTGCGCCCGACTCGCCCGTCGGCCGGGCCGCCCTCGATCGGCTGAAGGCACTGGGCGAGGGAGGCTAATCCCGACCGATCTCACGTAAGTATCTGTTTTTACTACTACGATTTTTTCTTGACGATCATACTGTCACTGCTGTAAAAATTGCGCGGTGTGCAGGGCTCGGCCGTGCACACTTGATATCAGCCGTGACGACCCGCGAGAGCTTCCAGGGCAGTGCCGCCCGGCATCGGGGAGGTCCGAGATGAAAAGGACCCTCGTTCCCATTGTTCTCGCTCAGGTGCTTCTGGCGATCCTGGTGTCATCGGTCTTCGCTCAGGCGCCGGCGCCTAAAGTCACCATCACAGGACTGTTCGACCAGGTAACGGCGGCGGGTAGGAATTTCTACGACGGGAACTTGGCCCGCGACAACGACCGGGAGTGGTACGCCCGGACCCGGTTCCGTCCCGACTTCGAGTTCGCGGTCGGGCGGGTCAAGGCTGTGCTCGGGATCGAGATCGACCTGCAGTACGGTCAGGCCGGACCCAACGACGGCGGATTCCCGGGTAACAACACCGGGACGGCGGGCGGCGTGTTGAAC
>QHSQ01000581.1 GCA_003221615.1 Candidatus Rokuibacteriota bacterium | reverse complement strand
GAAAGTGGATCCGGGAGATCATCGGATAGCGCAGGAGCGCGGCCACGGTGAAGATCAGTGGACGTTTCACCATGCCGTGGATGAGTAGCCGGTGCTGGTCGGGATCGATGTCGGGCACGCCACTGTGATGCCGCTCGAAGTGCAGCCCGCTGGGCGTGATCATGCCCTCGAGCGACTCCAGCGGCGTGCGCGAGGCGCCGCTGCCCGTCGTGCCGGGCTGCGAGCGGATGAGCGTGCGCGTCACCTTGCCTTCGTACTTGGCGGGGCTGCCGTACTCGCCCAACCCGGCGCCGGGGGCTTTCATCGACGCCGGGAGTTCCGGCGGCTCGACCGTTTCGGCGTGTTTCGCTGCGCCTGCGACCAGACCGCCTGCCGCGATCAAGCCGACGCTCTGTTTGATGAAGCTACGCTTGGATTCGTCCATCGTGGGGCCTCCTGGCGGTTCCCGCGCTGCTGCGCCCTAGAAACCGGGATTTCCGATATGGACTCTGTTCGCTTTCCTCTCGGCTTGCTGCTCGATGCGCGCCACGATCTGTCGGAACAGGAGCCGTGTCAAGTAGCTTTCGCGAGTTGGCTGTTAGTCAGGGGCGAGTGTGCGGTCACACCGCGAGCGCGCGAGAGGGCTGGATCGGCAGAGCTTCCACAGGGAAGCGACGCTCCTGCCACGCCTCGAATCCGCCTGCCAGCGGTCGGATCCGCGAAACGCCGCGCTTACGTAGGAGGAGCGCCACCCGGGCGCTCGTGGCTTCGTTCGGTCAGGAGCAGTAGAGCACCACCTCGCGATCGGGTGGAATCGTGATGCGGCCTTGCTCGAGCGCAGCGGGGGTGATGCGCATGGCTCCCCGAATCATCATGGGCTGGTCCTCGACCTCGAGCTCGTGGCGGAGATCGACGATGAACACGGGCTCGTTTGCGCGGAGCTTGGCCTCGAGCTCCTCGGGGCTGATCCGCGCGATACGCAGCTCGCGAAGGAAGAGCTGGCGGCGAATCACCTTGATCCCCAGGTAGAGCCCGAAGGCGACGGCGACGATCACGAGGGCCCAGCCGCCCAGGCGGTCGGCGAGTAGAACGGCCTCGGCCAGCTGATCGTGGAAGGCGAAGCCAAGACCGACGTAGAGTCCCACCCAGAGCACGGCTCCGAGTGCGTCGAACATCATGAAGCGCCGCCTCGGCATACCGAGCGCCCCCGCGAGGGGCTGGCCGATGCTGTTCAGACCCGGCACGAACTTCGCGATCAAGAGCGCACTGGCGCCGTGGCTCGTGAGCGTTTCCGCTCCATTCCGGACACAGGTGTCCGGCTCGATCGCCAGCCGGCACATCCACTTGAGGACCCGCTGCCCCCCGATGCGCCCGATCTCGTACCAGACGAGATCGCCGACCACGGTGCCCGCGAGCGCCAGCGCCGCCGCGAACCACAGACTAAGGCGGCCGTTCCCTGCCAGGGCGCCGGCCCCGAGGAGAAGCGGCTCTCCCGGCATCGGCGGCACGAACTGTTCGAGGACCATTCCGCCAAAAAGAGCAGGATAGCCGTACATCCGGATGAAGAGATCCAGCGCTTCCATTCGAAGTTCAGGGAGACTCTACTACTTCCGGCACCGGGGACGAAGACGAGCATTCGCCCGGGCTCGGTCCGCTCGGTGCCGCACCCTACAGCGCCCTCGACTATGTAGAGGGCCCTCTCCTCGTGCTCATTCGGAAGGGATAGCGTGCTGCCGGCGGACATCCTGGCCTCGACGTAGAAGAGCGGCGACAGCGTCTCGACAGGCGAAGTCATGCCGAACGCCGTGCCCGCGAGAACCCTGAGACGTACACCTTCTTGATCGCGCTCGGGCAGGCGCGCACCCGGATGATGATGGAAAGAGGGTTCAGCTTCTTCGTGGGCCAGAGGAAGCGCGACCCACAGCTGAAGACCGTGCAGCCGCGAGCCCTGCGTTCGTTGATCGGCAGGGGTGCGCTCCGAATGGGCGATGCCGCGCCCGGCCGTCATCCAGTTGATGTCGCCGGGACGAATCGGCTGCTGAGAGCCGAGGCTGTCACGGTGGACGATCTCGCCCTCGAACAGGTACGTCACTGTTGCCAGGCCAATATGCGGATGCGGAGGCACGTCGAGCCCCTCCCCCATTGCGAACCCACCATTCATCTCGTCGAGGAAGGTGAAGGGGCCGACCATGCGGCGCGCCGCCGCTGGAAGGACGCGACGGACGGCGACTCCCCCGAGGTCGCGGGCGCGCGCAGCGATCACGTTAGCGATCACGGGTACCGTGCTCGCGCTCGAACAGAGAGGCTCGATCGCAGGCCGGACGCTCATCAGGAACGAACCGAAAACGATTGCGAGTGTACATCTGTCTCCTTGGCGCCCGGCTGTCGATTTGAACCCTCGCCGTTCGATCTCATAATGGGAACAGAACTCAACGGGAACAGAACTCAGTGCCCAGGAGGTACCGATGCCAAGGATTGCGCAAAAAATCACACCGTTCTTGTGGTTCGATAACCAGGCTGAAGAGGCCGTGAACTTCTACACGTCGATCTTCGAGAACTCGAAGATCGGAAGCGCCGCTCGCTACGACGAAGAGGGGTCCAAGGCCGCCGGCAGACCGAAGGGATCGGTCATGACGGTGGCTTTCCAGCTCGCGGGCCAGGATTTCGTCGCGTTGAACGGCGGGCCGGTGTTCAAGTTCAGCGAGGCGGTATCCTTCGTCGTCAACTGCGAGAGCCAGAAGGAAGTGGACCATTTCTGGGAGAAGCTCTCCGCCGGCGGCGAGGAAGTCCAGTGCGGGTGGCTCAAGGACAAATTCGGCCTGTCGTGGCAGGTGGTTCCCACGGTCCTGAGCGAGATGTTGCAAGACAAAGACGCCCAGAAGGCGAAGCGGGTCATGGCGGCGATGCTGAAGATGAAAAAGATC
>QHSQ01000292.1 GCA_003221615.1 Candidatus Rokuibacteriota bacterium | reverse complement strand
TGGCGCTGTTCCGGGCTACCGCCGGCATGTGGAACAGCGGACGCGGACGGATCGTGCGGCCGGGGCTCGACGCCATTCTCTTCCTCCCCGAGCGGCCGTACCTTCCACCGGGAACGATCCGCGACGTGCTCGTGCCGACGGAACGAGGCGACAGCGGCGATGCCGAGATCGCGCGCGTCCTGCACGCGCTCGGCCTGGAAACCGTGCTCGAGCGGGCGGGCGGTCTCGACGTCGAACGCGACTGGGACGACGTGCTCTCGCTCGCCGAGCAGCACATGCTGTCCGTCGCTCGCGTGGTCCTCGCCGCGCCGCGCTTCGCCTTCCTCGAGCGACCGCGCACGGCCGTCGGGTCCGAACACGTCGGGCGGATCCTGAGCCTGTTGACGGAGCGCTCGATCACATATCTGACTCTCGGCGACGGCGGCGACGCCGTCGACGACTACGACGCAGTCCTCGAGCTCGCCGGCGATGGCCCGTGGACCTGGAAGTCGATCGACGCGGCACCACGAGGCGCGGCGCAGCGCGCCGAAGGATCATGACGATGGCAATCCACCCGCTCGCGGGCATGCCCGCCCCCTCCAGCATGTTGATCGACGTGGCGCGACTCGAGCGGGAGTACTACGAGCGGAAGCCCGATGTGGGGGATCCGACCCAGCTCGTCAGCTTCGGGACCAGCGGCCACCGGGGCTCGCCGTTCCGCGGGTCGTTCACCGAGGCTCATATCGCGGCGATCACACAGGCGATTTGCGACTACCGCCGTGGTCAGCGCATCGACGGCCCACTCTATATGGGCAAGGATACTCACGCCCTGTCCGAGCCGGCCCAGCGGACCGCTCTCGAAGTGCTCGCGGCGAACGGCGTCGAGACCATCATCCAGCGCGACGGCGGCGTCACGCCGACGCCCGTGATCTCGTGGTGCATTCTCGTGTACAACCGCGGCCGCAAGGAGCACCTCGCGGACGGGATCGTGGTCACGCCGTCGCACAACCCGCCCGAGGACGGCGGCTTCAAATACAACCCCCCCAACGGCGGTCCAGCCGACACCGATGTGACCGGGTGGGTTCAGCGTCGGGCCAACGTGCTGCTGCGCAAAGGCAACGGCGACGTCAAGCGAATCCCCTACGCGAAGGCCATCAAGGCGGCGAGCACGCACGAGGACGATCTGGTCCTGCCCTACGTCGAGGATCTCAAACACGTCGTCGACATGGAGGCGATCCGCGCGGCCAGCCTGACCCTGGGCGTGGACCCACTCGGCGGAGCGGCGCTCCCGTACTGGGAGCCCATCAACGCGATCTACAAGCTCCACATCACGGTCGTGAACCCGACGCTCGACCCGACGTTCTCGTTCATGACGGTGGATCACGACGGCAAGATCCGGATGGACCCCTCGAGCCCGTACGCGATGGCTCGGCTCGTCGGGCTGAAGGATCACTTCGGCGTCGCCTTCGCCAACGATCCCGACTCGGATCGGCACGGCATCGTGACGAGCTCCACCGGGCTGATGAACCCCAACCATTACCTCGCGGTGGCCATCCGCTATCTGCTCAGCCATCGGCCCGGCTGGCCGGCGCACGCCGCCGTCGGCAAGACGCTGGTGAGCAGCGGCCTCATCGATCGCGTCGTCGCGAAGCTCGGCCGCCGCCTCTACGAGGTGCCCGTGGGCTTCAAGTGGTTCGTGCCAGGTCTGTTCGACGGCTCGTGCTGCTTCGGGGGCGAGGAGAGCGCCGGGGCCAGCTTCCTGCGCCACGACGGCACGGTGTGGACGACCGACAAGGACGGCCCGATCATGGATCTGCTCGCCGCCGAGATCGCGGCTCGTACCGGCAAGGATCCGGGCGAGCACTACCGGGAGCTCGTGGCGGAGTTCGGCACGTCCTACTACACGCGCATCGACGCGGCCGCCACCCCCGAGCAAAAGGCCCGACTCCAGAAGCTGTCAGCCGGGGCGGTCAAGGAAGAGACGCTCGCCGGCGAGCCGATCACCGCCAAGCTGACCAGAGCGCCGGGCAACGACGCTCCGATCGACGGCCTGAAGATCGTGACGCCGGGTGGGTGGTTCGCGGCTCGGCCGTCGGGCACGGAGAACATCTACAAGATCTACGCGGAGAGCTTCAGGAACGCGGCGCACCTGGACGCGCTCGTGAGCGAGGCACAGAGGCTCGTCGACGCCGCGGTGAGTGATCGCGCATGAGGCTGCCTCCGTTCCCGGCGAAGTACCGGGCGTCCGGCCTGCTGCTGCACGTCACGTCTCTGCCCTCGCGCTATGGGATTGGCGATCTTGGCCCCGCGGCGGTGGCGTGGGTGGATCGGCTTCACGAGACCGGCCAGACCTGGTGGCAGACGTTGCCATTGGGCCCGACCGGCTATGGCGATTCGCCGTACCAGTCCCTGTCGTCGTTCGCCGGCAACCCGCTCCTGATCAGCCCGGACTGGCTGATCGAGGACGAGCTGGTGAAGGCGAGCGATTGCGCCGGCGGGCCTTTTTCGGCGACGGCCGTGGATTTCGACGCGGTGAAGCGGTTCAAGTACGCCTTGCTCGAGGCGGCGTGGAAGAGCTTCGGTACGGGCGCGCGCTCAGATTTGCACCCGGACTTCGAACGCTTTGGCCAGGAGAAGGCTCACTGGCTCGACGACTACGCATTGTTCAGCGCGCTCAAGGCCAGGTACGGCGGCGCCTCGTATCTCGAGTGGCCGGAAGAGCTCGTCCGCCGCGCGCCGGCCGCGCTCGAACAGGCGCGGCGTGAGCTCGCGAGCCAGATCGACCTGGTTCGATTCGGTCAGTTCCTGCTATTTCGTCAGGGGGCGCGCCTGAAGAGCCACGCCCGCGCCAAAGGCCTGCGCTTGATCGGCGATCTGCCGTTCTTCGTCTCCCCGGATTCGAGCGATGTGTGGGCACACCCGGAGCTCTTTCTGCTCGACGCGCAGCAGCGGCCGCGCGTGGTCGCCGGGGTGCCGCCGGACTACTTCAGCGCGCAGGGACAGCGGTGGGGCAATCCGGTCTACGACTGGAATGCCGTCGCCGCCGACGGCTACCGCTGGTGCCTCGATCGCTTGAGCGCGCTGCTGGCTCACGTCGACGCGGTCCGCCTCGATCATTTCCGAGGATTCGCGGCGGCGTGGCACGTACCGGCCGCGGCGCCGACCGCGGAGTTAGGTCGGTGGGTGCCGGGGCCGGGCGCCGGCTTCTTCAACGCCGTGCGCAAGGGTTTGGGCGGTGTGCCGTTCATCGCGGAAGACCTGGGACTCATCACTCCGGACGTGGGCGCGCTCCGTGATTCGTTCGATCTCCCCGGGACGCGCGTGCTGCAGTTTGCGTTCGACGGCCATTCCGACAACCCGTATCTGCCCGACAACTACGTACCCAACGCGGTCGTGTACACGGGCACTCACGACAATCCGACGACGCGTGGATGGTACAAGGACCTGCCCGATGCCGAGCGGCGCAACCTGTGGAGCTATCTGAAACGCGCCACGGGCACCGGCGAGGAGGCCACGTCCGCCTTGTTGGGTCTGGCGTGGTCGTCGGCCGCCGCGCTCGCGATCGCCCCGCTGCAGGACGTTCTCAACCTGGGCAAGGAGGCGCGAATGAATCAGCCCGGACGGGCGGAGGGTAACTGGCGCTGGCGCTGCACCGACGAGATGCTGTCGGCGCCGGCCTTCCAATCGCTGCGAGACTTGACCCGTGCCGCGTCCCGCGCCGGCGCGTCGGTGGCGGTCGCATCATGACCCCGGCCCCCGTCGTCTTCCTGGTCGATGTGGACAACACGCTGCTGGACAACGATCGCATTCAGGACGACCTCAAGCGCCATCTCGAGCGTGAGTTCGGCGCTCTCTGTCGTGACCGGTACTGGGCGATCCTCGAGGCGCTGTTCGTCGAGCTCGGGTATCGGGACTATCTCGGCGCGCTGCAGCGCTACCGGACCGAGCACCCACACGACGTGCACCTCATGGCGATGTCGTCGTATCTGGTCGATTACCCGTTCGCCAACCGCCTCTACCCCGGGTCGCTCGACGTCCTCGAAAAGCTCCGCGCGTCGGGCCCGACGGTCATCCTCTCGGACGGCGACGTGGTGTTCCAGCCGCGCAAGGTCCAGCGGTCCGGCATCTGGGAGGCCGTGGAGGGCCACGTGCTGATCTACATCCACAAGGAAGAAGAGCTGGATGACGTCGCGCGGCGCTATCCGGCGCAGCACTACGTTCTGGTGGACGACAAACCGCGAATCCTGGCCGCGGTCAAGGAAGCGTGGGGCGAGCGCGTCACCACGATCTTTCCGCGCCAGGGTCAGTACGCTCGCGATGCGAAAGCCTATCGTCCGGCCGACCTGACGGTCGAACGCATCGGCGACCTTTTGACTCATGACCTGTCCGAGCTCCTATCGCCGGAGGTGACACGATGAAAGCTACGGAGACGCTCCACGAGCAAGGCCAGAGTCTCTGGCTCGACAACATCACCCGAGACCTGCTGGACAGCGGCACGCTCGCGCGCTACATCGACCAGCTCTCCGTGACCGGGCTCACGTCCAACCCGACGATCTTCGACCACGCCATCAAGAACAGCTCGGCCTACGACGCCGCGATCCGGAAGAAGGTCAAGGAGGGCAAGTCGGGCGAGGACCTGTTCTTCGAGCTGGCGTTGGAAGACCTGACCCGGGCGGCGGACCTGTTTCGCCCGATCTGGGACCGGACGCGCGGCGTGGACGGCTGGGTGTCGCTGGAAGTGTCGCCGCTACTCGCCCACGACACTCCCAGCACGCTCACCGCCGCCAAAGCCTTGCACGCCAGGGCGGGACGACCGAACCTCCTCATCAAGATCCCAGGCACCAAGGAAGGGCTGCCGGCGATCGAGGAGGCGATCTTCGCCGGCATCCCGATCAACGTGACGCTGCTCTTCTCGTCCGCGCAGTACCTGGCGGCGGCCGAGGCGTTCATGCGTGGCATCGAGCGCCGCGTGGCCGCTGGGCTTCAGCCCGAGGTCGAATCGGTCGCTTCGGTGTTCATCAGCCGGTGGGACGCGGCGGTCAAGGACAGAGTGCCGGCGGCGCTGCGCAATCAGCTCGGCATTGCGATCGCGAAGCGGACGTACAAGGCGTACCGTGCGCTGCTCGGTTCTCCACGGTGGCAGCGCGTCTTCAACGCCGGCGCCCGCCCGCAACGCCTGCTGTGGGCCAGCACGGGCACCAAGGACCCCGGTGCGTCCGATGTCCTCTACATCAAGTCGCTCGCGGCGCCGTTCACGGTGAACACGATGCCCGAGGGCACCTTGAAGGCGCTCGCCGATCATGGGGCGATCGGCGAGATGCTGCCCGCCGACGGCGGCGACTGCGAGGAAGTATTGGCCCGGTTCGCCGGCGCCGGCGTCGACGTGGATGCCCTCGCCAGCCAGCTTCAGGACGAAGGCGCGAAGTCGTTCGTCAACTCCTGGCAGGAGCTCATGGGTGTGATCGTCGGGAAGAGCGCCGCTTTGGCCAAGGCGAGCTGAGCCTGATCATGCGCGTGCTGGTCGTCGACATCGGCGGGACTCACGTGAAGGTGCTCGCCACCGGCGAGAAGTCACCTCGCGAGTTTCCCTCCGGGCCGACGCTCACGGCCGCGCAGATGGTCGCCGGGGTCAAGACCGCCGCCCCGGAATGGAAGTACGACGCGGTCTCGATCGGCTATCCAGGCCCGGTGCTCCACGGCCGTCCGGTCGTGGAGCCGCGCCACCTCGGCCCCGGCTGGGTTGGATTCGACTATCGAATCGCCTTCGGATGTCCGGTGAAGGTCGTCAACGATGCCGCGATGCAGGCGCTGGGCAGCTACCAGGGCGGCAAGATGCTCTTCCTCGGCCTTGGGACCGGCCTGGGCTCGACCCTCATCGTCGAGGGCATCGTGGAGCCGATGGAGCTGGGCCACCTGCCGTACCGGAACGGGACTTTCGAGGAGTACGTCGGCCTGCACGGGTTGCAGGCACACGGGCTCGCGCAATGGCGGCGCGACGTCGAGGACGTCGTCAGCCGTCTGGTCGCTGCGCTCGAGCCTGAGGACGTCGTTCTCGGTGGGGGCAACGTCCACCAGCTGGATACCTTGCCGGCGGGCTGCCGGGCCGGTGACAACGCGAACGCGTTCCTCGGAGGTTTTCGCCTGTGGGGGGTAACGCACGAGGGGCTGACCGGCTCCAAAGAAATGAAGGGACGAGCGATGACAGGAATGTTGCCATTGACCGCGCGCGAATCGTGGAAGGCCCTCCAGGCACACCACGAGAAGATCCGATCGCTGCACCTGCGCACGCTCTTCGCGGACGACGCGACGCGCGGCGAGCGCCTGACCGCGGAGGCGGTCGGCATCTATCTCGACTACTCCAAGAATCGCGTCACGGACGAGACGCTCACCTTGCTCCGTCG
>QHSQ01000291.1 GCA_003221615.1 Candidatus Rokuibacteriota bacterium | reverse complement strand
CTCGAGTGCTTTCATCTTCTCGGCGGCGGTCCCCTTGCCGCCCGCGATGATCGCGCCGGCGTGGCCCATGCGGCGCCCGGGCGGCGCGGTCTGGCCGCAGATGAACGCGACGACCGGTTTCGTCACCCTGGCCTTCACGAACGCGGCCGCCTCTTCCTCGGCAGTGCCGCCGATCTCGCCGATCATCATGATCGCGCGGGTCTCTGGATCGTCGTTGAACAGGCGCAGGACCTCGACGAAGCTCGTGCCGTTGACGGGATCACCCCCGATCCCGACGCACGTCGACTGGCCGATCCCGCGTCCGGTGAGCTGACCGACGACCTCGTAGGTCAGGGTGCCGCTGCGCGAGACCACACCGACCGGACCCGACTTGTGGATGTGGCCGGGCATGATCCCGATCTTGGCCTGGTCCGGCGTGATGACGCCCGGGCAGTTCGGCCCGATCAGGCGGCTCTTCGTTCCCCCCAGAAAGTGCTTCGCCCGCACCATGTCGGTGATCGGGATCCCTTCGGTGATGCAGACGACCAGCGGAATCTCCGCCGCGGCCGCTTCCATGATCGCGTCGGCCGCCGCCGGCGGCGGCACGAAGATCAGCGCGCAGGTCGCGCCCTCGCTCGCCACCGCTTCGGCGACGGTGTTCCAGACCGGGAACCCCTCGTGCGTCGTGCCGCCCTTGCCCGGCGTCACCCCGCCGACGACGGTCGTGCCGTACTCTTTGCATCGCGCGGCGTGGAACGCGCCCTCGCGGCCGGTGATGCCCTGCACGACCACGCGGGTGGCTCGATCGACGAGGATGCTCATTCAGCGCTTCCGTCGCTTATCGGCGCGACGCTGTTCCACGAGGTCTGCGATCTCCCGGTAGCGGCGGTGGTCGGTCGGCATCGTCTGAACGATGATCTCATAGCACGCGTCGGTATCCTCGCGCCGGCACCACCGGATCATGTCCTCGACGAGCCGATCCCGGTACGAGCTCTGGGGATACTTCTCGAAGAAAGCCTTGGCCTTCACCATCGACATCGTCGCGACGGCCTCTTCGTAGGCTCGCTCGTCGCCCCGCCGGCAGCCGGTGCTCGCGGCGACACCAGCCAGGAGAAGAACGAGCGGGAGCCACCGGCTAGCCCCGCGCGAGGGCCACCGCCTTCTTTGCGCCATCACCCATGTCGTCGGCGTTGGTCAACGCCAGGCCCGACTCGGCGAGCATCTGCTTGCCCAGCTCCACGTTGGTTCCTTCCATCCGGACCACGACCGGGAGCCGGAGGCCGAGCTTCTTCACGGCGGCGATCACGCCGGCGGCCAGCCGGTCGCAGCGCAGGATGCCGCCGAACACGTTGATGAACACCGCCTTTACGCTGGGATCGGACGAGAGGATCCGGAAGGCGTTCTCGATCTGCTCGGGCGAGGCGCCGCCGCCCACGTCGAGGAAATTGGCGGGCTCGCCGCCGGCGAGCTTCACGATGTCCATCGTGGCCATGGCCAGCCCGGCGCCGTTGACCATGCAGCCCACGTTGCCGTCGAGCTTGATGTAGTTCAGGCCGTATTTCGATGCTTCGACGTCGAGCGGATCCTCCTCGTTGACGTCACGGAGGGCCGCGATCTCCTTGTGGCGCGCGAGCGCGTTGTCGTCGAAGTTGAGCTTGGCATCGAGGGCCAGCACGCGCCCGTCCTTGGTGACCACCAGCGGGTTGATCTCCACCAGCGAGCAGTCGCGCGCCAGATAAATCCCGAAGAGGCTCCGGATCATGGCGACCGCCTGCCTGAACGGCTCGCCCGCGAGCCCGAGCCCATAGGCGAGGCGGCGCGCCTGGAAGTCCTGAATACCGAGCGCCGGGTGCGCCCATTCCCGAAAGATCCGCTCGGGAGTCCGCGCCGCGACCTCTTCGATGTCCATACCTCCGGCCTGAGAGGCCAGCGCGACGTGGGTCGCCCGCGCGCGGTCGAGCGTGATCGAGAGGTAGAGCTCGCGGTCCACGGCCGAGGCTTCCTCGACGAGTACCGAGCGCACCGGAATTCCCTCGGGCGGCGTCTGGGGCGTCTTGAGCTTCATGCCCAGAATCTGCTGCGCCACGCGCTCGGCGCCCGCCCCGTCGTCCGCCGGCTTGATGCCGCCGGCCTTGCCGCGACCCCCGGCGTGCACCTGCGCCTTCACGACGACCCGACCGCCCAGACGCGTCGCGACGGCGCGCGCCTCTGCCGGCGTGGTGGCGACGTCGCCGGCCGGAACCGCCACGCCGAACTCGCGCAGCAGGGCCTTGGCCTGGTATTCGTGGATTTTCACGGACGCGAGATCAGGCCTGCCGGCTCTTCTGGCCCCTGAACTTCTTGAGGAGCCACACGATGGGGTCGAGCGCGTCGGCCGCGCGCTCCTTGAGCGGGATGATCCCGTTGTCGGTGATGTGGATGTGCTCGGGACAGACCTCGGTGCAGCACTTGGTGATGTTGCAGAGGCCGACCCCCGCGTCCTTTTGGATGAAGGATGAACGATCGCGCGTGTCCAGCGGATGCATGTCGAGGCTGGCGATCTTGATGAAGAAGCGCGGCCCGGAGAACGCGCGCTTCTTGTCGTCGTGGTCACGAATCACGTGGCACACGTCCTGGCACAGGAAGCACTCGATGCACTTGTGGAACTCCTGAATGCGATCGATGTCCTCCTGCATCATCCGGTACGTGCCGTCGACCTCCGGCGGCTTGAGGCGGAGCGGCGGCACCTGCTTGGCCTTGTCGTAGTTGAAGGACACGTCGGTGACGAGGTCGCGGATCAACGGGAAGGTCCGGATCGGCGCCACCGTGACCGTGTCGCCCGCCTTGAACAGGTCCATCCGGGTCATGCACATGAGCCGGGGCTTGCCGTTGATCTCGGCGCTGCACGAGCCGCACTTGCCGGCCTTGCAGTTCCAGCGACAGGCGAGGTCGTTGGCCTGAGTCGCCTGGATCTTGTGGATCACGTCGAGGACGACCATGCCCTCCTCGGGCTCGACCTTGTAGTCCTTGAAGCCGCCGCCCGAGGCGTCGCCGCGGAACACCCGCATCGTGAACTGGGCCATCGCTACTTCCTCTCCTGGAAGAGCGCCCTGAGCTCGGCCGGCATCTCCGCAAGCGGCTCGCGGCTGAGGGCCAGCGCCCCCTGCCTCTGGCGGATGACCACGTTGATCTTGCCCCACGAATCGTCGGTGTCCGGATGATCGTCGCGCGTGTGGCCGCCGCGGCTCTCGCGCCGCTCGAGCGCGGCCAGGGTGCAGCACTCGGCCACGGTGAGCAGCGAGGCCAGATCGAGCGCCATGTGCCATCCCGGGTTGTAGGTGCGCCCGCCGTCGACGTGCGTTCGCGCCGCGCGGTGCTTGAAGGACTCGATCCGCTTCAAGGCTTCCCGGAGCTCGTGCTCGGTTCGGATCAGGCCGACCAGGGTTTGCATCGTCTCTTGAAGGTCGACCTGGATGGCGTACGGGTTCTCGCCGCCGGTACGGGTGAACGGCTCGAGCATCTCGCGGGCGAGCGACTCGACCTGGCTCGACTCGACCGTCAGCGAGCCGCCGAAGTCCTTGGCGTAGAGCGCGGCGTAGAGCCCGGCGCGACGGCCGAACACCAGGAGGTCGGAGAGCGAGTTGCCGCCGAGCCGATTCGAGCCGTGCATGCCGCCGGCCACCTCGCCCGCCGCGTAGAGGCCCTTCACAGTCGCCGCGGTCGTGTCCGCGTCGACGCGGACGCCGCCCATGATGTAGTGGCAGGTCGGCCCGACTTCCATCGGCTCCTTCGTGATATCGACGCCGGCCAGCTCCTTGAACTGGTGATACATCGACGGCAGGCGCTTTCTGATGTAGTCGGCCGGGCGGCGCGTGCAGATGTCGAGGAAGACGCCGCCGTGCGGCGTCCCCCGCCCGCCCTTGATCTCGGCGTTGATCGCGCGCGCGACCTCGTCGCGCGGGAGAAGGTCGGGCGTGCGCCGGTTGTTCTTCTTGTCCGCGTACCAGCGGTCGGCTTCGGCCTCGTTGTCGGCCGTCTCGCCCTTGAAGAACTCCGGGATGTAATTGAACATGAAGCGCTCGCCCTTGGTGTTCTTCAACGTCCCGCCGTCGCCGCGCACGCCCTCGGTGACGAGAATGCCGCGCACCGACGGCGGCCAGACCATCCCGGTCGGGTGGAACTGCACGAACTCCATGTCGAGCAGGTCGGCGCCCGCCCAGAGCGCGAGGGACTGGCCGTCGCCCGTGTACTCCCACGAGTTCGACGTGACCTTCCACGCCTTGCCGACACCGCCCGTCGCGAGCACGACGGCCTTGGCCTTGAAGAGGACGAACTTGCCGGTGTTGCGCCAGTAGCCGAAGGCGCCGCAGACGCGGTCGCCCTCCTTCAGGAGCCGCTCGACCTTGCACTCCATGTAGACGTCGATGCCCTGGTGGATGCCGTGGTACTGGAGCGTCCGGATCATCTCGAGGCCGGTCCGGTCGCCGACGTGGGCCAGGCGCGCATAGCGATGGCCGCCGAAGTCGCGCTGGAGGATGCGCCCGTCCTTGGTGCGATCGAACAGGGCACCCCAGCGCTCAAGCTCGAGCACGCGCTCGGGCGCTTCCTGCGCGTGCAGCTGCGCCATCCGCCAGTTGTTCAGCATCTTGCCGCCGCGCATCGTGTCGCGGAAATGGACCTGCCAGTTGTCCTCGGGCCAGACGTTGCCGAGCGAGGCGGCGATCCCGCCCTCGGCCATGACCGTGTGCGCCTTGCCCAGGAGTGACTTGCAGACGAGGCCCACCGACACGCCCTGGGCCGCGGCCTCGATCGCCGCGCGCAGCCCGGCGCCGCCGGCGCCGATCACCAGAACGTCGTGCTCGTGTGTCTCGTAGTCCGGATTCGCCATCAGATGATCCTCCAGTCTCGAATGACGCCCATCGAGACCAGTCGGATGTAGAGGTCGGTCAATCCGACGCTGAACAGCGAGAGCCAGGCGAACATGGGGTGGCGCTCGTTCAGGCGCGTCAGGAAATGCCAGGCGCGATAGCGCCCGGGCGCCTTCGAGAACGAATTGACGTGGCCGCCGCAGACGTGTCGGCAGGAGTGACACGAGAACGTGTAGCCGGCCAGGAGCACGACGTTGATGCACATGACGAGCGTCCCCACGCCGATCCCGAACCCGTTCGGGAACCGGAACGCGAGCAGCGCGTCCCAGGTCAGCATCACGATGAAGAGCACCGCCAGGTACCAGGTGTAGCGATGGAAGGCCTGGAGGATCAGCGGGAACTTCGTCTCACCGGAATACCCGCGCTTCAAGTCGGGCACCGCGCACGCGGGCGGCGTCAGCCAGAACGAGCGGTAGTACGCCTTGCGGTAGTAGTAGCAGGTCAGCCGGAAGAGGCCGGGCCCCGCCAGAATCAGGAACGCCGGCGAGAGCAGTCCGATGATCGGCACGTGGATGTCGGGCAACCCGAACCCGAAGCTCTGATGCAGACACGTGCGGTAGAGACACGGCGAATAGAACGGCGAGAGGTAGGGCGCCACGAAATAGTGCGCGTTCTGGAAGGCCGCCCACGTCGAGTAGACGATGAACGAGCCGAGCACGA
>QHSQ01000290.1 GCA_003221615.1 Candidatus Rokuibacteriota bacterium | reverse complement strand
GAGAGAGAGCGTTCCCGAAGGCCAGCGGACGATCTTCGACGAGATGGTGAAAGGGCTTGGAGCTGTTCCCCGCTACGGCCCAGGCTCGGTCCTGATCCATGTGCCGAAAGCGCACCAGTGGGCCACCCTCCTGAACCACTACCTGCGCGACGAATCCTCGCTGCCGAAAAAGATCCAGGAGCTCGCCATGCTGGTCACGGCGCGAGAGCTGGATTGCCAGCACATCTGGAACGCGCACGCCGCGTCCGCGCGCAAGGCCGGCGTGCGCAGCGAGATCGTCGACGCGTTGCGCGACCGCAAAGAGCTTCCAGCTCTCGCTGCCGACGAGGCGGCGGTGATGCACTACGGTCGCGAATTCTTTCGCACTCGTCGCGTGAGCCGTGGGGCGTTCCAGGCCGCGCTCGAGCAGTTCGGCCGCCAGGGAGTGGTCGAGCTCGCGCTGGTCATGGGGAACTACAGCCTGCTGGCGCTGCTCATCAACTCGTTCGACACCGACTTGCCGCCGGATCGGACCGAGCCGCTCCTGCCCGTTTAGAGCGGCCGTAAACGGGCGCCGCCGCGCGTCCCGCTGAGGGGTCAGGCGGCCGTCACGCCTCCATCGACCGGCAGCGCGACGCCCGTGACGAACGACGCCTCGTCCGAGAGGAGAAACAGAGCAGCGTTGGCGATCTCGTCGGGCCGGCCGGTGCGCCCCAGCGGCACGGAGCCGTGGGCGCGCTTGCGCACCAGCTCCTCCGGATCCATTCCGGCCGTCGACTTCTGATCCGGGCGGGAGACGAACACCCGGAGCATCGGCGTGTCGATGGGGCCGGGACACACGGCGTTGACGCGAATCTTCTCGGGCGCCAGCCGCAGCGCCAGGCTCTTGACGAAACCCACCACCCCGAACTTGCACATCGAGTAAACCGGGCTGAAGCCGGAACCGACGAGCCCCGAGGTGGACGCGGTGTAGAGAAGGCTGCCGCCGCCCCGGGCGCGGATCTCGGGAATGGCAGCCTCGGTCGTGATCACCACCGTCCGAAGGTTGAGGTCGACGGCCAGATCGAAGTTGTTCATGTCGATGCCCTCGACCGCCGCCGGCCCGGGATGGCCGACGTGGTTCCAGACAAAATCCAGGCCCTTGAAGCGGCGCACCGTGTCCCACACGATCCGGCGGGAATCCTCGTCCTTCGTCAGATCCGCGGCAATGCCATGCGCGGTGCCGCCCGCCGCGGTGATCTCGTCTACCACGCGCTGCGCTCCTGCGGCGTCGACGTCCACCACCGCGACCTGCGCGCCCTCGCGCGCGAAGCGCAGGGCCCCGGCGCGTCCCATGCCCGAGGCGGCAGCGGTCACGATCCCGATCTTTCCGGCCAGGCGCATCGCCAGCGGCGCCTCAGACCCGGGGAATTTCCGCGCGCATGTCCATGGGGGTCTTGCCGGGCGGGAGCGGCGGGCGCCGCACCAGGTCGTCGAAGGCGCGGCCGGCCTCGTAGTCCCGGATCAACTGCTCCGGGTCGAAGATCACCCCGATGGGATTCGCGGCGAAGTCCGGGCCCGTCAGGTACGCGTGGGCCTCGTCCATGGTGGCGAAGACGTCGATCTGCAGCTCCACGCGCAGGCCGTCGGGGTCGCGATAGTACATGGAAATCGTCGGCCCGTGGTTGATGCACCGTGCGGGCTCGATGCCGGTGGCCTTGAGCCGCCGGTAGGTCGACAGGAGCTCGCCCAGGCCGGCGTAGGTGTAGGCGATGTGGTGCACGCCGGCGGCGGCTGGATCCGGGGCCGGACTACCGGGGTTGTTGATGACGGCCACTCGATGGTGCTCGTCGTCGTAGGTGAGAAAGGCGATGAAATCGTTGCGGAAGGCCACGCGCGCCTGCAGCACGGTCGCGTACCAGGCGATCACCGCGTCGAAATTCGCGGTCTTGAGCACCATATGGGCAAACTTCTGCGGGGCGATCCGCTGCGTGGTAGCCGGCAGCGCCCGAGTCACGGTCGTCGCTGTACTCATCGCATCCCTCCAGGATGTGGGGATGAGCTGATTGTATCTCGCCGGATGGAGCTGCGCTCGAGCCCCAGCGCCGACGTGGCGGGCAGGAACTTCACACCGAGGTTGTTGCTGCCTGGTTTCGTCAGCGCGGGCGGTAGTTGATCTTCTCGTCGTCGAAGGTATAGATGATCGCGGCGTGGCCCATCTCGTCCACCGTCCGCTCACCCCAGCGCACGGGCTTCGGCGGCCGATTGGGGTTGCGTGCATTGCCCGCGGAGTTGTCCCACGCCGCCGTGAGCTCGATCCACGCCCCGAGCGGCAGCGCCACGGGCGTTCTGTAGAAGTAGAAGCCCTGCCAGTTGAAGTCCCAGTCGTCGATCTGCACCAGCGGTCGGGTCGACCCGTCGGGCAGCTTCGCCCAGACCTTCATCTCCCGTCCGAGCAAATGCATGTGCGGATGGATGGCGATCAAGCTCATCGGTCGGTGCACGGACATGGAGGCTTCGATCTCGTGGCGCGCAGCTCCCGCGGGAATGGTGAAGCTGAACGAGCCGACGCGCGCGAAGTAGAGCTGCTTGACGATGGGCGTCGTGGCCGCGTGCAGGCGAACCTCGGTGCGATCGCTCGCCGCCGTCGGCCCTGCGTTGTGGTAGTGCATCTGGATGACGACACGCGCGCCCGCGGGCAGATGGATGCCCACCCCCTCCGGCATGACCCAGGGCCGCGCGCCCGGTGCCCAGCCCCCGAGGTAGCCGTCGATCCTGACCCGAGGCCCGCCGAAGCACGGATAGCCGGGAGACCAGTCGCTGGGTCGGATGTGTGCCGAACCACCGCTCGCGTCCACCATAGCCAGCACGTGATGCACGATGCGGCTATTGCCAGGCACCGTCTCGGTCACGATGAAGTAGCGATCCTCGGTGAACGGCGTGGGCACGCTGAAGCAGCGGTAGATGTCGCCGCCGCCGCCGGGAACCGTGAAGGGCTCCGAGCGCAGCACGAGGTCGGGTGTCCCCCGACTGGCAGCGGCCTCGAACACCGGCGGAGGAGCCAGGTCAGCCGGATCACCCTCTGCCGCGCCGGTCTCGACCCAGCGTGCGATGACGGCGATCTCTTCCTTCGAGAGGCCACGAACACCGACGAAGTCTCCGTAGCCGGCCACCGCCTTCCACGGGGGCATGGTGCGTGTCCGCGTCGTCTCGCGAATCTTCTCCCGGCGCCGGTAGGCCTGCTCGTAGGTGATCAGATGGAACGGCCCACCTCCCTCCGCGCGATGGCACTCCTGGCAGTGCCGCTGAAAGATCGGAGCGACGTCGCGCGTGAACGTCGGATCAGGGGCGGCGCTGACGCCCCCCAGAGACCCGACGGCGACGAGCACGAGGACCGGCAGCAGCCGTGGCATCGCCACGATCAGCACCCGGTGATCTTGAACTCGACCCGCCGATCGAGCGCATCGCGCGCATCGTCGGTTCCCGTGCCCACGAGGTTCTCGCGGAAGCCCAACCCCGACGCTTTGGTACGCGAGGCAAGCTCTGGCGCCTCCTTGTCGAGACGCTGCTTGATGTAGGCGGCGCGCTGCAGAGAGAGACGGTCGTTGTACGGCGCTGATCCAGTCAGACTGGTGTGGCCCACCACGTTCATACACACCTTTGCCGCCACCGCCTGTCGCGCAATTTGCCGCAACCAGAAGCCGTACGGCCCGCTGACTTGCGGGTCGGACCAGAAGTTGATTGTCCCGGGATTGAACAGGAACTTCACACCGAGGTTGTTGCCGCTCAGTCCCAGCGCGACCACCTTGCCGAAGGCTTCCTCCGCTTCATTCGCGCGGCCGAGCTTCCACGAGGCGAGGTAAATCCCGTTGAGCACCCGCAGCTGCTCGCCTCCGGGTCTGGCCGCCGCAGTCTGGTAGAGAGCGAGGGCATCCTGATAGCTCTCGTTGTTGTATGCGAGGGTTGCTTCGCTGATCGTGGTCGCGGTGGCGACGCGCTCGAAGTAGACCGAGTCCGCCGGACTACCGGGCGGTGTCTGAGAGGTCGCGATGTAGCCATCGACCACCTTGTCCTTCACCACGACGGGGCTGTCGCGATAGTACCGTGTGGGGTTCGTATCCAGCCCCTCATCGCGCGCCCGCGACGACGCCTGGGCCACGACGCTGCCACCCCGCAGATCCGTCAGGGCCAGGTTGATCTGGAACACCGGAGGCGCCCCCGATTGGCTGCTCGGGATGCGCGTCATCGTCCCTGTCAACAGGTACTGGGCCTTGCTCAGGTTGGCGATCTGGAAGGGCATGACCTCGAATTGGTGGTTGCTTGCGAGCCGGTCCGCTACCCGTTGCTCGAGCAGATGCGTCGTCGCGGTCTGCTGGCCGGAAACGGAGTCGACCATCGGGTCGATCACCACGCCGCGCTTGGCGTCCGTCTTGACCGAAGGTGCCGGCCCTCTTTGCAGCTGAGCCGCCAGGGCGTCGGTCGCCACGTTCACGGCCTCGTCGAAGCTCCGCTCGGATGTGTCGCTGGTCACCACCGGAGTCGGTGTCGGCGGTGGCGGCGGCGCCTTGGCGCATCCGGCGACGATCAGGAGCATGCTCGCATAGGCCGCTCGCCCGCGAATCATCATCGGCAGTCCCTTCGGAGGAACGTCTGCTCTTCGTCGGTCAACGGTTCGCCGAGCGACGCGCGCTCCAAAATATCACTGCAGCGGCGTGAAGCCTTGGACGTCGGCCGAGCGGCCGGGGCCGTTGAGGTCACGGGGCTGCGCGCGGGGTTGCGAGCGCCATCGTGCGAGAAGACGACGGCCCCGTAGGACTCAGAACACCGGGTCGCGGAGGCACAGATGACTTTCCCGGCCAGCGGCCCGAGAACGTCGATGTCGCGCGGCTCGTCGGAAACGATGGCGAGGAACTCGGCGTTCGTGGGCCACTGCAAGTCGGGCAGCTTCAGCGTCTGCCCGGGCCCGATGCGATTGTTCGCGTCCGCCGCCCTGGGGAACAGCACCGCCGCATACAGCACGGGAGCGTCGGACTCGTTGGCCGAGGTCGCCAGCACATACACGTAGCCCGGCCTGGAGGAGCTGATGCGGACCGCGCCTCCGGCGACGAGCGCGGTCACCGAATGCCCACGATCGCGGCCTTCGAAGATTTCCTTCAACATCTGTCTCGGGCTGGACGGCTTGTCGGGCGTGCGAGACGGCGGGGGCGCGGGCAGGCTGGCCGGCCGCATCACCTCCGGACTGGCGACTTCTCGGGCCGGCTGGCCAGACACGGCGAGCGACTTCTCATTCCGCAGAAAGAAAAACCAGCCGGCGGCCATCCCCACGATGAACACGATCCCGGTCGCGGCAGAGAACGCCAGCAGCCGGCGCTTCCGCGCGCGCTTCGAGGTCGCAAGCCATCGGGCGATCTCGGCTGGTATCTCAACCGTCGGTTCGCCGTCGTCCGGCTTTGGCGTCACGCTCATTGGTAGAGCGGCGGTCCCTCAAGCTCTCGCGCGACTATAGCCCATGACGAGCCTATGAGGCGGCGACCGGCGGCCCTGCAAGCAGGCGGCCGAAGGCTGGCAGGCGCTCGGCGCTGTTGAACGCGTGCAGCATCGCCCAGATCGAGGCCTGGTTGGTGGTCACCACGGGCTTCTTGAACTCCTGCTCCCAGGCCGCGATCGACGGCATCGTCGGGAAATTGCCGCCGGGCACCACGAAGACCTCGATCTCCGGCCGATCGATCCGGGCGAACGCGTCACGGGCGTGCTGTGGGCCGAGCTGCCCGATCGCATAGGCATCGGTCGCGCGAAAGCCTTCGCACGCGATCGTGTCGAGCCCGTGCTTCGTCTTGAAATAGCGGGCGGCCCGTTCGTTGACCGCATCCGAATAGGGAGACACGATGGCGATGCGGCGCGCTCCAAGGGCCCGAACGGCGCGGCCGACCGCCTGTGCCGACGTGATCGCCGGAACGCCGGCCCCGGCACTCATCCGCTTGGTCACGACGTCGTCATAGTCCTCGGCATGGAGACTGGCCGACGTCTGGGCCAGAATCACCATCTCGACCCGGGCCGTTCCCAACAGGCGCGCCTGATGGTGGATGTCCTCATCGCGGCTCGGCGAGAAACTGCCCGCGCCACTCGACATGAGGCGTCCGACATGCGCCTGGTAGGTCGCCGGCAAGAGCCGGCATTCCATCTCGACCGTCGTGTTCGTGGAAGGAATCAGAACGCCAAAATGTCGGGTCATGTTCGCGGGCCGAGTATACCTCGTCGTCAGCCGATGATCGTGAGCGTGCCGCCGCTGCCGACCGCAGGAGGCTCGGGCCCTCCGGAGCTATCCTCCCGGTCCCGGTCACGCAGGGATTCTCCTGGCACGATCGGGGAACTTCACCGATTGTTCCCATCGATCTCCCGGCGAATCCTTGTCATGAGACACAATCAATCGACCTTCCGGCTGGCG
>QHSQ01000289.1 GCA_003221615.1 Candidatus Rokuibacteriota bacterium | reverse complement strand
CTTCTCGCGGGGCGCCTTCACCTCGTACGAGCCCTCAAGCTTCATCGGTAGCTCTCCTTACTCGAGAATGTCGCGCGGAGTCAAGGCGCGGTCGAGCGATCACGCCAGACGCGCCAGCGCCGCCGCCATCCGCGTCAGCCCTTCGGTGATGAGCGCCTCGCTGGTCGCGTACGACAGGCGCACGTGATCGTCGGAGCCGAAGTCGACGCCTGGCACGACGGCCACCTTCGCCTCTTCGAGGAAGAACGCGGTGGCGTCGAGGGAACCCTTGATCGTTTTCGTGCCCTCGGCCGCCTTCCACTGACGCCCGAACATTCCGGAGACGTTCGCGAACGCGTAGAACGCCCCCTTCGGCATGACGCAGGACACGCCGGGGAGCGTGTTGAGACCCTGTACGATGAGGCGCCGGCGGCGGTCGAACTCGCCGGCCATCTTCGCGACTTCGTCCTGGGGGCCGACCAGGGCCTCGATGGCGGCCCACTGGGCGATCGATGACGGGTTCGACGTGACCTGGCTCTGCACGTCGGTCATCGCGCGGATGAGATCGCGCGGGCCCGCGGCGAAGCCGATCCTCCAGCCGGTCATCGCGTACGCCTTCGAGCACGTATTGATGGTGAGCGTGCGCGCCTTGATCTCCGGGCCGAGGGACGCGATCGACACGTGCCGGCCCTCGAAGGTGAGCGCCTCGTAGCACTCGTCGGAGACGACGAACAGCTTCCGCTCGACGGCGAGCTCGGCGACCGCGGCCAGCGCCGCGGGGGAAAACACCGCGCCGGTCGGGTTGTTGGGGCTATTGAGGATGATCGCCTTCGTTCGCGGCGTGACGGCCGCGCGCAGCCGCTCGGGATCGAGATCGAAGCCCGTCGCCTCCCGCGTCGGCACGGCGACCGGCACCGCGCCGACCAGCCGCGCCTGCTCGGGATACGACACCCAGAACGGGCTCGGCACGAGCACCTCGTCGCCGGGATTCAGCATGGCCACGACCATGTTGAACAGCGTGTGCTTGGCGCCGCACGAGATCAGCACGTCCGCCGGCTCGTAGTCGAGGCCGTTGTCGCGCTTGAACTTGCCGCACACCGCGGCCCGCAGCTCGGGGACGCCGCCGACCTCGGTGTACTTGGTGTGGCCCTGCCGCATCGCCTGGATCGCCGCATCCTTGATCCGCTCGGGCGTGTCGAAGTCGGGTTCGCCCGCGCCGAACGTGATCACGTCGACGCCGCGACGGCGCAGCTCGCGCGCTTTCGCCTGTACGGCGAGCGTTGACGAGGGGGCAAGCGTCTTCAGGCGATCGGCCAGCACGGGTTGGCTCCTTCGGCGGCAGACCGCCGGGTTACTTGGGAGGGTACTTCTCGGTCAGTCGCTTCTCGGCGATCGGCGGCACCATGCCGGCTACCGACGTGCCGAAGCTGGCGACTTCCTTGATCAGGCGCGACGAGATGTACGTGTACTTCTCGTGCGGCATCAAAAAGACGGTCTCGACGGTGCTGCGGAGCTTGCGGTTCATCAGCGCCATCTGGAACTCGTACTCGAAATCGGAGACGGCGCGGATCCCCCGCACGATGCAATCGGCGCGCTCGCGCGCGACCAGATCGATCAGGAGACCGTCGAAGGCGACGATGCGAAAGTTGCTGAGCTCCGAGGTGGCCTCGTCGATCATCTCGAGCCGCTCCTTCACCGAGAAGAGCGGCTGCTTCGACGGATTGGCGACGACCGCGACGATGAGCTCGTCGAAGATCTGCAGGCTCCGCTGGATGACGTCGACGTGGCCGTTGTGCACCGGGTCGAACATGCCTGGATACACCGCGCGCTTGGCCACGGCGGTAGGCTACCCTTCGGCTCGAAAGAAAGTCAAGGTCGTCTCCCCGAAACGACGGTCGCGAAAGGCGCGCAACAGGCCGTATTCCTGGGGGCGCCGCTTGGTCAGGTGCTGCGCGATGACAAGCCCCTCCGACACGAGCAGCGCGCCCCCGCCCAGCGTCGCGAGCGCGCGCTCGGCGTCGTCCGTGGCGTACGGCGGGTCGAGGAAGACGATCTCGAACCGTCGCCCCTCGCCGGCGAGCCGCGCGAGCTGCCGCGCGACGTCACCGCGGGCGACGTGCGTCCGGGGCTCGAGGTCGAGCGTCCGGATGTTCTCGACGAGGGCATCCAGGGCCCGCGGATCGCGCTCCACGAAGGTGACGTGCGCCGCCCCGCGCGAGAGCGCCTCGAGGCCGACGCCGCCCGCGCCGGCGAACAGATCGAGCACGCGCGCATCGGGCAACCAGGGCCCCAGCGTATCCATCAACGCGGTCCGCACCTGATCGGCTGTCGGCCGCGTCGTGGCGCCCCGCGGCGTCACCAGGCGCCGCCCCTTCAGCGCTCCGGCGATCACGCGCACGCGGACCGGGTAGCGGGATCGACCGAGGGGCTTCGTTTTCGCGTCATGACGCGGGGAAGGTACCACAGCGGGGCCGAGTCCTCGGTGGGACCTGCCGCGCGACGGTGATGCCCGGGTCAGCTCTGCGGAGGAGACGAAGTCTTCAGGGCTAGGAGCGCGACGACCCCGGAGAGGTTGCGCGAAGTGACCGGCTTCTCGATGTGGTACTGGTACCCCGCGCGCAAGATGCTGGCCCGATGCTCGGGACCGGTGAACCCCGTGAGAGCGGCGGCCGGCGTCGCACCCCCGCGCTCGGGCGGCAGGCCGCGAACCTTGCCGATGAGCCAGTAGCCGCCCTTGTCGGGCATCGCCAGCGCGCTCAGGAGGACCTCGGGGCGCTCGCGCTCGAGCACCTCCAGCGCCGCGTCGGCCGTCCCGACCGCGGTCACGGTGGCGCCGTAGTCCTCGAGCATCGAGGTGACCACCGCGCGGATGTATGGGGAGTCGTCGACCAGGAGCACTCGCACGCCCCCCAGGTACACGCGATCAGGCGAAGAAAGGTTCACACTCATGGCGTCACTCCTCAGCCTTGAGCGGCCGGCCGTCTGACAGCGCGTGGCGCACCGCTCCTACGACCTCGCGGACTCCGTAGGGCTCGCCGAAAATGACCTCGATCACGCCCGAAGCTCCCACAGCCGCGTCCAGAGCCTTCTTGTCGGTGGTGGTGAGGATCCAGGCGCTCTTTCGCAGACCGTGGGTCTGCTTCAGCAGGCGCAGGAAGTTCCAGTGCCTCTCGTAGGGACGGGGGAGGTCGTAGACGATCACCCGGGGGTCGTGCGCCTCCAGGAAGGCGACGAGATCGAGCGTGCCGTCCTGAATCTCGGCCAGGAGCGCGGTCACGCTCGTCAGCCCTTCGCGCTCGAGGGCCTCGCGGAGGCCGTCGATGAACTCCGCATGGGAGTTGAAGATCGCCACCGATGTCCCCGACGCTGGACCGGGCATGTGCTCTCGCCTTTCCCCAGCCTGGGAGGTCGACCCAGGGCCGAGCCGTGGCAGCGAGACCTGCCGGGGCGATTCAGGACGTTCGGAGAGCTACCGAGCGGGCGGCCTGAGAAGACCGTCAGGGGAGCGGGGGGTGCACCTCACTGCACCTCGCGACATCCGGTCGCAGCGTTCAGCCGGCGTGCCCTCGAGGTTCCCCACCCGGAAGGCACGTCAACGACTCGACTATCGACACGCTGGACCCTTCGGCCGCCGGTGTCAATATATATTTATTATATACGATGACGCGCGTTATTAGCCGGCGGTCGCCAGCGCGAGCTTGCCTCGCCAGCGCGCCAGGAGCGCCGCGCGCAGCGCGCGGTGTGCCGGCTCGGACAGCTCGCGATCGCGCGCGACGATGGCGCTCGCCTCGCGGCGCGCCTCCTCGAGCAGGCTGGTGTCGCGCAGCAGATCCGCCGCCTGGAACTCGGGGAGCCCCGACTGGCGCGTGCCGAAGAACTCGCCGGGGCCGCGCAGCTCGAGGTCGACCTCGGCGATGCGGAAGCCGTCGTTGGTCGACGTCATCGCGTCGATCCGGCGCTGCGCTTCCTCGGTGAGACGCCCGGACGTCAGCAGGATGCAGTAGGATTTCCACTCCCCGCGGCCGACGCGCCCGCGAAGCTGGTGCAGCTGCGAGAGACCGAAGCGCTCGGCGTGCTCGATCAGCATGACCGAGGCGTTCGGCACGTCGATGCCCACCTCGATCACGGTCGTGGAGACCAGCACGTGGATCTCCCCGGCCTTGAAGCGCTGCATGATCGCGTCCTTCTCGTCGAAGCCCAGGCGCCCGTGAAGCAGACCAACCACCAGATCGGGAAAAATTTCGTCCGCGAGATGGCGCGCCATGTCCGTCGCCGCCTTGAGGTCGAGCGCCTCGGACTCCTCGACCAGCGGGTAGACGACGTAGATCTGGCGGCCGCCGGCGACCTGCTCTCGCAAGAACCTGTAGATCGCGCGGCGCTTGCCCTCGGGACGCGCGACGGTGACGATCGGGCGTCGACCCGGCGGCAGCTCGTCGAGGACCGACACGTCCAGATCGCCGTAAATCGTGAGGGCCAGCGTGCGGGGAATCGGCGTCGCCGTCATCACCAGCAGATCGGGGTGCTCGCCCTTTCCGCGCAGCCGCGCGCGCTGCTCCACCCCGAACCGGTGTTGCTCGTCCACCACCACGAGCCCGAGACGGCGGAAGTCGACACCTTCCTGGACGAGCGCGTGGGTGCCCACGACGCACTCGATCTCGCCCGCCGCCAGGACCGCGCGGCGCGCCGCCCGCTCGCGCGGCTTGACCGACGAGGTCAGGAGCGTCAGGCGCACGCCGAGCGGCTCGAGCAGCTGGCGGAACGTCATGAAGTGCTGCTCGGCCAGGATCTCGGTCGGTGCCATGACCGCAGCCTGATACCCGGCCTCGATCGCGGTCAGCACGCCCAGGGCCGCCACGATCGTCTTGCCCGAGCCGACGTCGCCCTGAAGGAGCCGATGCATCGGGTGCGGCTCGGCCATGTCGCGCCGGATCTCCTCCCACACGCGCTCCTGAGCGCCGGTCAGCTTCCAGGGCAGCCGCGCGCGCAACCGCGCGACCAGATCACCGCGCGGGTTGAGCGCGAGCCCGCGCGCGCGAGCGACACGCGAACGCAGGATCGCGAGCCCCAGCTGCAGGAGCAACCCTTCGTCGAACGAGAGCCGACGGCGGGCCGCCGCCAGCGCCGAGTCGGTCTGAGGGAAATGCGCGTCCTTGATCGCCTGCGCCAGGCCGACGAGGCCCCGGCGGGTGCGCACACCCTCCGGCAGCACCTCGTCCACCTCGGCGCTGTAGGATTCGACGAGCCGCCACATGAGGGCGCGGAGCGCGCGCTGGGGCAGCCCTTCCGTGAGCGAGTACACCGGCACGAGCCGGCCGGTGTGCAGACGCTCGTCCTCGCCGTTCTCGACGATCTCGTAGTCCGGCTGCTGGATGACGATCGCGCCCTTGTAGCGCCCGACACGACCGTGCAGGACGAGCTGCTGGCCGCGCTTGAGCACGCGCGAGAGATACCGCCAGCCGAACCAGCTCGCGGTGGCGTAGCCGCTCGAGTCGCGCAGCATCACCGTGAAGGGCACCCGCGAGCGTCCGGGCGGCGGCGGGCTCACCCCGACGATCACGCCCGAGCACGTCGCGGCCTGGCCGGGCACCAGCGAGCGGAACGGGGTCAGCCGCGTGCGGTCCTCGTGGCGGAGCGGGACGAAGAAGAGCGCGTCCTCGACGGTCCGAAGCCCCTTGCGCTCGAGCTGGCTCGCGCGCTGCGGGCCGACGCCCTTGATGAACTGAAGCGGCGTCCGCAGATCCGGCGCCGCGTCGGTTTGCGTCATGATCGTCCCTGTGCTATACAGTGCCCTCGGCTCGGTCCTCTGAAACTCGACTCTAGGGAGCACAAATGGCTCAGCGCTGTGACGTCTGCGGAAAAGGCCCCTCCGTCGGCAATACGATCAGCCATGCTCACAAGCTGACCGCGCGGCGGTGGCTTCCGAATCTGGTCTCGATGCGCGCCATGATGGCCGGAAAGCCTCGACGCGTGCGCGTGTGCACCCGCTGCCTCAAGGCGGGGAAGGTCACGAAGGTCATTTAAGCACCAGACGGGAGGGGGCGTTAGCCCCCTCCCGAATGATCAATGGTGGGAGGCCGCCACCCCCCACCGGCGCAACCGCGTTACTACTTCTTCTTCTTCTTGGCCTTCTTCTTCATCGAGCGTCTCACCTCCTTCCATGTCGAAGCTCGGTGTTGCCGTCGACGATCTACTTGCCCTTCTTTTTCTTCGTCGCCTTCTTCTTCGCCATCAGATCACCTCCTTCCGCGATCGTTCAGTAGCCCATCGCTTCGCGCCGCAGGTGTTCGGCCTGCTCGCGCCCGCGGCGCTCGTAGTGAATGAGATCGGCGTAGAGCTGTGGGAGCGACACGACCTTGAGCCCGCCCTTCTCGAAGGCGCCGTAGAACACACCGAGGTCGTACGGCGCGAAGAAGTGCAGCGCGCCGTCCGCTTCGGCGGCGGGCCGCAAGCCGAGCGCCCGCGCGGCCGGCGCGGGATCTCCTTCGAGGTAGCAGTGCACGGCCGGCGATCTCAGACTCGGGGCCAGCAGCGCGGCGCCGGCGTTCAAGGTGAACGCGTACCGGCGCCCTTCGGCGCCCGCGACGCGCGCGATCTCGGCCATGAACTTCCGCGTGACGCGCTCGGGAGCGAGATACGAGGCGCGCTCGTTCGCGTGATAGCTATACGACTCACACCACGCTTCGAGCAGGTCGGCCGGCTTCGACAGGCGAAAGCGCTGGCTGTCGTCGCGCTCCACCCACGCGAGCTCCTCGAGCCGCTTGATGACGTTGTGGGAGTGGCCGAGGCTCACCTCGGCCGCCCGCCCGAGCTCTTCCAGGCGCCACGCCCGCCCGGGCTCGACCAGCAGCACGCGCACGACGCGCGTGGCGCGCGGCGCGAAGAGCGAGCGCAGGGGCCGCGTCGAGGGCCGGACGTTCCGCTTGCCTTCCTTCTCGATCAGGACGTTCTCGAACGCGAGGTAGCAGTTACCCGACAGATCGACGAATCCGAGGTTGTTGCTCTTGAGGATGCGTGCGCTCTGGGGGCCGATGTAGACCGCGCCTGCCACCGGGTAGGCGCCGGGGAGCTCCCTCCGGATGTCGTTCAATCGCGTAACGGCCGCCCGGATCTGACGAGGCTGTCCGAGCGGAGTCACTTCAACGACCAACGTGTGCTCCTGGCCAGCCAGCTGGAATCGCGTTAGCAAATCCGCGACTTGCCCGCCAACTTTGGTGTCGGCGCTCTCCTCCCAGCCTTTCGCTCGCGGGAGGAGCTCCCTCAGTCGCTGGGCTACCTGTCGCCGAACCTCCTCGGATTTCAGCATGTTTCTCTTGCTCCGACCATTTCAGCATCTGCTGAAACCATACGGACTATTGAAAGTGCCTGTCAAGCGAAAACTTTACAACTCAGAGCTAGAAGAGCGCCGCGGTGATACCGCGAAGTCTATGGGTGCGCCAGCGTCTCGAGGATCTGACGCAAACGACGGTGGGCATCAAGCCGTCGCGCGTAGTCCATTTCGCTTCCACTCCCCTTGGCCCGCATGACGGCGAGCAGCGCTCGGCGGTCGGCGGGTGACCATGCCGCAAGGTCCGGGATGAGCGCGGCGACCAGCGACATATGCTCGAAGGCGCGCCGCTCAGCAGCCGGCCACGCGGCGCGCCCCGATGCGCCGAGCGCTCGGGCAACGCGCTCGGCGGAGTCGCGCGTGGCCCTGGCCCGGTCGCCGCCGAACGCTCGCGCGACGTACCGCGCGACCAGCGCCGAAACGTCGGTCGCGCGCAGGCGTCGCTCGGGCGCGGCGTGACCGCCCGGTAACGTCAGGAACACCTCGGCCGCGGCCAAACGTTTGAGGGTCGGGATCGGCGAGCGGTAGCTGGAATCCGCGGCGATCTTCGCCCGCTCTTGCCCGAGCGTACGGACGACCTCCGGGTCGCGCGGACGAAACCCGAGGCGGTGATAGAAGTAGAACGAGCCCGAGCGGAGCGCCTCGGTGCTCTCGTGGCCGAGCTGATAGCGGTCGATCACGATCGTCCGCATCCCGAAGATCGACCGGTAGGCGCGGAGGAGCTGCGTCGCGAGATACGCCGACTCGCCCTGGCGAAACGACGCGAAGATGTTGACGGCGAAATCGAGCGTGCCGAACAGCTCCCAGCCGCCGCCGTAGCTCACCGGCACCCCGTTCTTCAGCACCAGGAAGCCGTAGTACCCCTCGAGCGGCAGCCGGAAATCGGGCTGGATTCCGATGAAGACGAGCCGGAGCCCGCGTCCGGCGTCGCCGATCAGAACGTCGTCGGCGTTCGGATACGAGAACGCGTGGAGCTCCCGCTGGCGCGTCGCCATCGCCACCCGGGCGGCGTCGATCATCGCCTCGGCCAGCGGCCTCGACGCTCGCGTGAGCCGCAGGGGCTGCTGGAGCACTTCGACGAGGTCGACCCGGCCACGCTCGAGCCCTTCGTCGTGGAAGAACGGGCGATCCGACGAGGTCCGCGCGAGCGTTCGCGAGCCGCCGGCGCCCCGCGGGCGCCAGAGGATCGGAAGGCCCACGCTCTCGAAGAGCCAGTCGCGCGTCTCCTCGGGAAGTCGCGCGCGCGCGAACACCTCGAGGAGAAGCTGCAGATCGGTGAGGCGCCGGCCGCCCTTGGCGACTTGAAGCCACTGCCGCCAGCCCATCCCACCTTCGCTGAAGGCGTCGCCCTCCGCGGTGGTCGCGAGCAGCGAGAGCGTCTCGTCCAACCGATCCTCGTCTGTGAACGCCGCCCAGGCGACGTCGCTCTGGCGCGGAAACCGCGCGGCGAGCCAGCGGGCCATCGGGAACCCGAAGGGATAGTCGAGCGTGGTGTCCGTGACGCCGGAATCGTGCAGCCGCCGTCGCGCCGGGGGCCCGAGCCTTTCCACGCGGGCCGCGAATGCCTCCAGCGCGCGATCGACGAGCTCCAGAGTCTTCGCGTCATCGGGATACGCCTGGAGAAAGCAGAGCGTCTCGTGCAGACGAAGGAGGGGCCCGGCCTGACGGATTGCGCAGCCCTCGAGCTCGGTGAGGAGCGCGCGCTTTCGCTGCTGATCGTCGGGAGCGTAGCGGGGGGCGACCGCCGCGAGGGCCTCGACGAGACGGCGGCCGCGGGAGATTGCTACATGGTCCCTAGGGCTCGGAACCCTCAATGTGCTCCATGGTCTCGTCGTCGAGGCCGAAGTAATGACCGAGCTCGTGTACGACCGTGTCGCGCACCAGCTCGGCCATCTCGGCCTCGTCGGCGCAGTCTTCCTCGATCGGCCCCTGATAGATCGTGATCGTGTCGGGCAGGACGTTGCCGTATCCCGAATCGCGGCGCGTGAGGTCGATTCCGCGGTAGAGCCCGTAGAGCGTATCGGGCGGCTCGATCCCGACATCGGCGAGGGTCTCGTCGTCGGCCCAGTCCTCGACGACCACGGCGATGTTCGCGATCTTGCTCTTGAACTGCTTGGGCAGGCGTCGCAGGGCCTTCTCGACCAGCGCCTCGAACTGTCGCCGCGTCATGGACGGCGGTGCGCGGACCGCGCGGCAACTCGGGCCGCGGCGGACACTAGAGCCCTCGGACGCGCTCGACGTTGATGACGTCTCTGACGTCGCGGATGGCGGCGATGATGTCCTGGAGCTGCCGGAGGTCGGCGACCTCGACGACGAAGTTGTTGATCCCGCGCCGATCGTCGGTCACGGTCACCTCGGCCTTCGTGATGTTGCCGTTGCGGGCCGAGATGGCGCCGGTGATCTCCGAGAGGAGCCCGGGCCGATCCTTGCCGATGTAGACCGCGATGCGGACGGGCCGCTTGCCCGGCTCCTCGACGTCCCACTCGACGTCGATGAGCCGCTCGCGGTCGAGCACGCTCTTGGCGACCGTCAGGCAATCGCGGGCGTGCACGGTGAGCCCGCGACCGCGCGTGATGAAGCCGACGATCGGATCGCCCGGCAACGGGTTGCAGCAGCGCGCGAACCGCACCAGCAGGTCGTCGACGCCGCGGATGCGCACGCCATCGACCGGCGCCGGACGCGTCGCCGACGGCTTGGGTTTCTCGGGCGTCTCCAGGAGCGCGTTGGGCGCCAGCTTGTTCAAGACCTGGTGAACCGAGCTCTTGCCGTAGCCGAGCGCCGCCAGCAGATCGTCGGGCCCGGCGAAGCCGAAATCGGCCGCGGCCTTCTTGATCTCGTCGCCGCCGAGCAACGCGGTCGGATTCAGGCGATATTTCCGCGCCTCGCGCTCGAACATCTCCCGGCCGAGCTCGATCGAGCGCGCGCGCTCCTCGACCTTGAGCCACTGGTTGATCTTCGCCCGCGCCCGGGTCGACTTGACGATCTTCAGCCAGTCGCGGCTCGGGTGCTGGTTCGGCGAGGTCACGATCTCGACGATGTCGCCCTGCCGCAACGTGAACCGGAGCGGAACGAGCTTGGCGTTCACCTTTGCGCCGACGCAGTGCTCACCGACCTTCGTGTGCACGGCGTAGGCGAAGTCGAGCGGCGTCGCGCCTTCCGGAAGCGCCTTGACGTCGCCCTTGGGCGTGAAGACGTACACCTCGTCCGGGAAGAGATCGACCCGCACGGTGTCCATGAACTCCCGCGGGTCCTTGGTGTCCTGCTGTGTCTCGATCAGCTGGCGCAGCCACACGAGCGACTCGTCGAGCTTGTCCTTGCCCGCCTTGCCCGCCTTGCGCTCCTTGTAGAGCCAGTGGGCCGCGATCCCTTCCTCGGCGATGCGGTGCATCTCGCGGGTGCGG